>CAYTNB010000032.1:0-19507 GCA_964439085.1 uncultured Desulfobulbia bacterium | reverse complement strand
GATTGTTTTCTCGGAGTCTACGCTTACCTGTTTTTTAGAAAAGAATTTATTAAGGGACTAGGTAAGCGTAGACTCCGATACCCCCTCGTGGGGTGTGTTAGTACCCCTTGAGGGGGATATAAATCACGAAAGCTACCACCAACGATACTAAAAAATGTCAAAAACTTTTGTAATTGCGGATATTCATGGATGTGCAAGCACCCTTGATCAGCTGCTTAAAAAAATTTCCCCCAACTCTGCAATAGACAACATTATATTCCTGGGGGACTATATTGATCGAGGCCCTGATTCCCGGCAGGTAGTAGAGAAAATAATTTCACTAAAGGCGCAATTCCCACGAATAATCACGCTAATGGGCAACCATGAGCAAATGCTGATGGATTTTTTGGCTGGCCAAGACGGGGACACCTACCGCAAAAATGGCGGTCGTGAGACCCTGCGAAGTTACGCTGACGAGAAAGAAGCACCGGGCTACCACATTCCAGCAGAGCATCAACATTTTTTTCAGGAATTACTTACCTACTGGGAAGATGACAACTACATCTACGTCCACGCCAGTCTGGAGCCAGGAGTGCATTTGAGCCGTCAAAATAAGGAGTGGCTTTTGTGGGCAAGAGATACAAACGGCGTAGATATAGACTGGGGGAAAAAGATAATTTACGGTCACACCGTTCACCCGCAACCCCTTATAACACCACATAAAATTGGTATTGATACCGGTGCGGTTTACGGCGGTCAACTAACCTGTCTGATTTTGCCAAACCTTGAGTTCGTGAGTGTTAAGTCGGAAAAGTTCTGGCCATCATACTAAAAATTAAATGATAAGCATACGCTCAAGAGCAATCTTGGCCAACTTGGCGGTACGACTATCCACCGTTATCTGGTTCACCACCTTACCTGCCGCCAAATTATCAAGGACCCAGAGCAGGTGAGCGGGATTAACCCTGTACATTGTCGAGCATTTACAGGCCACATTTGAGACGGAATGAATTTTTTTATCAGGGAACTGTTTAGCTAGACGTTCAACCAAATTAATTTCGGTGCCAACCGCCCAACTGCTGCCAGCCGGTGACTCGGCAACAGCCTTGATAATCATCTCCGTGGAACCATAGAGATCGGCAGCCTGTACCACCTCCTGACGGCATTCTGGGTGGACAATAATTTTGATCTCCGGATCATCCCGCCGTAGCTGCTCAATTTGCGCCGCAGAAAATTGCATATGCACCGTGCAATAACCATCCCAGAGAATCACCTTAGCCTTTTGCAGCGCCTCATTACTGTTTCCACCCATTTTTTCACCTCGCTTCCACAAGACTACTTCATCAGTTGGAATCCCCAGGGCATGAGCCGAATTACGTCCTAAATGCTCATCCGGACAGAAAAAAACCTTCTCACCACGCTTCAAAGCCCAGGCCAATACCCGCTCAGCGTTTGACGAGGTGCACACCGAGCCACCATGTTCACCGACAAAGGCCTTAAGACCGGCAGATGAATTCACATAAGTAATAGGAGTAATTGCCGCAACATTCATCAGCTGCGCTAATTCCTGCCACACCCCTTCAACCTCAGTACTGCTGGCCATATCCGCCATGGAACAGCCCGCCGTAAGATCAGGCAGAATAACAACCTGTTCATCTGAAGTCAGGATATCTGCGGACTCGGCCATAAAATGCACTCCACAAAAAATTATAAACTTCCGGTCACCAGCGGCCGCATTTTTAGCAAGTTTAAGGGAATCACCGGTATAGTCAGCAAAATTAAAAACATTATCCTGTTGATAATGATGGCATAGAATCATCAATTGTGATGCCAACTCCTTTTTTCGGATCACAATCCTCCGCAGCATCTCTTTTTCAGCCAATTCCAAATATTGTGGGCCAATATCAATTTGTTTTACATTTGTCATTTTTTTAACCTGCCATCATTTAACAAATAAAGCCCACAGAGGAAATCCCCCGCAGGCTTTATTACTTATTTTTAGTTCACGATAATTTATGGATATACGATAATCGTTAAGCAGAGCGTACCCAGGCGGCGCATGGCCCCTTATCGCCTTCAGCCTCACCGAATTTCACCAGATCTCCTTCGGCAATTTGATCAATTTTCATGTCTTTCAAGGCATTCTCATGAAAATACACTTCCCGACCGTCGCTGGTTGCGATAAATCCGTAAGCCTCATAAGGGACAACCTTTTTTACAACGCCTTCATTATTTGCTGACTGCGCTTCATCCGTAGGTGCTTTATTGGTCTGCCGCCTTTTACGCTGCAACTCTTTTAACTGCAAGCCCAAAGTATCAAATGCATCTCCCAACATAGCGCGAATTTTATCGCCCTTCCGTTTAACAACTACAGTGTCATTGGGAACCGATGCTACCAACTGTAATTCGTAACCACCCTCCTTATGGTGCTTAGTGTCCGCAATAGTTATCCGGAGACTATGAACCAGGGCCGGATGATGCCGTCCCAAGCGTTCTTTCTCCGTCTCTATTTTTTCCTGCCAAGATTTCCTAATTTCAAGATTGCGGCCTTCTACCTGTAGCTCCATAGAAATCCTCCATATTAATGTTTTATGGTGTCATGAAATGAACTTATTCCATAACATCCTTTGTAGAATATCTTACCACAATATTCCCCGTAAATGACAATTTTTATTCCATCTGCATTTTTCCTGACCGGCCAAAAATTTTAGCCAAAATCAATAATCCCCAACGAGAATAAGTGCCTTAGCCTGACGAGCCAATGAATCTTCTATACGACCTGCGTCAAAAACGCCATCTCGCAAAGCAGTCTCTAAAGCGGCCATGGCAGCCCTTACCTTATCATGTTCGTGACATACCAACAAAATATCTGCCCCAGCCAACAGGGCTTGCAAAGCCGCCTGGGGGAAGGACATAAATTTTTCAATAGCACCCATTTCCAGATCATCGGTAATAATTAATCCTTCGTACCGACAACACCCCCTCACCAAATCACCAACCACTTGATAAGACAAAGTCCCAGGAATATTCGGTGCAAAATTACTATACACCGCATGCGAAGTCATAAAGGCCGCCACCCCGATTTCGGCCGCCATCCGAAAAGGAGCCATAGCGACCTTCTCAAAATGCTCGACATCCAAGTCAACAACTGGCAAATCCAGGTGCGGATCAAGCACCGCCGCCCCAAGACCCGGAAAATGTTTGGCACAGGCTGCCACTCCAGCATTCTGCAAACCAGTAATCACCACACGCCCCAACGCCGCAACCCTTTGAGGATCGTCACCAAAACAACGCC
This sequence comes from uncultured Desulfobulbia bacterium, assembly GCA_964439085.1. Classification (GTDB taxonomy): domain Bacteria; phylum Desulfobacterota; class Desulfobulbia; order Desulfobulbales; family VMSU01; genus JAADIV01. Next base: position 16,233 of record CAYTNB010000032.1, on the reverse strand, counting down.
GTTCCATAAACAGGCCCTGCCCCGCCGCACAAATATCCAAAACCGGGGCAAGATTCATATTCACGCCGACCCCCCGGAGCTCTAGGGCACATACCGCCGCATATTCAGCAAGTGCTGCCTCAGGGTTGCCTTCTTCAGCTAAGGTACGAGGTTCAGGAAACTGCGAGAATGGTAGAGGCAATCTCGCCACCTGACCGCCCTCCTGATCGATAGAGATGATGGGATGGGGCAAGCCCTGGGCCAGACAAGCCTTTACCAGAGAGGCGCAAAGCTTAGCCATTTGTTCACGATCCACCACATTGCGGCGAAAAATAATGAAATTATGAACCGATTTTTCTTGAATTAATTGCAGAGTGGAATCGTCAAGTTCCGGTTGGGGAAGACCAATCATAAAGAGATGACCGGGATGCAGCAAATCTATTTCAGACATTGTGCTGCCCTCCCACCTGTGCGTAAACCGCAGGATCAGATAATCCAGCCTCAGCAAATCCTTTCAGACGTAGGTGACAAGCTTCGCATCTACCGCAAGCAACACCGCTCTCATTGGGATCGTAGCAGCTATGGGTCAGTCCATAATCGACACCCAAAGCCATGCCCTTCTGAATAATTTCCTTCTTACTGAAGGTTAATAACGGGGCATGAATCGATAATTTTGCGCCGTGCACGCCAGTCCTGGTGGCCAAATCAGCCAAAGCAGAAAAGGCTTGCAGATATTCAGGACGACAATCAGGATAGCCACTATAATCCATGGCATTTACCCCAATGAAAATATCCCAAGCCCCAAGCACCTCTGCCCAAGCCATGGCATAAGATAAAAATATCGTATTCCGACCAGGAACGTAGGTTACAGGAATATCGTTTTCAGCAGTCAGACTGGCGGCCACGCCATCAGACTTGGGCACCTCAAGATCAGAAGTAAGGGCCGAGCCGCCAATTTTGTCCAAGCCAAGCTCCAGAACCAGATGTTTGGATGCCCCATACCGTTTGGCGGTTTCCTTAGCCCTGGCCAGCTCCACTAGCTGACGCTGACCATAGGAGAAGCTTAAACAATAGCAGTCATAGCCCTCTTTGTCGGCAATAGCCAAAACAGTAGTTGAATCAAGTCCGCCGCTTAATAAAACTACGGCCTTGCGTTTTTCGTCTTTCATTAACCCCTTTTTCTATCTTCTAACTTTGATGGACTCGTAAAAACTATAATTCTCTTATTCTTCGTCATTCCCGCAGAAACGGAAATCCAGTAGTCTCAATATATTATGGATCCCCGCCTGTGCGGGATGACGGGATTGGGGACTTTTTACTTAACCATCCCGAGACTTTTTGCGAGTTCATCAAAGATTAATTGGTAACTGTTTTACGATGTCAATACCGTCTGGCCGAACATCAGCCTGATAGGCCAAGGCCAACACTCCCTCCAGCACCGCTTGCCTGAGGACTTTACCATACGCACTATCAACGTGGTCAGCAGGCACAAAACAATTAGCGTCCGCCCGCTGCACACAAAAAAATATTACTGCCCCATGGCCAGCTTCTCGCAGATGCATCAACTCCCGAATATGCTTAGCCCCTCTGACCGTAACCGCATCCGGAAACATAGCCATGCCGTCCTGAGCCAAGGTACAATTTTTTACCTCAACGTAAGTCATATCATCGTCATTATGGAGGAGAAAATCAAGCCGACTTTTTGCAGACACCTTAATTTCTGCCTGTATCTTTGTAAAATTAAGTTCCTGGATTTGCCCTTTACGCAAGGCCTCTAAAACCAGAGCGTTAGTTCGGCCTGTATTCACCCCTACCCAGCAAGAGCCCGGCCTGGTAAGTTCCAAAGTGTACTCATATTTGCGCTTCGGGTTATCTGACAGGGACAACAAAACATCACACCCCTCCCGCAAGCAGGTGGTCATGCGCCCCGTGTTAGGACAATAAACGGTGATCTGGCGGGCGTCAGGCAATATGACATCCACCAAAAAGCGTTTATATCGCCGCAGAAAAATCGCTGGTTGCAATTTTTGTTCAAATTTCATACTACTTTAGTACCTTACAGATTGTTTTCTCGGAGTCTACACTTCGCTCCGCTTACCGTTTCTTAGAAAAGAATTTATAAAGGTACTAGGTAAGCGAACAGAGTGAGACTCCGAAACGTAGTGATTTTTTAGGTGCGAGGCCATACATATGGTACGCCTCGTGCCTAAAAAATTGCGACAACGCAGCAGATCGGATTGCTATGCCCCTTTTGGGTAATTTTCGCAGGTCCGTCAATGATGATTTACATCTACGATTTATCTTGACCATGAGCATAACAACATTAGCGCAATGACAGATCAAAAAAAATCTCTCAAAAAAGCCGTTGCCCTACGCTATGACAAGGAGCACGACTCGTCTCCCACGGTTATTGGCAAGGGAGCAGGGCTTATGGCCGAAAAGATCATTGCGCTGGCCCGAGAGAACGATATCCCAATCCACCCAGACAGTGATCTGGTAGAAATATTATCACGCCTCAATATCAATGACAGCATCCCACCGGACACATACATAATGGTAGCAGAGATTCTAGCCTTCATTTACCGCACCAACCAAAATTACAACCCACCTGAATAAATCACAATAATTCCCAGAACCAGGAGGCTGTCCTAGAATAGAGAGCCTCCTAGGCAAAAATTTCCATTTGCCAATTGCGCATCGTGCACATATGCAGCTCATCATGAACCCCATTCTGCCCAGGCTGGGCATTCAGTCATCGCCAACCTCAGGCGGCAGAAGCCCCCTGGACAGAAAGGGCCAGGTTCGACGGCAGTGTCGTCCTCAAACCATTTCTTGGCCCTCAAACTACTTGGCACGTATGATGCAGAGATAGAAACCAAAATCTCAAAATTCAACAGGGGAGATGAGCGTGTTTATCAAAAATCGCCTCGGGCTGACCGAGGGTACCGAAACCATGCTGGCTCAGGAACAAAGGCTGAACCAGATATCCAATAATCTGGCTAATGTCAATACCACAGGTTATAAAAAAGAGGATATTACCTTCTGGGAGATGATGTTCAAGGCCGCTGACAACAAGCCAAGAGTTGGTAAGGCCATGAAGATAATCACCGATCATAGACAAGGCGCCGCTATCCAAACCGGCAATAATCTCGATTTTGCTATTAACGGTCGGGGGTTCTTTAAGGTGCAAACCCCCCAGGGAATCCGCTATACCAGAAATGGCAATTTCACCCTAAACAACACCGGACAACTAAGTACCGCCGATGGTAACCTGGTCATTGGTGACGGAGGCCCAATATCTTTAACTAATGACAAGATTTCAGTCGCCCATGATGGGCAGATCAGTGCCAATGGCCAAATCATAAACAAGTTAAGCCTGGTTAATTTTTCCGACCTAAACAGCCTGGAGAAAGAAGGCAATAATCTCTTCAGATTAAAGCCAGGAAGCGCCAAAGAACAGGCCGCCACAACCATAAACATCCAGCAGGGCTCACTGGAGGGTTCAAATGTCAATATAATTCAGGGGATGACTGAAATGATTGATTTACAGCGTTCATACCAAACCCAGCAGAAGGCAATTCAAACCATGGACGATCTTGATCATCAAGCAATTTCCAGGGTCGGTAATTTGACAGGCTGACGAACTAATTGACGTAACTTTTTAAGCCCCCATCTTTTGGAGACGAGATTAACTTATTAGCCATACCTAAAATTTGCTAACACCCCACGAGGGGTATAAGTACCTTATAACTCGAAACAACCTAATAATTTAGGCGAAGGAGAGAAATATGATTCGTGCGCTATACTCTGCCCGTACCGGCATGAATGGCCAGCAGACCCAGTTGGATGTAATTTCCAATAATTTAGCCAACGTTAATACCGGGGGCTTCAAAAAGAGCCGAACCCAGTTTGAGGATCTTTTTTATCAGTCGCTTCGAGCAGTAGGGGCAGAAACCGTCGGCGGCGGCACCGTACCAACAGGAGTTCAGGTTGGTCTCGGCTCCAGGGTCACCTCCGTCCAAAAGCTCTTTACCCAGGGAGAATTCACCCAAACCGGCAATGACCTTGATATGGCCATCGAGGGTGACGGCTTCTTCAAAATTCTTAGAGATGGTACGGAATACTACACGAGAGCCGGAAGTTTCAAGAGAGATGCCGATGGCTATATCGTGACCTCCAACGGTAATCGTCTGCAACCGGAATTTGCGATCCCTGACGGTACAACCGATTTAGGGATTGACTCCAGTGGCCTGCTAACGGCCAAAGACAATGCTCAGCAGACCCTTGGTTCTGTTCAGCTTACCGTGGACAGATTTGTAAATCCTGCCGGTTTGAAAAGCGTTGGCGGCAATCTCTACATTGAGACGGAAGCTTCTGGGCCCCCAACCGAGGCCAACCCAGGCAGTAACGGAGTTGGCACCATTGCTCAACATTTTTTAGAGACTTCTAATGTGGATATCACCGAAGAAATGGTCAACCTGATTATCACCCAGCGAGCCTACGAAGTAAACTCCAAGGCCATTACTACCGCAGATCAATTATTAGAAATCGCCAATACTCTAAAGAGATAATCTTATTATGAAAACCTGGATTAACCCGCCAAATACCCAGCAGATCCTACTGTCCACAATTTTAATAATGCTTTTTCAGCTCCCGGCTTTAGCGAGTACGACGCCTGTCAGCGTCATCTCCACCAGCGACTTTAAAGAAATTTTTAGCACTCTGGTTCTAAAGGACAATTCACCCCTGGGAGCAGATAACGGTAGGAAACGGAAAATCGTAAATTTCAGCAGCCAACCCAAGACAATAGAGCTTCCAGCGGGTGCCATATCTTACAAGACAATTTCCCAAACAGCGGTACGACAACGATCGTATACTAATCCCCCTCAATCAGGACGACAAATTGTCTGGCTGGCAGTTCGGGTAAATGGACAGGAGCAGGCAAAAGTAAAATTGACTGGGGATATTCAACTATTTGGCAATGTAGTCTGTTTGAGCCGTGCCCTAAGACGACACGCCATCCTCTCCCTGGATGATGTGGAGATAGTGCAGAAAAATATTAGCATTTTAGGGGCAGATTTTATAGCCGATCCACAATTGGTCATTGGCCGAGAACTAAGGACCACCCTCCAGCCAGGAGCCACTCTCTATGGACGATTGCTTAAAAATCCAACTATGGTCAGCAGGGGCGCCCTGGTATCTATTTTGGCTCGCTCCGGTGCCTTAACAATAAAGGCTGCAGGCCAAATAAAGACCTCAGGCGCTCTGGGAGATATTGTGCAAGTTAAAAATTTGATGAGCCGTCATGAAATCTACGCTAGGGTTATTAGCCCCAGTGAAGTGCAGGTGGAATTTTAACTATTAAGGATCAGCAGTGTCCGGCTACAAAGTTGCGGGCACAATTTAGAACTATTTCAAGCCCCAAAACCGTCATTCTGGCATATTTTTAGCTGGACACGATTCAGGATTAAAGGACGTTTATAGTCCTAAGTGAAATTTTTCAAGGAGATTAGCATGCAAAGAATTAACATCCTGATGTTTCTTGTGCTGTTTTTAGCTGGCTGCGCCGCTCAAACGCAGCCCAAAATAACGGAGGGGCCGATATTACCGGAACGCTATAGTATGCCGACAGTGGACAGGCAAACGCCACAACCTAGTGCCGGGGCCATCTTTACCACAAACAGCAAAAATATTTATCAGGACAGCCGAGCCCATAGTATCGGTGACATTCTCCTGGTAAAGATCATCGAGAACTCCAGCGCCGACAAAAATGCCGAGACCACAACCTCACATAACTCAACACTTAAAGGCGGCGTTTCCTCATTTTTTGGCTATGAGAGCCTCTTGCGCGGCAAGGGAGGCGCCACCCACATTCCTTCATTAACCAGTATGAACGCCGATCTTTCCAAGGACTTTCACGGTAAGGGTGAAACCAAGCGAGACAGTAAGGTCACCGCCACTATCTCAGCCCGGGTTATTGATGTCTCCATGAACGGCAACCTGATGATCCGTGGTTATCAGGAGGTGCGGGTAAACAACGAAACACAGCATATCATTTTGTCTGGAATTGTCCGCCCGGAAGATGTTGCGAAAGACAACTCCATCCTGTCATCCCATATTGCCGATGCCCGCATCGAATATAATGGCATAGGCGTATTAAGCTCAAAACAACAACCCGGCTGGTTGTCAAATATTATCGATGTTGTCTGGCCATTCTAGTGCCTCCGTAAACCTTAAAGCTCGCAGGATTACGAAGTGATTTGGCGTGCCAACAAGGCGCGACTGGCGGCGCATAGCAGCACGATGTAACAGTGCCCATTAGTACCTTACAGATTATTTTCGTGTTTTTTGAAAAGAATCTATAAGGTACGAGGTAAGCGTAGACTCCGATACCCCCTTGTGGGGTGTTAGACACTTCAACAAATTCAGTGAACGGCACGTTTGAGCATCGTCCACAGTCTCTTGGGTTTGTCGCTCCCCTACTTCCTTCACTTCGCCTGTCAAAGTGGCAGGCAATTTTTTCCTACCAGCACCGTCGCCGTTTTTGGCTTAAAACACGTAATATCGGCACATTATCAACACAAATATATTATTTTACTATATGGCACGAACATTGAAGGTAACTCAAGGTATGAGAACAGAAACAGTAATACCAACCTTAGCTGATTTCCCCTCTCATACAAAAATAAAATAGCTCCACAACCAACCAAACTTAAAATGAGCCGACTACTAAAATCAATCACCCTTATTTCATTTATCATTATTGGCAGCTTAACCGCCAGCCCATCCTTGGCAGTCCGTTTAAAGGACTTGGCCTCCGTCCAGGGCGTGCGTGGTAACCAATTGATTGGTTACGGTCTCATCGTCGGTCTAAATGGTACAGGTGACGGTAACAAAGCCGCCTTCACAACTCAGGCTCTGGCAAATATGCTGAAGAATTTGGGCATGCCAGTCAATGAAGGAACTCTAAAGGTAAAAAACGTGGCAGGCGTCCTGGTAAGCGCCAATTTACCGCCCTTTATCAAAAGCGGCCAAACCATCGATGTGACCCTTTCCTCTCTGGGTGACGCATCCTCCCTACAGGGCGGTACCTTAATCGCCACCCCGCTAAAGGGTCTAAACGGCAAGATATACGCCATGGCCCAGGGCCCGGTTAGCATTGGCGGGTTCAAAAGCATCGGTGCGCAGCCGCAGGGATCACAGGTAAACCACCTCACTGTGGCCCGTATTCCAGATGGCGCCACAGTGGAAAGAGACGTACCGATCTCCTTAAATGACAAGGACAAATTAACTATTCTCTTAGCAAATCCAGATTTCACCACCGTAACCAGAGTGGCCAGGGCAATTAACAATCATTTGAATGGTGACTATGCTGTCGCTCAAGACGGCGGCTCGGTATCAGTTCGTGTACCGCCGCAGTTTAAGGGTAAAGAAATAAGCTTATTAGCCAGCCTGGAAAGCCTGGAGATCAACCCCGACTCCATCGCCAAAGTCATTATCGATGAGCGCACCGGCACAGTGGTTATGGGTGAGAACGTCCGGATCAGCGAGCTGGCCCTGGCACATGGCAGTCTAAGCATCCAGGTGACAGAGACATCAGGCTCCCCTGTTCCAAAAGATATGATCGGTCAGATTCTGACCGATGAAATGGTGAAGAAAATGACGGCCCAGATAACCAGCGCCAGCGGTTCATCAAAACAGGCAAAACTAACCGCCATCAAACCAGGTGTAACCATCGGAGAATTGGTAAGGGCCTTAAATTCAGTTGGTGCCGCCCCCCGTGACCTAATTGCTATTTTTCAGGCCATTAAGGCCGCAGGTGCCATGCAGGCAGAATTAAAAATCATATAAAACTAACCGACATTGACATGAAGATAACCCCCCCGACATTAACATTAAAGCCAGAGGCCAATTCTGTCGATAAAGCTAAGGAGGCCAAGTTGCACAAGGCCTGCCAGGGTTTTGAGGCCATCATGTTAAAACAACTCCTGACCGCCATGCGTAAAAGTGTCCCCAAAGACGGACTCTTCAAGACAGGATACGCCGAGGATATGTACAACTCAATGCACGATGATCAACTAGCCAGGAACCTGTCCAGCGGTGAAGGTATGGGAATTGCCAACATGCTATACAAACAGATTTCCGGTGAAATTAAACATACAGCCAGATAACCCCGGAGAGAGGTATAAAAAACATGAACACCAACACCAAGACACCGTTTGAGGATCTAGTTGAAGATCTTGGGATCAATATGAAATTGTCCCAGGAAATAGTAGACATTTTGCGGGAAGAGAATAAGGCCCTGCGTGTTATGGCGACTCAGGATCTGTTGCGAATCAGCAAACAAAAGGAAAATCTGCTGATCAAGGTGCATTATCTTGATCAAAATTTGCAAGAGGCAACCAACAAACTTCAAATTAGCGGCATCGGCCAAAGCCCGCAAGCACCGATGCCGCTTTCCAAAGTTATCGCGCATTTACCCAACGAGCAGGGCACAGTGATCAAACAATACTGTCATAATATCAAGCAGTTACGACTGGAGATTCAGGCTCAGAACCTGATCAACAAGCGTTTTACTCACGATACTTTGACCTGTTTAAATGAAGCAATTTCGCTGATTACCAAGCCTGCGCCACAGGGAGGTTCCTATGGCGCTATCCATCGAGGAAAACAATACAACGCCAATCAACCAAGTCTAATAAGTAAAGAGGTCTAACGGTATGCCCAGCATATCCTCCGTTCTAAATATAGCCAAAGAGGCACTCCTGACCCACCAGGCCTCAATCAGCGTGGCAGGCCACAATATTGCCAATGTGGATACGCCCGGCTATACCAGGCAGGTGCTGGAGTTAACCACTCCAATTGCCACCCCTAACCGAGCGGGTTTCTTTGGCAACGGGGTTCGCAGTGACTCCGTCATCCGACAATATGACCAATTCATGGTCAAACGACTGATGGATCAAAACTCCGACATCAGTGATCTTACCACCCAGCAAAACTCCATGCGAGTGATTGAAACCACGTTCAATGAGGTTCCCGGGCTGGCAGTAAATGACCTGATCAGCCAGTTTTGGAGTGCCTGGCAAGATCTCACCAACAACCCTGAACTGAGCTCCGCCCGCCAGACAGTGGTACAAAAAGCAGATCTTCTGAACCAACAATTTCACTCCATGTCTGCTGACATCACCCAAGCCAAGCAGAATATAAGTGAGAGCATGAATTCAACTATTCAAGACATAAACAATTTGAATAAACAAATAGCTAACATTAACGTAAAAATATCCTCATCAGAAACAACCCGTCAGCAGCAAAATGACCTTCGAGACACCAGAGATAACTTATTAAAGACTCTATCCGGTTATGTTAATGTAAATTATTTTGAGTCCAATACCGGGGCCTACACCGTCATGCTTTCCGATGGCCATTCCCTGGTCAATAACAACGAGTCATGGAACCTGCAATGGACAGACAATAAGCTGCATTGGGTGCAGACTGATTCACTTGGCAATAATACGACAGCCGTTATCGCCAATGGCGATCAGCTGGGAGGTGCCATTGGCGGTCTGATAGGCATGAACAACAAATTAGCTGAAGGAGACGTGGATAATTACCTGGGCCGCCTCAACTCCCTGGCCAATTCCCTAATCAGGGAGGTCAACCAACAGCACAGTCAGGGAGTGGGACTAAAGCAATTTTCTGATCGGCTGACCAGTACAGAATTTACCCATAATGCCACCCTGCTTAACACCACCGTTGATGCCAAGACGGCCAGCGAGACCATAACGGCTGGCACATTATCGATAAACGACCGTAGCATTGGCCGTATAAATGGCGGAGCCTTAAACTACGGCTTGGCCATGACGAAGACAAGTAACGCCGTCACGGCAATTAACAATGCCGCAGCGGGGGTTGAAGCCCGTTTGACTACCCTGGCAGCGGGTAATACAGTAACGGTCATGGCAGGAGCAGGTTCTGCCGACTTTACGATCAACGGCGTTTCGGTATCTTATACCGTAGATACAAGTGGCGCTCCAGATGACACCACGGATCCCGCAGTGTTGGCTGGGCACTTAAGGGATGCTATTAATACTGCGATCGCCAGTCATAATAGTGCCACCACTCCGGCAAACATCCCCAAAGTCACCATTGCAGCAGTGGTGGGCAACGGCTTAAATGGCGGAGCCACCAACTCCATTATCCTGCGCAACACCAACAAAGGCGATGAATCACAAATTGTTATTGCAGGTATTGACCAGACCGATGCCGTGGAGGGTAAATTGGGCCTTACAGACGGGACTTATGCGGCGGACACCAGCCATAACACTGGAGAGCTATCCGTATTTACCGGCACCGGGCCAATCAATATTAATGGTGGTGCTAACGATACCATAATGGCGCAATTGGGCTGGGCTGGCACAGTTACCTATAGCAATAATGCTGTGAGTGTTAACGCCCTGGCCTCCGCCATTTCTTTCGATGTCAACGGTCAAAGTGTTTCTGTAAACATTCCAATTGGCAAGACCGATACAGAAGCTGCCCAACTAATTGTCGATAATATTAACCTAGTTTCCAATACGAGCGGAGTAACTGCCAGCAGAGGTAATGGCACCAATGGCGGAGTTAATAACTCTATTATCTTTTCAAGTGAAACCAACGACTTGCTGATTACCAACACCTCTATTAGCCAAGGATCTTTGGGGTTTGCTGACTTCACCAAGAAAGGGGTCGCCAGTGCCGATGAAACAGCCAATGACGGCAATTTAACTTATGTGTTTTCTGACAATGGCGTCGCCAATTCACTAATCGGAATGGACTATGCCGACACCCTGAAAACCGATGGCAAGAGCTTTGATATCTGGTTATATAATACCGATGGTTCTCCCGCCCTGTCCCAGCCCGTGTCCATCTCCATGGAGCGAGCCTATAACCTGCAAGATGTCGCCGACTCCATCAACAAATCTATTGTCAACAGCATTAATGACCCAACGATTACTACACCCTGGGTCCAGGCATCGATAAGCGATAATCAATTAGTTTTAACACCAGATAGCAGTCATAAATTTGCCTTTGGCAGCGATAGCTCCAATTTTCTGGCTGCCATGGGTGTAAACACTTTTTTCAGTGGACATTCCGCCGACACCATCAGCGTAAATTCTGCGGTATCAGGCAATCTGGACAATTTGGCCGCCGGCAAGGTAAACCAGTTTGGCGAGATTTTCAGCGGCGACAACTCAAATGCCCTGGACATCACCAATATTCAGAGAGACGAGAATATCGACTTTCAGGGAGGCTCAATTGACACCCTGGATGGCTTTTATAATTCACTAATTGCCGAAATAGGAATCAAGAGTAAGAGCATAAATACCGATTTGGAGTTTAACAATCAAGTAAACGATCAATTGAGTGCGTTGAGAGACTCCACCTCCGGCGTGTCTTTGGACGAGGAAATGGCCAATCTGATAAAATTCCAGCATGCCTACACAGCGGCTGCCAAATTAATCACCACCGCTGATGAATTATTAAAGACCTTGTTGAACACCGTAGGACGATAAGATGCGTACCACATTAAACACAATGTACAACAACATCCAGGGTAATTTAAACAGAATTACCACCAGTATGACGGATATCAATGAGCGGATATCTTCCGGCCACCAGATGTCTAAACTCTCAGACAATCCGGTGAATCTGGTAAGCGCCCTGCGTTTTCGGACAACAATTGCCGAGTTGGATCAATTTAACGATAATATCACTCACGGCAGCACAATCATTACCGCCGCCGAATCGGCCCTCACCCAGATGAAGGATCTGGCATTACGCGCCAAGACCTTGTCAATCCAGGCAGCTGATCCGGCTCTAAGCTCAGACAATATGAGAGCCATTGCCAAAGAAATTAACCAGATGTTTCAACAATCCGTGGAACTTGGCAATACCCAGATCAACGGCCAGTTTATCTTTGGTGGTCAACGTACCACAGGTTACACCGATATTGAGCCGGCCCCATTTATCATTGATAAGGGGGATGGGCACTGGATTAACGGCACCACCATGTCCCCCCTGAATAGTGAGCTTACCAGCTCCACCATTACACCTGCATTGACCTCCACAGACCTAGCAGTGAACGACCTATTAATAAACGGAGAGGATATTGGCGCTGTTGACCTGACAACGGCCGCTGATGTCAGTGGCATCAACATGGTTGGAGCCAATAATCTAAACACTGCCATCAACGCCAAGACCACCGTTTATGCGAATAATGCTGCGACAGCGGATACAACAGGAAGTGCCTTTACCTTTAACTTGAACAATATCCCGATCAGCGTAACCATTTCATCGGGCTCCAATGCCACAGCCGTAGCCAACACTACCATCGCTGCGATCACCGCTCAAACCGCAGCCACAGGTGTTACAGCAGTCTTGGGTACCGGTGGCAACGGCGGGCCAGTTGATTCAGTGGTCTTCAAAAATGCCCAAACCGGCGACAACTCAACAATTAACGTCAGCAACTTCACCACAACCCTGGCTGGTGGCGCCAACCCTGGGTTTGGCGATTTTTCCAAAAAAGTTGTCACCGCCACACTCACCACCCAAACAGCAGGGGCTGCGGCCACTTTGGCAGCGACAGGCAACGAAGTAATGGATTTCTCTGTAAACGGGACTCGCATAACCTATAAACTAACAGCTGGCACCATAGCCCAAACTGTCCAGCAAAGCGTTGACGCTTTAAACCAGGCCAGTCAAGCAACCGGGGTTACAGCCCAAGTTGGTAACGGCAGTAACGGTGGCCCGGTAAGCTCCATAGTTCTTACAAACACCCTGGCCGGAGACGAGTCAGATATTACTCTTGCAAACTTAGGTGCTGGGCCACCAAATGAGTTAACCCTGACCGGCCTATTAAATGGAATATCTTCTGTAGGTGCAGGCAACAACAATGGCAAAATTTCCTTAAGCTCGGCAGCAAGCATTGACCTAACCACATCAGGGGCAACCGCCCCCACGCCCAATGACACTATTTTAAACCTCCTCGGCCTGGGAGGCGGCGGCAAAGGCAATTTTGATGAGGTAGGAGATGGCAAACTGGCTTATGGCTACCCTTTGAGCTCCGGCGATCTGGAAATAAACGGCATTGCCGTGCCTGCAACCACAGAAGACGGCCTGTCAACTGTCTATAGCGATGCCTCAGCAACGGCAAAGGCCGCCGCCATTAACTCCATAACCTCCCAAACGGGGGTAACCGCAGATGTACTGCCAGCTGAGATCACTGCCGCCAAGGCGGTTAACGCCGGCACCGAGCCGATCAGACCAACCGGCGTAGTATCCAATACGGTTATCAGGGCAGGAGAACTGAGTATAAATAGCACCATAATAAATACAGAAATAAGCAACGGCGCTATTAGCAATGGCCTGAACATGGCAAAGGCATTTAATGCCAAAACGGAAATAAACAAGGAGTTTTTAAACACCAAGGTAGATACCCGCCTGACGACTTTATTGACCAACAATGTCGCCGCGACAAAAGGCACTCCATCAACGGTAGATTTCACAGTAAATGGCACAAATATAAACCTTACCACCGGCGGTGTTTCTGCCACAAACACGGCAAAAGATGTGGTGGATGCCGTCAATGCAGTGAAGGATCAGACCGGTGTTGTAGCCCGGATCGGCACCGGTAAGAATGGTGGTGCTGCAGATGCCATTGTCCTCTACAACAACGTCAAGGGTAATGAGGCGGCAATTGTTGTTGAAAATCTGAATGGAACTGAATCAGGCTTAATCCAATTGGCTAATAATGGCCCGACTGGCCAAGCAGCAGACATAAACAATAACACTGGAGAAATTTCCTTCGATTCGGAAGCCCCCTTCTCTCTATCAAGTCCTCTTACCTCTCCGGGTGCCGATATCATTATTAACGAATTGGGCTTTACCTCAAATAACGTCAGTGACTTCGGTTCTACAACCTCGTTAACAGGTACGGTAACTACCGGAGCGCCTGACAATATCCCGGCAGGAAATTTGTATGTAAACGGTGTTCCAACCGCCGGAGCCATAACTGGCGTGGCAGTAAACGGCATCAATATGGCCAAGGCGGCCTCCGCCAAGACCCAAATCGAAGCCAGCGATCCCAATGTCAGCGTAAAACTCACCACAATGACCCAGTCGGCTGCAGCCACCAGCGCAGCAACTGCAAATTCAGATATTTCGTTTAATCTAAACGGTGAATCGGTCAATGTCACATACTCCAACTCCACAACAGCGGCTAACGTGGCCCAGACAACAGTCACCGCCATTAACAAACTCGTTTCTAAAACCGGCGTAATGGCATATATCGGAACCGGCGCCTCCGACGGCACCCCAGCCGGCAGCGCCCCCATAAATACCCTTGTCTTTAAAAATATCAGCAGCGGAGACGATTCGGTAATTACCGTATCAGACATGACCGTTAATGCTGGCAACAATAATACAGGTTTAAGCAACTTCACTCAGGCAGCCAACGCCACCCATAATAATGGCGAGATCAAGGTAAGCTCAAATGAGACCTTTGACCTTTCCACCCCGCTAGACAACACGGATGCCACTTTAAATTTTCTGGGTCTAGGCCTAGGAGCCTCAACTGGATACTCTGAAAAGGCGGACGGTTTGGTTTACGGTTCAGATGGCACGGGAGACGGGAACGCCAGTTTTGGAGCCTCTCCAGAGTTTATGACCTCCGGTGACCTAATCATTAACGGCGTAGACATCTTCAAAAGCCCTACAGCTGTATTACAAAATGACAAAACCAATGCAGTCATAGATGCCATAAACACCAAGACCGCCACCACCCAGGTAAAAGCCACCCGTGGTACAGATGGAGTTATACATCTTAACGCCACCGACGGCAGAAACGTCCAGATTCAGACTTCGGCAAACGGTGAGGACATAAGCGGCCTGACCGGCGGCAAAAGAGATGCTGTTTTTTTTGGTACACTGCAATTAAATTCAGACCGCAAGTTCACCCTTAAAACAATCAATCCCGCCACCAACTCGAAGGAGCCGGGACTTGCCGCAATCGGTATGGCTGGAGGATCAACGGTCACTGGCGAGACAGGGGACCTCGCTGGTGACGGCAAGATCGATGTCTTCAGCATCCACGATCAAACAGGAACTGTACGCTATGCGGGTGATAGAGAAAATGACTTAAACATAAAAATTGGTAAAACCAGCACCATGAAAGTAGGTGATAATGGCCAAACCGGCGTTGCCAACACCACTATTTTCACAACCTTAAAAGACCTTGAAGACACCCTGCAAAATAAAAACTTTACCTCGGTCACAGGCATCCATAATGCCACTGATACCAGCAAACTTTTAAATAGTAAAGATACTGGCCTTGAACCAGCCGGCCAATTGCCCAACGAAGATCTTTTTAGCAACGGCAGCTTTACAGTCAATATTACCGATCACGATTTTTACCCGCCCAAGAGTTCTCCACTCACCATCGGCGTTGACACGAGCGTTGACTCTCTGGATAGCATCACCAAAAGAATTGACGGTATTCCCCATCTTTCAGCAAGCTGGAACAGCGATGGCCAGTTGGAAATAAAATCCGATAAGCCAAGCCGATATACCATAGACCTGGCAAATGACAGCAGTAATTTTCTTACCGCCACCGGAGTTGCCCCGGAATTCATGCAACGTCAGGGCATTGACCAGGCCATGAACAATCTAGATTCTTTGATGAATAATCTCACTGAACAGGTTTCCAATTTTGGTGCCCGTGCCAACAGAATTGACATCCAAACCCAAATTTATAGCGAGATGAACATCTCCACTAAAGAGAATCTTTCTGAAGTACAGGATACCGATATGATTAAGGCCGTTATGGAACTGAAAGCCAAGGAAACAGCTTACCAGGCCGCCCTCTCCGCCGCCTCAAAAGCTATGCAGCTTAGCTTGGTTGATTATTTACGTTAGCCTGATTATAACCCTAAGATACACACGACCTGTTAGTCGTACAGCGATACAACTTTACCATAATATAGCTGCAATACTTGATGGCGTCGTAAAAAGTCCGATCTACTGCGTCGTGGACCATTTTTGTTCGCTCGGCATACCATATGTATGGCCTCGCTCTCAAAAATACCCCACTCCTCGGAGTCTACGCTTACCTGTATATCGAAATTTTTACTTAGCCATCCCATTGGTTTTTACGAGACCATCATACTTGATGCACTCGTAAAAAGTATTTTATTCAGCGAAACTGTTTTTTGCGATTTT
>CAYTNB010000031.1:0-19744 GCA_964439085.1 uncultured Desulfobulbia bacterium | reverse complement strand
ACCTATACGGCTCACCGCCGTAACTGCCAAGCCCAAACAACTGAGATGGTAGGCAACATTGAGCGGTGCCCCTCCCAGCGTCTGACCGTTGGGAAATATATCCCAGACCACCTCGCCAATGGAGACTATCATTCAGCACTCAGCATAGCAGCCGCCTTCGCTTTAAAATAGAGATGATACAATAAACGGCAATATTCCTTCAAGCGAGATTTAGCATTGCTGGAGATAGAATAACGCCAAAAGCCGTATACCTTGGTCAAACGAGTCAGCTTCTGACAATGCAGTTCCCAGGTAAAATGAGTTTGGGCCCGCTGCAAGCCGCAAGCGGATATTTCATCCCAATATTCTGGTTCCTTACTCACTCGTTCCCAGAAATCATTAATCTGACCAGTCATAACCTCAGGCTGGGTAGGATTAATTAAAAAGCCACTTTTACCATCCTCGATAATCTCCAGAGGGCCGCCGAATTGAGTTGCAAAAACGGGTAAGCCCGAATGCATAGCCTCCAGAATGGTTAGGCCAAAGGCCTCAAACAAAGCGGGCTGCACAAAAATACCACGCCGATCCGCCATAATACGATAAATTTCGCCGTTATCTTCCTTAGCCAGGAAACGGCCAATCCAACGTAAACTACCATGCAGTCCATACTGGTTAATAAGATCATGCATCTTTTGTATCTCTGCCGCTTCCTCTGCATCATTGGATTGGTCAGGGTTCAACACACTGGCGATAATTACCAGATTGGCTCGACTCCGCAATTCCTGATTTTGACCATAGGCTTCCACCAGACCCGTAAGATTTTTTATCCTGTCCAAACGGGCGATGGAAAATATCGGTGGTAAGTCCGGATTTTGCAAACGCCCCAGGCTGCTTTCGTCCTCCACCGAGAACAGCATCTCGCTAAGAGAACTATTCTTATCCTTGCCTCGCCTTTTCGTATCGTTATACGGGAAAAAGGTATCGTTACTTACCCCCGGCGGGATCACATTGAAACGGGGATGAAACAGATTAACACCGTTAACAACCTGCAAAAGACCGGGCATCGTAAAGAATTGATATGATTCATACTGACCAATGGAATTGTCGGTGCCGGTAATTTCCTGACTGGTGCTCGAGATAATAAAATTGGCCAAATTCATGGCGATCAAGTCCGCCATGAATTGAATTGAAAAATTATAATCCGGCTCAAAATCTTCCCAGTAAAGATCACTAAACAGGTATTTAGACTTTTCCAGGGCATGAGCGATATTACATTGCGTCACTTTCAGGCTGGCTGACAACCTGGTCGCCACTAGATTGCCATCGGAATAATTACCAACGATCAAATCCGGCAGGCCCGCTAGTTCCTTCAAAATTTCAACCTCGGCATCCACCGCAAATTGATCCAGATAGGGCCAGACACGGAAACGAGATATCCACTGCGGCACGATATCTCCTGAATTTGGGTGTCGAAAAGGCACACGCAGAATCCAAACATTTTTGGTCTTTTTCACCTTCTCCAGACGCTGATCCGAAGTAGTTCCGTCATTCTCCGGAATTAGCCGAGTTACGATAAGCACCTTGGGCTGGATATCCAAACCAGATTTGTCCAGGTCAGTCTTTAGATATTCTTCAAGGGCCTTGGCCTGATCCAGTACATATACCACCTGGCCGCCAGTATCGGGACGTCCCAAAACATTATCCTGGCCAAACCAACCATGTGGAGAAATCAGCACCACCTTTGACACCATAGGGATGCGAGATAAAAATTCCTCAAGAGCCGTCTCGTTGGGCTGCTCAATAATCTCCTGCAACAACTGCAGGGTCTCCAGAATGCGTCTGGGGTTGTCACCCCAACCATCTAAAAAACCAAAATGGCGGAGCTGCTTCTTTAAATCTTCCAAACACTCGGGGCATTCCCCCTGATCCAGAAAATACACCACATCTTCCAAGGCACTTTCCAGCTCCAACACCGACTTGATAATAGTGCCATCCAACAGAAGCTGCATGTCTTGCAATTGATGGAGTTTAAGGAACTCATAGAGGGCTATATTCCATTTTTCCGGTTGATTAGCCAGATTAGCCGACATATAGCGATTAAGATGCCGAATACCCTTTCCTATACTCTCAGGATCTTTGAGACTGGGGCCGTAATCATAAAAGGGGGCCAGATCAAACAGCATGGTGCGCTGATCGTAGGGCAGATCAGGCTTAATCAAACGTTCTTTTATGGCCAGGAAGTCTTGTTTTTCCATCCTAACCATAACATTATCATTTGCCCGCAACTCGTATATCCGGCAACTCGCCTTTCTTATCCGATAAACCATAACCAGACGACCTTCCAGAGGTATAACTTCCTGAATACGGTTCAAAAAGTGCCAAGCGGTAGGTAGAAGAACATCTTGCCTCTGGACAAATTCCTGCCATGCCAGAGTAAGGTCATTATTAAGGACAATACCACTTTCACCAGTGGTCAAAGAAAAGAGAAAATCTGTGAGATATGGAATTTCGTTGGTATTTATCAAGTTTTGTAAGGACTTTCTCATTATTCTTTCCCGTTTCCCTTAATAAAATTATAATAACGCATTCCGTCAAGAATTCCGGCGGCGTACTCATCTTTACTAAAATATATTTTGCGTAAACCACGAGCATTTTCCAGTTCACTGGAGTGATTAGCCACCACCACGGCACACATATCTCCGCGCAACAAGTCAATATCGTTACCAGATTCTCCCACAACCATGATCTGGGTGAGAGGTATGTTCCACTTATAGCTAAGGTAACGCAGAGCCTTACCCTTGGAGGCCCGATAAGGTAGAATATCCAGAAATTGGTTATTTGAAAATATCAAGTTATAGCGTAATTTACCGCCCTGCAAGGTCTTATGAACCTCACTTAACAGGTCGGGGTCGTCCTCCATTAAATAGCTTATTTTGAAGGGACGTTGATTTTCCAGATCCTGAATATCTAAAAATTCCAATTCACTAAGGGCCTCTTTAATCCTCTTGGGCTGCCATTTATACGATATATGATGATCCCACCCCCCATCCAGCCTGTTACCGGAATCGGTGCCATAATAAATGGCCGTCCCTACCGAGCAAATAAGGATATCCGGCACAGGGATATCGTATTCCTTCAGAACCTGTAGAGTTAAATCCAGAGGCCGCCCTGTGGCTATTCCCCAAAGTAAGTCCCGGTTTTCGGCTATTTCGGCTAGAAAAAGGGCCAGGGCCTCATCGTCACCGGTAAGAATATTATCAATATCGGTAAACAGCAAACGTTTAGCGGTGGTCAAAAGGTGCCCAAAGGCGCTAGTATTGTAAAGCCCCTTTGTATTTAAATCGTCATTAGACATACAATGGAGATTGTTTTTATATACCTCCAGAGTGGTATCACTATGAGCCTTCCAGGAATAATACTGTCTTACACCATTAATTCCGTTACTCGAACAAGCGCTCCATAAGTCATTATCTACCAGAATAGTTTTACAGGCCCTGGCGATCTCAGCGGAGTTTGAGGGATCAATCAAGATGCCATTTTCACAATTGGCAATAATATCAGCTGGGCCGCCATCATTTGTAGCCACAATAGGCAGACCGCTGGAAGCGGCCTCAATAAGGGTCAGGCCAAAAGGCTCAACCAGGGCGGGATTAACAAAAACCCCACGATTTTCAGCACAAATTCGATAAAGTTCCGGAACTTCAAAGGAAAAATCGTGTTTTTTCGGAATGGCCAACTTACCGTACAGATCGTAACGATCCATAAGCATAAGCATTTCGGTAAGCACTTCCCGCTCATTTTCCTCCATAACAGTAATATTTTTACGAATACCCGCAAAAATAGCCAAATTAGCAATGGCCTGGAGATCCTTATCTTTCCCATAGGCTGTCAATAGGCCAGCGATATTTTTTCGTTGATCCGGGCGGCACAGGGCCAGGATAAACGGTTTCTGCGGGCCAACCCAAAAACGTTGCAATTCCAATAAAAGATCGACATGGGCCTGCTTAAAGGTCTCTGATTCAAGACTGGCGGTGAACTGGGTTTCATAATAGGGATAGAAGACATCAATATCAATCCCGGGAGGATTTACAAGGTAATTTCCTGAAGAAAAATTATCGTAGAGGCCGTACTGCTTGTCAATTTCGTGGCTCGTACTGGTAATAATTTTCTCAGCCTCTTTAATCACCCGTTCTTCAACCATAATCCGGTAATCAATATGATAGCGCCGTTCAATCTCCGTAACATTCATCCCCTCGGACAGCAATTTATTCTTCTTATGACGACCCATAGAATGACCCGTGAAGATAAATGGCACCCCGAATATATTGGCCATTTCACTGGCCACATAACCACCATCGGCATAATGGCCGTGGAAAATATCGGGCACCCGCCCCTGGATCTTTATAAATTTTAAGGTCTTATCAATAAATTCGTAGAGGTGTCGCCAGAGATTTTCTTTGCGGATGTACTTACGCCCCCCGCATTGAATACGAACAATACGGGCCCGGTCGGATATTTGTTCAATAGGTTCGGAATACTGAGCGGAAACGGTATTGTCATGAATGAGGCGGGTAACAAGATCGACTTGAGCCACCTCAGGATTACTGGCGAGCTCACGGGCCAATTCCAGGACATACTTAACCTGACCACCGGTATCAGCATCCCGGCCCAGCTCCGGCGACTCCCCCCGGATCAGACCATGGATACTGAATAACTGGACATATAAGCCTTTTTTTGCCATTTTCCCCTTAAGTCCTTTCTATCATAATAAAATCCTTCCTTTCAGGGACGCAGATAAAAATAATTATCCCAGGATTACTTGTCTTTTCGGAGTCTCGCAGGCTCGCTTACCTAATCATCTTCTTCGTTGTGGAAACAGTTACATAGCGCTGCCATGTAACTGTTTCCACTCCTCGAATATGACTAAAAATCCGGCGTAATCCTGGGATAATTATTTTTATCCGAGTCCCTAACATCATATCACAATCAGTGTTGAGGGAGGGGCAGAAAATTATTTTTTTCCACATTCCTTAAGTTCGGCTAAACCACTTTTTTATATCCAGGGAACTAAATATTTTCACAACAGGGCGACCATGTGGACAATGAGAGAATATACCTGCGGCCCGTATTTGGCATAACAGTCGTTCTGCCTCCGCACGCCCCAGACTCATCCCTGCCTTAATTGCGGCCTTACAGGCCATAGATGCCAAGATATTATCGATACTAGCCCGCCCACGACCGTTCGCAACTTCCTGGCCGAAACGGGATATCAGCTCACGGAAAACATCAATTGGCGGCACGTTTTTCATCAAGGCGGGCACGGCTTTAATGATAAAACTATTGCCGCCAAAATGATCAATGTCCAAACCCAAGAGAGCAATCTCCGAACCATTTTGTTCCAGGATCTCCATCTCCAGCGGGGTCAGATCAAGCATCTCAGGAAACATCAGAAGTTGGCTCACCATCTCCCGGGTTTCATAGGCCTGTTTCAACTGTTCAAAGAGTAGACGTTCCTGGGCCGCATGCTGATCAATGACCGCAATCCCAGTTTCCACCTCAAAAACCAGATAGGTGTTCATAAACTGCCCGACAAAGCTTGTGCCAGGCGGCAAAGACCCGATGTTCTCGGGCATAACGAATAGAGGTTTAACGTCTGCTCGGCTCTCAGTTTTTAGAGGTAACTCCGGTGCTACAGTATGAGGCGTTGCGCAAACTATTGGTTGCGGCTCAGGAGAAAATGATGTCTCGGGCAACCTATCCGGCACACCAATATCCAGTTTCTGCCGCAGTGTTTCATGTTGATATTTAGAGGACTCAGGTACCTCGGCCATGGTTTGAACAGCTGCTGTTTTGATTGGCCCTAGCCGTCGGCTTTCCGGCTTTTCAATATATGTAAATTCAGAAGATAGTTCACCTGAATCAGGCACTGAAACGAAAGGTTCAGCCAACTCTTTTTCAAGATGGCCAATACCGTCAACACCAAAGAGTTCATCCTTTCGCTGCTTCTGCAAATTGAGCATAGCCCGCTGCACTGCGTCTTCTACCACCTTATGGATCAAATTAGCCTTGCGGAATCTAACTTCCTGTTTTGCGGGATGCACATTTACATCCAGCTGGTCAGCCGGAACTTCCAAACAGATAACCCCTGCTGCCCGACGGCCCTTCATCAGAAACCCCCGCATACCCTCTGCCGCAGCATGGGCAATCACCCGATCCTTAACGCTGCGGCCATTGACAAAGAGCCAGAGCCTTGACGATTTACTGGCGTTTGGATCGGGAACAGGCAAATAACCACGAACCGAGCATATCTCCGGCCCGCCACCACTTAAGGGCGTGAGATGCCCGGTCGACCCGCTCATGGCCTTGCTAACCCGCATAATCTCATCGCCATCAGCATCCCAATCAAACATCATTCGGCCATTGACCTGTAGCGAAAACCCTATCCCATGATTTACCAGGGCATAGGAACGTACCACTTCATCAATATGGGCAATTTCCGTAGTGCTTGACTTTAAGAATTTTCGGCGGGCAGGCACATTGCCAAACAGATTTCTCACTTCCAGAACGGTACCGGGAGCGGCTCCCATGTCATGCACCTTAATAACCTTACCAAAACGCACTTCTACCCGATTCCCCAGCTCTGCGCCAGCGCATCGTGAGGTAATCGTCATCTTCGAGACTGAGGCGATACTGGGAATAGCCTCGCCCCGAAAACCAAGCGTATTAATTGCGGTTAACTGTTCGACACTTGTCAGTTTGCTGGTAGCATGCCGTTCCAGAGACAAGAGCATATCATCCGCATCCATCCCGCAACCATTGTCAACAACCCTGATCAGACTTGTGCCAGCATTTTCAATCTGCACGGCGATACTCGCAGCCCCGGAATCAATAGAGTTCTCCAGTAATTCCTTCACAACAGAGGCAGGACGTTCAACCACCTCCCCCGCCGCAATTTGGTTAGCCAGATTTTCTGGTAGGATTTTAATTAATGACATTAATTATAAAAAGGCAAAATTGACTATTCTGTTTTGGTCTGTATTCCCCTCTGGTAAGCGAAACTCTGCGGGGCATTGAACTAACACCCCACGAGGAGTATCGGAGTCTACGCTTACCTAGTACCTTATAAATTATTTTCTAAAAAACAGGTAAGCGGAGCGAAGCGTAGACTCCGAGAAAACAATCTGTAAGACACTAGATGTGTCTGCCGCCTAAAAAAGCAGCAATAATCACTTCAAGTATTGCTCAATATTCAAGCGCAGCCAACCTTTATCCCACCACTCCAGCGGATTTACGAATATACCATTCACCAAAATCGCAAAATGGAGATGGTCACCTCCCGCCATGCCAGTATTGCCGCTTAGGCCCAGTTTACCGCCTTTTTTAACCAAATCTCCCACCGCCACTTTAATCTGGCTTAGATGAGCATATAGGCTGAACAGCCCTTGACCATGATCAAGGATTACAACATTACCGTAAATCCCCAGATAATCGGCATAAACCACCTTGCCATTATTGGCAGCCTCTACCTTGGCATGTCTTACAGAGGCAAGATCCACCCCCTTATGAACCTGATGATCGATCACCTTACCGTGGTAATAGTATGAGCGATAATCCGCAAATCCGGCCCGCCTTGAGCTGCGCTTCATCCTGCCAAAACGCCCCTTCCACAGCCGTTTCGGACTAGAATTATGGCAAATACCCCTTATTTTTTTGCCATTTCTAGCTCTGATCTCGTTATTTACAAATATATATTGTTTTAACAAATCATCACCCATAGCATTAAGTTCCGGGTAATATTGTGCAAATTCAGGCATCTTCCACTTAAGGAAATTATCACTTATATTAATACGATCCTTCTTTTTTCTCACATTCCTTATTGAAAGGCCGAGGGATATTTTATCCGCATTACCTGCCCTATCGTAACCAGAAATCATAGCTTTCTTTATTGTCTCGGTGTCATAAGGCAGAGCAATCATAGCCCCATAGATTCCTTCACCATGATCCGATACCGGGAATCCCGGATAAAAATAGCCGTTGATAGTCACCCCATGCTTGACAATTTCCTCATTGGCCCGATAAATTACAACCGCAGAACTTCCGGGTTTTATGAACTCCGGTGCATCCACCAGGCGCAATTTGGGAGACTTTATATCAAAAATTAATGGGAAAGATAACATCGTCTCATTTCCCTTGCCCCAATGCCACTCCGAAAA
Source organism: uncultured Desulfobulbia bacterium (assembly GCA_964439085.1). Classification (GTDB taxonomy): domain Bacteria; phylum Desulfobacterota; class Desulfobulbia; order Desulfobulbales; family VMSU01; genus JAADIV01. The sequence goes on along the minus strand of CAYTNB010000031.1, from coordinate 11,552 downwards.
ATCGTGTCCGGTAACAATAAGATCAGCTCTGCCATTAACCAAACCAAGAGTCGCAGCATCAATTTTTATGGTCTCCGGCACCTCGAGCGGCCCTTTTTCTAACAAACTCCCTCTGGTAAATTGCCTACGCAACAACACAACTTGATTTCCCCCCTGGCGTAAAGACACCTCCAGGTCACGGATACCACTTTTGCGGTCAGCAAAGGTCAATTCGATACTACTTTTCCGGCCCAAGAGATGCGCATTGGTAACTAATGTGATTTGCGGTGCCCCAAGCTCAAATAATTTTACTGCCAGAACAACGGCTGCAACAGTTACCAATAACAGCGTCAGCCAGATAATGGACACTATTCCCCTTTTACTCTTTCCCAACTTTTTAAATGAATCAGAAGCCATTAAAATACACCATCCTTAAAAGATTATTGACTGTTGTTTTTTCCTTTTTACCGGTTTATGCTAAACTATGGATATGGATAACTATTCAGCGAAGGCAACAAACTACCCTTAACTCGGATCTGTAACTGTTCAGATGTGCTTTATATTCGTTCATTTGGAACTTCGAAGCGTACTAATGCTACGCAAGAAGGCCAAAATGGGCGAAGATATAGTGTAGCTGAATAGTTACAACTATGGTTACATTAAACTGATGCATGATCCTCTACAACCCTAATTTGTTATTTTCATAATTTTTTTTCTGCGGGCATCCGCAAAGCAAAATTTCCTGGATGGATATTTTTCATACCGTCATAATTGGGGCAGGCCCCGCCGGTTTACAATGTGCCGCCACCCTGGCTGCACATGGGTGTAAAGTTATCGTCCTGGAGCGCCAAAAGGTTATTGGGCCAAAAATTTGCGCCGGCGGCATCCCTCATCACGCCCTACACGATTTACGATTACCCGCCAATCTCGTAGAGAAAGCCTTTCACACCCAACACATATACACCCCTTGGCAGCGGGCGGTGATCAAAGAAAAAAACCCCATCATTGCAACCGTGAACCGCAAAAATCTTGGTCAGTGGATGCTACAACAGGCCAGAGAGAAAGGGGCAATTGTCCTCAACAATGCCCCGGTTATTGAGATAGATAGATCCTACATCTATCTAAAAGACCGCAAAATTGCTTATCAATATTTGGTAGGAGCCGATGGCAGCAGTTCCCTGGTTCGGCGTTATTTAAACATCGCTACCAACAAACAGGGGGCAGGGATAAATTATCAAATTCCTGTCAATATGGCCAATATGGAATGGCATCTAAATCCAAGGGCATTTAATAGCGGTTACGCCTGGGTTTTCCCACACGGGCAAACGACTTCAGTTGGAATTTATGCCGAGCGGCGGGATGTACCTCCACAACAGTTATTTGAACGCTTTTGCCTCTGGACCAAAGAGAATAAGATCTCCCTGGACGACGCCAAGTTAGGAGCAGCATTAATCAATTTTGATTATCAGGGGTGGAATTTCGGCAATACCTTTTTAGCCGGTGATGCTGCGGGTATTGCCTCTGGTTTCACTGGCGAAGGTATTTATCCCGCCATTGTTTCCGGTCGCACTATCGCCAAGTCCATCATAACGCCAGGCCATGACCCCCGCCATCTCCAGCGCCTTATAAAGAAACAGCAACAACACAACCGTCTGCAAAAATTTTTCACCAGTAACAAAGTCATTTGCCAAATCACGTTGGAGATGCTAGTCTTAGCCGTAAGATCAGGATTGATAAAATTTGATCTTTTGGAAATATATTGAAAGGAACATCCCCACTTGATACGGGCGGGAACGACAATTTGGTGAACTAAAATGAAATACGACAAAAGCAAAACCATGATTTACAATGTATTGTTTCTGGCTTTCTGTGGCGGTTTGTTCCTCTTTCTTTGGAATGCGCCACCTGAAACAACGAAGAAACTGCCTATGGATGACATCCATGTGCGCTTTCACACCATGGGGAAAAAAGCGGCTGAGAAGTTCTGCGAGAAATGCCACAATCCAGACGGCGAAGTACCACTGCCAGCTAAGCACCCACCCAAATATAGATGTCTTCTGTGCCACAAACAGTCTGTGAAATGAGTCAGTTCAGGCTTCGCCCTTCCAGGATTCTGCGCTTACCAGGGGCAAGTCTGAGGCAGTTCCGGAACATACTATTTTAGTACCTTACAAATTGTTTTCTCGGAGTCTACGCTTCGCTCCGCTTACCTGTTTTTTAGAAAAGAATTTATAAGGTACAGTTAAGCGTAGACTCCGATACCCCCTCGTGGGGTGTTAGTTGGATGAGGTAGAGATGGAGGTTAATTCGGCGCAACGCCTTCTGCGTAATATTGACGAGACCAAGGCCTTTGGCCTACGTCTTGGCCGAGAGGCCCAGCCGGGTGATGTTATTACCCTTGACGGCGGACTGGGGGCTGGTAAGACTACCCTTACCCAATTTATTGGGCAGGGGTTGGGAGTGCCGCCAGACTGCTATATAACCAGTCCAACGTTTAGCATAATGCACGAACATAACGGTCGAATACCGCTTTATCACATGGATCTCTATCGTTTGGGGTACGAAGATTTAGAAGAACTTGGCCTGGAAGATTATCTTTACGGAGACGGACTTTGCGTAATTGAGTGGCCGGAACGCCTAGAAGACTTAATGCCCCAGAACCGCCTGCACATAAACCTTGAAATAAGCTCAGAAAGCAGCCGAGCAGCCACCCTCACAGCCTACGGCACCTTCAATGCCAAATTGCCAAAAATGATACCTAAGAGCCTGTAAAGAAATAACCCGGCCCGCAGATAGGATGTTAGATTGGCCTGGTTATTTCTTTACAGGCCCCTAGCGGCTACTCGCTTTGATTAATATTAGTCAACACTGTCAATAGTTTATCACGAACTATTGGTTTGGTAAGAAAGTCATTCATCCCAATTGCGATGGCTTTGTCGGCATCTTCTTTCCTGGCATGCGCACTTAAGCCAACAATAAACGCCGTCCCGTCAGCCAACCCAACATAATCAATTTTCTCTGCTGATGCCTCAATTTCCCTGATCCGTTTGGTGGCTTCCAAACCATCCATATTGGGCATTTGTAAATCCATCAAAATAATATCGAATTTTTGCTCCCGCAATTGCTCCAAAGCCTTCAGACCATCGCCCGCCACCACAACATCACAACCGGTTTTTTTAATAATGATGGTTGCCAGCCGTTGATTAACCAGATTGTCTTCAACCAGCAAAACATTTAGGCCAAGATTCTGTTTATTATTCTTTTTGTTGACAGATTCCTCCGCCTTACCAACCCCGGCCTTGAAGGACTCAGTCTCGGCAAACGGCAGCTTAATGGTAAAGCAAAAAGTAGTTCCTTTGCCCTCGGCACTGGTCAGATATACCTGGCCTCCCATCATGGAAACCAGCTGGCAGGTTATGGCAAGCCCCAAACCCGTACCACCAAAACGACGAGATATTGAGCCATCTGCCTGCGTAAATTTTTTAAAAATAGCCGACTGATGTTCCAACGGAATACCAATTCCTGTATCACGCACCAGAAAGCGAACCATCGCCGCACCTGGCATCTTTTTAAGCAGTTCAACCCTAATTTCTACCTCACCGCCCTTGGTAAACTTCATGGAGTTTCCGGCCAGATTTACCATAATCTGTTTCAAGCGACCGCTGTCACCCGCCAGCTTGCCTGACAGTTGAGAATCGACAAAATATTGCAGATCAATTTTCTTGTCCTTTGCTGGTTTCATAAACATGGCCACAACATTTTTGACTATGTCCTGCATCACAAACGGTTCTTCAGCAATATCAAGTTTTCCAGCCTCAATCTTGGCAAAATCCAGAATATCATTAATCAAGCCCAGCAGTCCTCTTCCAGACTCCCTTACCGTAACGGCGTATTCGTTCTGTTCTTCCGTTAGCTCCGTATCCACAAGCAATTCCGAAAAACCGATAATAGCGTTCATAGGTGTACGCAACTCATGACTCATGTTAGCCAGGAACTCACTCTTAAGACGGCTTGCCTGCTCCAGCTGAGCATTTACCTTCCGTAAATCTGCTGTTTGCCGAGCAATATCAGCTTCCAGATCCTTGGCATAATTTCGTTCTTTTTCCCGCAAAAGAAGATATTGCTGGTGATTATGTTCAATCAGCTCGTAATGTTGAGAGTTCACGGCCATAATTTCCCGATGTAGCTGTTCGTTCTCAGTCTTTACCTTCTCATGCTCCATTAGATGAAGGGCGTATGCGACACATCCCTTTATAGTTTGGGACAACATAAGAGCACAAGAACCACCACCAGCGCCATTCTTCATCCAGGCAAAAAGAACGCCTTCCATTTCAGAAACCCATACCCCAACGACCTCGCCAACCCCCCGTAACCCCAACGCCAATGGCCCGTCATGCTGCCTGATTTTTTCTAAATCATCCCCTGTAAATATCTCGGCATCAACCGCCTCATCGGTACAAAATAGCTGGCCGGAGTCCTTACGCAACATAAAGACCATCAAAGTCATTGTCGATGTTAGATGCTCCATAAATCCAAGCTCGCGAACATCGCAGTCTTCTAAATCGGCAAATATTTCATCCTCAAAATCAGCCACTGTTTATCCTTCAGACTCATATAGAGATTTAGCCTTGTCCATTTCAGCCGGCAAGTCTCTGACAATGATCTTATAGTTAGCCATCATAGATTTCACATGCTTCACAAGATGCCCCGGCAGCGGTTCTACCTTATCTTTAATCATAGAGCATTTCATCTTACCAGCTATATATTCAGCTAACTGTAGTGTTCCAACGACACTTCCCGGTTTTATTGATTCATCGTCCTTGTGATGATAACGAATAGCCTTTAAAACCTCGGTGGGAATCTTCCATTCCTTGGCCAGTTTATAACCGACCTCACAATGATCTGTACCGATGACCTGCCTCTCGCATTCAACCAGAGAATTTTTTCCAGGGTGATAAAGTATGCATGCCTGCCGTAGCAGATCTCCCGCCGCCTGGTCTTCAGCAATAAGCCCGATATCATGAATAATTCCAGCGAGAAAAAGATCTTCTCTACCATCGCCAAAAATCTTTTTACCAATCATATCAGTAAGAATTGCCACCGTGGCTGAATGCATCCAAAGACTCATACGGGAGAAACCACTTTCATCGGCTTCCCCTTTAAACATCTCCCGCATAGCCTCCACAGCTACCAAATTACGAAGATTTTTCATCCCCACAAAAACGACCGCTTTACTAATAGACTCCACCTTACTGGACAAGCCCATAAAAGGACTATTAACCAGACGTAGTAAGCGGCTTACCAGGATGGGATCCAGCTTGATGGTTTCTTCAAAATCCTGCATGGTGCTGTTTTCATCGTTTACTAACTGCGTAACCTTAATGGCAACATGAGGCAGGGTCTTTGAGTCCTTAAACTTGGCGATTATTTGTTCGGTAGTGGGCATATTGATTAGTGCCTTAAACTTGTTTTATGTCAAAAACAACAAGAAGTTTAGGAAGTTTATAGAATGGATTAGTTGCATCTACAATTAAGACACTTATCCCAAAATGAGGGTTAATACCTTGGTGATTTTATGTCTAAGATACTTATCCTCAAAAAAGGGGGGGGGGAGTCTTCAATGATTTTATAGTTTCAGTTACTTTAAGTTGGCTAGTTGCCCAACCAAATTTTCCAGTTCAGTCAGATCCAGATTGGTCAAATCACTGGCTCTGCCCTTCTTCTCAAACTCATAGGAACTCTGCCGCAAGCCCTCTACCCCAAGGCTGGCGGAGGCACCTTTAATACTGTGGGCCGCATCAGCCACGCCCTCACCATCTTGCGCCACCAAAGCGACCTTAATTTTTTCTAAATCGGCTAAGGAAGAACTGGACAAAAGTTCCAGCAACTCAACCAGCAGCTCTGGGTCACCACCAGTCTGTTCCTCTGCAAATTCCTTATTCCACTTTAAATCAGCCATTTTTTACTCCGTTACAATTGTTGGACATAATATGCCAGGAGACTGTCCGAAAATAGAAGCCGTAGCGAAAAGTTGGAGAATTGAGACCAGTTTTTCGATCATTTTCGGGCAATAGCAGCACTATTAGACGAAAATTAGCTGGAAAACGGGCCAATTTCTCAGGCTTCGATGTCTGCGCTTATCTGTAGTAGGCTCTCTATTCTCCGACAGACTCCTAGTTCCCTATAATTTGTTTTATATCCAAAATAACAAGAAATTCAAAAAAAATTTCCAGAATAGATTAGTGCCTTCTGCCGTTAAGGCACTTGGTGGACAGAGAATAGTCTCCGCATGCGCAATTAATACCTGCTCCTGGAAATCATATATAATTATTCTGGAATAAACAAATTTTTAATAAAAAAGTTGGCTGCTTTTCAGCCAAACAATGGATAAGCAACTTCTTTTTTAGGCATCACAGCTATACAATGGCAGAGACATAGCACTATTCATATGCTGTAATCACCGCATTTTCAAAATGGTTGGAGTCCTGAGCAAATCTCAGGTCGTCTACATGACGAAGGAATCATATCACTTCACCATGAAACCGTTTATCAATTCATATTGGCAGATAAAGCCAATGGTGGTGTGCTTTATAAGCACTTACGTCATCAGGGTAAGACATACCGAAAACGTTACGGATCCGCTCATAATTGTTCAGGAATCCCTAATCGTGTAGATATTGATAAACGCCCTGCTGTGGCCAATAACCGTAAACGTATTGGTGATTGGGAAGCAGATACAATTATTGGTAAAAACCATAAGGGCGCTATTGTCACTCTTGATGAGCGGAAATCGAAACTGCGCCTTGTAGCACCTTTACAAGGTAAAAAAGCAAACCTTGTTAAAAATGCAATGATTACACTGCTTTCACCCATCACTGAATTTGTAAAGACCGTGACCTTCGACAATGAAAAAGAGTTTACGCTGCATGAAGATATTGCTAAAGATCTTGATTGTAAAACTTATTTTGCCAAACCATATCACTCTTGGGAAAGAGGGCAACATGAGAATGCTAATGGCTTATTAAGGCAATATTCCCCAAAGGCCATGGGACTCTGGTCGACATACCAATAAAGCACGTCATCGAAGCTGTTGATAGACTTAATAACCGACCCAGAAAAATCATTAAGTTCAAAACGCCATATCAGGTGTTTGAAAAACTTACAGGGATAAATGTTAGAAATTTGATGGGTTATGCACTTATCTCACTTGAATCCAGGTTTTAAATTAACTATTTAAACACCGAAGCAATAGCATTAATTCTGGTAGTGTGAGTTATAATTACAATTTAGCCTCATATCCTTTGACCTTTAAAGAAAAAGTATTTATTAAGAAGTAGTAGTCATATTATACAAGAAAACGCATACGATAAAAAAGGAGAAAAACAATGGTAAATAAAGCAATTCTTATTGGTAACCTCGGTGCTGACCCGGAAATGCGCTATACGCAAAGCGGCTCAGCCGTTGCCAATTTCAATATTGCCACTACCGAAAATTGGGTAAAAGACGGCAACAAGGAAGAACGTACAGAGTGGCATCGTATAGTAGCTTTTGCCAGATTGGGAGAAATTTGTGGAGAATACCTTTCCAAGGGCTCCAAAGTTTATATTGAGGGAAGAATCCAAACCAGACAGTGGGATGACAAGAACGGTAACAAACGCTACACCACCGAGATTGTAGCCCGAGACATGAAGATGCTAAGCCCCAAAAACCAGGGTAGCGAACAAGGCGGAAATTTTAGTCAAGAAGAACCTCCCACTCCAGAGCCAGTTATGGGTGAAGACGTTCCATTCTGAAAAGCACCTCATACATATTGTCTTAAGTTTTCACAAACAGCCCTCTATTTACGAGGGCTGTTTGTGTTTTTACAAAAAGAAAAGTATAAAATTCTTTTACTGAAGTCCTGTCTATTTTGACGACATCATGAATACCGATACCAGAATAAGCATACTCCATCATGAAGCGGATGGCCGACAGATATCAACCACTCCTGGTCGAGACTCAAGAGAAAGGTCAAATTAACGAGGGTGTTCAGAATTATGAACACTCCCACACTCACGAAGTTTTGACTTTTTCTCCTGTCAATCTATGCCCGATAATATATTGACTATCCTAAAATGCAAAGAGGCTTAACTGTCTATCCACTTTTTTGTGGCTTGATTAGTTGGAGTCTTTATTCCTTTTAGACAAAAAGTAATCCCCCTTTTTGATCGTAGGGTCATCAGTCCCCCAATGCATCACTTTGTCTGCTTTTCTGTAGAATGGAATATGCTTCGAGCAGTGCATGTAAGCCTCTTCCACTTCGACTAGGACCCATCGCTCTGGTTTTCGTCCTTTCTTATTCATATCTTCAATTATTTGCTTGGGCAGGCTTTTTCGTTGTAGTAATTCATCATTTTCGAGAATTTCTGCTTTTCCATTTACATGAAGACCCACGGTATCTTTGATGAAATCAATGAACATCATGCCGATGTGCGGGTTTTCTAAAATGTTTCCCAGGCTGGCGGTTACGCCATTACCTCTATATTCAGGGTAGACGAGATGCTTTTCATCTAGAATGCGGACGAAGCCAGCGTTTCCAGCTCGAAGAGAACAATCGCAGTCTCCTTTTGCGTCGGACGTGGCAATAACAAGGATCTCCTGGTTGGCAATAAACTCACACATTCGTGGATTAAAATGGTCAAGTACCTGATTATCGTAAAATGCCTGAGCTCGTTTTTGGGTATTTAATTTCTTCTGAAGAATATGCTCTCCTTTTGCTCCTGGATTTGTCATTCTGTCACCTTTTGTTAAGAAAAATTAAAAAACATCAGCCCCATGCCTTCATGCAAAACTATGTGGATCATAATCAAAATAGGATGTCAAACTGTTATTCACGTTAAGGCGTACTATTGAGATAGTCAACATTTCTCTGACCGATCTTTCCAAATACTATGGATCAAAAAAGTCTACGTCTTCCAAAAGATACGCACTCGTCTGGTAAGTTATATGCGTAATGATAATTTCCACCACAATTAAATATTTTTTTCCATAACCCATGTCGGTGCCCGAAAGATGGTTCTAAAAGTAGGATAAATGCTTGGCATCAAACTCTGCTCCTTCTCTGCTCCTTCAACACGAACCAGAACTGACCGATTTACGCTAACTTAACCGTAAGCGCCTAAGTGTTTCCGCATAAATATTTGAACTTTCCATAAGGTTTGATTTATGGGCTGCTTAAGGGCTTGCCCTGTCTTACGACCTGATTTTTTTTATAGCTATTTATGCAGTTAAGCTTAGCACGACATTAATCTTTGCTGGATCAAGATTCCAGGGAAGCAATGCTAGGACGTCACTCAGTGTCGATGGTCAGGTGGCCGTTCTCTAAATAGCCAATTAGCCTGTCCCATTGCTTCAGCGTATAAGAAACCGCTTTACCTAGAAGCCCTTTAGGCGGCGTTTGAGTGGACTTTTTCACTAAACACTTTTTGAAATCATCCAGTATTGATGGTCTCGTAAAAAGTCCCCAATTCCGTCATCCCCGCACAGGCTGGGATCCATAACATACTGAAACTACGGGATACCGCTTCTGCGGGAATGACGAAGAATAAGAGAATTATAGTTTTTACGAGTCCGTCAACATTGGTTCACACCCTTAAAATTCCAAAGGGTTGGCGGTTGGATCAGTATGCTTAAAAAATGCCGTTTTGATCTTTTTTGCAGTAAAAAAACATGACTTGTTGAAACATGCTACCCGAAATGATCTGTTGATAAACAGTACCTCAAAATAGGTTTTTCAGGTACTTTTAGCTTTACTTCGGGAGTAACTGCAACATTTTCATTTAACGACCTATCCTAGTTTTCCAGATCTGCACTGCCTACATTGACATTAACTCGGAAGTGACTTACGCGCCATAACATCCTGAATTTTCAGGATAATATACTATTAGTCCGACATTTCGGACAGTTTTTCCGCTAATTTGGGACACTGCGGCATAAAAAATAACCACATTACTACCAGTAATCCCATTTTTACTTACGCTCGCAGGATTTTATCAGGATGGCCCAGATGTTGCACTCAAACAACCATAACTATGCAATATGCTGAACTCGTAAAAAATATCGTTGACTAAGTAAAAAATTTGATAAGCAAATTAGTCATCTATCAGTGAGAAGCTTCAATGCGTGTAGGACGTGTCTTGAAAGTTGTCACAAGTTGGTGGGGCGGACTTTTTACGCCGTAAAAGTACGTCTTTGATGTTAAAAAAATGAGGAGAGAAAAATGAAAAAGGGCTATTTAACAGGTCTCGCGCTAGGAATTACAGCGATGCTTTCTGTAAGTTCAGCTCAAGCAGGGACAATTTGGGGCAACAACGCTGGAAGTTATGGAATCAGCAAATTTGACTCTACAACCGGTGCGCAGGATTTTAATTTTTACCCTGGAGGCAATGGTCGAGGTGTGGTGCAAGTAGGTAACACACTCTATACCACCAGGGCTGGTAGTGGCAACGTATTCAAAAGCGATGCTACGACAGGAGCCTCCTTGGGCGTGGCTTTCAGCGTTGCAGGTTCCTCTGGTCTGCAGGCAATAGCCTATGACGGTACCGACTTCTGGATAGGGGATTATTCGGGAACAAACGAAGCTTATAAATATTCATCCACCGGGACCTTATTGAACACTGTCTCCCTAGCGAATGCCGCAGGGTATTACGATGGGCTGGAGTATTTCAACGACAAGCTGATTGCCAATCGTTTCGACGGTGGATACGGAGGTACCCAGCATTACGACATCTACAGTGCTACTGATGGCGCACTGCTAACTGCGGATTTTATTAACACATCTGGTCACGGTAACGGTACCGGCATTGCGTTCGATGGAACTAATTTCTTTGTATCTGACATTTTCAATAATCAATTGTCGATTTGGGACGGTATGGATGGCCATTTTATAGACTATCTGGTGCTTGAGGGTAGTAATGGTGCGATCGAAGATTTGTCCGTGGATTACGCCAAACGCGACGATACCAGTGGTACACCAATCCCAGAGCCAGGCACCATGCTCCTAATGGGCACAGGTTTGGCTGGACTCATGGTAGCACGCAGAAAGAAAAAAGCCTAATATCCTCTTTTTCTGCACAGGCAACAAGGGGCAGGGTCATTCATGTGGCTCTGCCTCTTGTCGATTCGATGCCAGGAGCCACAGTAATAATAAGTATTTAGTCCACAGCTACCTAGGCCATGCCAATCCTACCTGTTTGAGAAGATTGAAGTCGACTTTGGTATAAATAAAAGTCGTCTCCAGATGTCGGTGCCCAAGTACGCCGGCTGTCTCTTTAAGTATTCCGGGGACATAATACTATTTATTCTTTGGGCGACCAGGTGGTTTAGGATGTGCGTCTCGGCCGGTAATCTTCTCAACGGTGGCGAAAAAACTTTCAGGTCGAAAGGGCGTCCTGTACGGCTTTTTTCCCGCAGTTGATCGGTGAACTCTGATTTTGTGTCCAGAAATTGTTTCCAGTCAGTTATGACGTGGTCAAGTAAAAATGGAGTCGCTTACAGTTGTAAAACATTTCGATATAATCTACGAGATCAGACTT
>CAYTNB010000030.1:0-19811 GCA_964439085.1 uncultured Desulfobulbia bacterium | reverse complement strand
TTTTTGAATAAAAAACATTCTTTTATAAAAAAAAAAAAAACCCCCCCCTGCCCCCCTTTTTTTTTGGGTGGGGGGGGGGGGGGGGGGGGGGATGACGCCTTTGGTAGGGAAAGGGGTTGCCGAAGAAGCGCCGAAAGAGGTCATCATCAAAGGGCATAGAGCGGGCATTCTCCTCCGCAACTTTCTTTTCGACCTGTACAAAGACCACTGCCGGAGTAACCATTTTGGCGACCGCCGCAAAGGCTTTACCGGTATTACGAAGGTTCTCAATACCATTGTCTTGTGCCACAGCGAAATTGGCCGTTAAAAGCATACCAGTGCAAATAAATACAGCCACCACGGCCCCAAAAACACAAAAGCTACATTTCTTCATAATATGTTCTCCAGTTTAAAATAGTTACGAATCATGCTCCCCTTATAGTTGTTCACTGAAAACTTGTTTGTCAAGATAATAAAAATGTCCCTGCTTTTCATCCCTTGCCATCGGGCACAATGCCACGACGAGGCAAATTGCCCCGTTTTTCCAGCCTTTCAGGCAAAAGCCCTCCACAGCTATTCGCTGTTATTTCAACATGTTATATAATAAAATTTTTAATTTAGCCTGATGGCACGCCGCTTGCTTTGTATAACAGCCATAGGCGAACAAATCCTTTAATTTGAGAAGATTCGCTCCGATTCTCAGCATAATCCGACATCAGGAGAATTGGCTAAATACCCAAAAAGTTTTTCACTGCCCCCTAGGGCATAAAATTCAAAAATGGAGAAAATTATGTTATCTGCTACCAGACAAATAGGTACATACCCATTAACATCCATGAATGCAGCTACAATGCCGTCAGCATATAGTCCAGATATCTACCAATACCTGCACGAAATCCGGCAGCACCGAATTCTGAGCAGAGAAGAAGCCGACCAACTGGCCATCCGCTTCCAGAATGATGACGAGCATGAAGCGGGCCGTCTCCTGGTTCTAAGCAATCTGCGGCTGGTAGTCAAAATTGCCCTGACCTACAAAAAATACTGGTCACATAATTTCCTTGATCTTGTTCAGGAAGGAAATATTGGTTTGCTGCGGGCTGTTAAAAAATTTGATCCATATAGGGGCATTAAGTTTTCCTATTATGCGGCCTACTGGATCAGAGCCCACATTTTAAAGTTCATTGTCGACAACTGGCGGGTAGTTAAAATTTGCACCACCCAGGCCATGCGCAAATTATTCTTTAACCTGAACAAAGAAAGAAAGGCTTTGGAATTACAAGGTATTGTTCCTGATGATGAGTTATTGGCCAAGCGTCTGCACGTCAGCCGAAAGCAGGTCGCCGATGCCGGAAATAGAATAAACTTTAAAGACTTGTCCTTTGATGCCCCTCTGAGATCAGATAACAACCAGAATTTACAGAATATTACCCCGGATGACAGTCAGGAAACAGAGGAAATTGTTGCCCAACGGGAGATAAAAAACAAGGTACAAAAGGTATTGGCTGAGGAAAGAAACAATCTCAGTGAACGAGAACGATTCATTCTACGTAAGCGGCTATTAACCGACAGTCCGCTTACCCTTCAAACAATTGCAGAAAATTTCAAGGTCTCCCGAGAAAGAATCAGGCAATTGGAAACCCAATTACTCAATAAATTACGGTTGGCCTTTAAAAGAAAAATGCCTGATTTGGCAGGAGCGTTTTAATTACCTAGTACTCGTTTTGTATCACAAAACGCCGGTAGGCGAGAACTACGGGAAGAAAAAAATAAAATAGAAGACTTAACATCAACTGCCCCCCCCCCGTAGAGGTGGTGCTGAACGTACAGAAAAATAACAACATTTTTAGCTAAAGAAACATTCAGGTCAATACCCACAGAGGGGGTCATAGAATCACACAGAAAAAAGTCCAGGGGTTTCTGTGTGATTCTGTGACCAGGTTGCTGCTGTTCAGGTAGGGCTATAAGATTACTATTGCTTCGGTGTTTAAATAGTTAATTTAAAATACCGTTATTTCATATCATTAAAGAAGCAACACTGGATTCCGGCTAACAACACGCAGGAATGGCGATATCATTGACAACCGTCATCCCCGAATGTTTTTACAGGGGATCCTGGAAGGCTGTTTTTTTGCTGCCATGCAGGCTGTATTTTTTAGACATTTAACCACCGGGGCAATACCACCCTTAGCATAACTGTTTTTGTGGGTACCCCATACTTCAAGTTCTCAATTGTCCTTGGTGTGGATCTTCTTTTGCTGCGATAGCACTATCATAACTTTGCAACTTGCGATACAAGGTTTTACGATCCAGTTTAAGAGTACGGGACGCCAGAGTACGATTTCCACCTACGGCTTTTAAAACGTGGAGGATATAGCGTTGTTCCACTTCAGCCAGAGGAATTAACTCGGTGGGGTCTTCAGTGCCTACCAGGATATGTTCACTCTGATAATTCCAGATTTTCTCCGGAAAGTCTTCGACAATTAGCTTCTCATAACGCCCTAAGGCCACAGCCCTCTCCACGGCATTGCGAAGTTCACGCACATTGCCCGGCCAGGAATAGGCCAAGAGTTTACGGGCTGCCGGTTCGGCAAGAGTTAGATCTCCCCTGTCGGTATTGGCCGCAAATATTTTCATAAAATGATGGGCAAGTAGCAGGATATCAGCCCCCCGGGCCCGTAAAGGCGGGATTTCCAGTTGAATAACGTTAAGACGATAATAGAGATCTTCCCGAAAACGTCCCTCCTCGACATCGGTTTCAAGGTCACAGTTAGTAGCCGCCACAATCCGTACATCAAAATCCGTTTCCCTGCTGCCGCCAACAGGGCGTACCCGCCGCTCTTCCAGGGCCCGCAATAATTTAGGTTGCAACGGCAGCGGAATCTCACCGATTTCATCCAAAAACAGAGTGCCGCCGTTGGCCTCCATAAACAAGCCCCGCCGATCATTTTTGGCATCAGTAAACGCCCCCTGTTTATGTCCAAACAATTCGCTTTCAAGTAAATTTTCAGGCAAAGCTGAACAATTAACAGGTAGAAAAGGTTTGCCTTTGCGCCGCCCCTCCTCATGCAGAGCCCTAGCCGCCAATTCCTTACCCACTCCCGACTCACCCAGGATCAAAACCGAGGTATCGGTATTCGCAATCCTGCGCAGTTGTTCAAAAAAACGTCGCATTATCTGGCTTTCACCAATGAGTCCGGCAAACCCGTGCTCATCACCGCTCTGCGACAATATTTTGACCTGCTGCTGTAAGTTCCTATGAGCAACCGCCCGTTGCAGGGCAATTTCCAAAAGTTCCAATTCCACCGGTTTCGTCACAAAATCGTAGGCTCCAGCCCGCATTGCGGCAATCGCAGTTTCCAGACTACCGAAGGCTGTCATGATTATAACCGGCACATCAGGCCGATTGGCAGCCGTCCTTTCACAAAATTCTATCCCGCTCATGCCCGGCATATTTATATCAACCAGAGCCGTATCAAAATCATCCTCTCTTAGACAGGCCAGGGCCTCATCGGCCCTCAAAAACCAGCGGCAAACGAAGTTCTTGCGAACCAAAGCAGCCTCAAGCATCTCGCACATAGCCTGGTCATCATCAACTATCAGAATAGAGCTAGCCATCAATCATCCTCCACGGGTAGGTATATTGTAAAGCAAGCCCCCTGCTTCTCAGCATTGCCAGCCTCAAGCCAACCACGATGTTCCTGGACAATCCCCCGGGCAATGGAAAGTCCAAGCCCCGTCCCTTTACCCACACCCTTGGTGGTAAAAAATGGCTCGAAAATCTGCGGCAGTAAATCATCGACAATGCCTAGGCCGTTGTCAATTATGGCCACTTTCAGATAGGCTGCGGGGCGGTAATCTGGTAATTCAGGAGAACTATACACCCCCACAGACAGGGAAATAGTCAAGATCCCCCCCTGCGGCATAGCCTGGAGCCCGTTCATCATCAAATTCATCAGCACCTGCTGTATCTGACCGCAATCAATGGAAATTTCCGGTATTTTCGCTAGACCGACAATCTCAATTTCAACACCCTGTTTAGCCGCCAAATATTGCAGCATAACAGCTGCCTGATCAAGCAATTGCCGCACATTCACTTTGGTTCTATGCGGCGTTGTGCGGTGGGCATAATCAAGCATCTGCCGCATAATTTCAGTTATTCTTTCCGTCTGTTGACGAATAATAGCAGCGTTCTCAATAATCTCAGAACGTTCAAGATCCTCATTCTCAATAAGCCTGGCCCGCCCAGACACCACATTCAGCGGAGTGCCTATTTCATGAGCCATTCCAGAGGAAAGTTTACCGAGAGTTGCCAGCCTGTCGGTATGCCGCAATTGTTCAAGGGCGGCAATACTGGCCTCATTTTCGGCCACAGCCTTCTGCTCCGCCTCCTGCAATTGCGCCGCCATTTGATTCATCTCAACGGACAATTCTGTGATCTCGTCGTTGCCTCCTATGCGCAGCCTTTTATGCAGATCACCCCGGCCAATCTGCCGGGCAAAACTTACCAGGCTCTGCATTCGCTGGCCAACCATTCGCCGCCCCACATAGCGCATGAGTACACCCACAACCATCAAAATGAGCAGGGCAGCCAATGACAACCGCCAGGCATTAACTCTGCTCTGACGATGCAAATAAACCAGTGATTCCGATAGCTCCAGGGCCCCAAGTCTAGAGGAGCTGGTCAAAACCGGAAAATACGCAAAGAGGGCATCCTCTCCGTCCACCCGACAACCGCGACTAATCAAAAATGGCCTCTTTCGTAACTCCTGGAGACGGCGGGTGGAAATCGTGGGGCAATAACGCGGAATGGAGTTGTTATCCAGCCACACCCAACGCACCCGAATACGAGTCCTGTCATTATTGGCCTCCCGAATTATTTTTAAGGCCCGAGCCTCACCTTCTCTCTGCCAAACGGTACCAACCGCCGCTGCAAAACCCCGCCCCAGCACAACCACATCATGAATAGTACCCACCTCCAGTTCTCTAACCTCACGCTGATAGGAGATTACTCCAAAAATGGTCATAGCCACGATGAATATGCATCCTAAATAGAGATATATTCTTTGTGCCAGTTTCATAGATAAAATTTAAGGCGGTTTAACTTTGATGGACTTTTTGCGATTTCGGCATAGCTAACCTATTGAAATTATTAGGTGCGAGAAATGGCTTTTCGACTTTTTGCGAGACCGTCAACTTTAGTAAGTGAACTAACACCCCACGAGGGGGCATCGGAGTCTACGCTTAGCAAGTTCCTTATAAATTCTTTTCTATAAAACAGGTAAGCACAAACTCCGAGAAAACAATTTGTAAGGTACTGATATGGTTGACACCCGTAACACATTGAGATGATGATCAATTATTTTTGTCAGCTATCAGACATTCTGGATGACTCCCGACGTCGTTACAGGGTGTTATCCATGACGTCTAAACAGATCTGTGGCTAAAAAGATTACTCTTCGAGACGACTTTGAATTGTCTGTAAATCCTGCCAGACCGCTTTCTTCATCTCCGGATTTTTAAGCAGGTAAGACGGATGGAAAGTGGCCATCAGGGGGATACCGTTAAGTTGCCGCCAACGCCCCCGTAAACGTATCAGCGGCTGTTTACTCTTTAAGAGAACATGAGCCGTCAGCGTCCCCATGGTGCAGATAACCTTGGGGGATACTGCTGCAATCTGGGCCATTAGAAACGGTAGGCAGGCAGCAACTTCCTGGGAGTTGGGCGGTTTTCTTTCCGAGGCCCGACACTTAACTATAGAGCCTAGGTAAACCTGTTCCATATCAAGGTTTATGGCAGCCAGCATCTTAGCCAGCAAATCTCCGTCCGGGCCGCTAAATAAAAGCCCCTCAGCATCATCGACAATATTGGGATATTCACTAATTATAAAGAGTTCAGCCTCTTGACTGCCCCGGCCAAACATAATACCACTACGATTTTCATGCAGGTCACAGCGGGTGCAATCCCCCAACTGCTGCCGGACATCCGTAAGAGAGGATGTCATGAGTGGCTCTTTGTCCATCTCTTTTTTTCGATATGCTGTAGAAAGAGACACCGTAACCTTGGGAATTTTGGAGGTGCTCTGCGTTCTGGGCAGAGCCTTCCTGAAAAAACCCCGTAACTCCGGCGTCAGAGGATAGGAATCTATCCCGAAAGAGGCATGCAGAGAAATTATTTTTTTAAGATCAGTCAGGAATCGACCGGTTGTATCAAGAATAGGCATCTTTAAGTAATTTTCTCCTTACAAGGAGCATCATAATTGCATTTCCAAATCAATCTTTTCATCTGAGAAAATCGCATGATGGCGTTTAATCTCCGCCTTTAATTTTTCACCCCGTTTTTTGGTCAGCATGAGTATTTTCACATCAGCCACGCTCTGTACCGCTTTGCCATCCAGAGACAACAAGATGTCGTCCTTCTTTATCCCCGCCACAGCGGCCGGACTCTTGGGTGATACCGATTCAATTTTAATGGCCTCATTTTTCTCATCAACAGCCATGACAATTCCCATCAAAACCTTAGGCGGCAACTCGGCCTCTGGACTAAAGATAACGTAATCCACTGCCGGCAAATTCATTTCACCACTCGTGGAATTAATAACCACCGCCTGCGGTATTGACAAACGTCGCTGCACCCTGGGAGGAATGGCCTGGTCTTTCAAAATATGCCCTTTCCCGGCAATAACCACCATGTGTTTAGCAGAATTAGCAATCAAATAATCGGCAATATTCTGGGCCATAACCTCATCCCAAATGGCCTGAGCCTGGAAAAAACCATTAACATTACCGTGCCCACCACGCCCCGTGTGCATCTGGTAAACTTGGGCAATACGAGCACGATACCCATCCACATCCAAATCACGATCCAGCGGAATGGCCATCTTTTCCTCGGGGGCCAGGGCAGAAATTCCGCCATCCTTATAAACCTTACTCACTTTATCTTTTGCGATATTTAGGCCAATTACCGGAATTTTATGGCGACGGGCAAAATTTAATATTTCCCGATAGAGTCGATAGTCATAACTCCAAACCTTAAAATATTTACTCTTGTGCAGAAATTCGCCCTCATTAATCTTACCAGCCACAAAATCATCCAGGACGGGCTGGGCTTCACTGGGAAACATCTCCATACCAATGGCCAGATCCACGCCCCGATTATACAACTCCCTGATCAGGCGCAGTTGTAATTTATGATCGGTGTAACGAGTATGAGCCTCACCGGCATAAACCACCCGTTTATTTTGCAGTTCATCAACAATTTTATTGAGATCCTGAACATGCTGAACCTTCACCCCGGCAGGTTCAGGAGATAATACATAAATCATTCCCATATCCGCTGGGGTAATACGCTTTTCAGTGACATGACCACGCTCAAAATGCAGATAGCTGTATTTGCCGTAATGCCGGAGTTTCCGAAGCCCGGCCCGCAGTTCATTCTGATCGGCGGCCCGCATCAGGACAGCTGGCACCTTGGGATTTAGGGGATTTTTTCGCACATCCACCGTAAAACCGCTAGCCGGATAGGCAGGATTCGCAAAAAGACCACGGGCCACGGGGCCAGAGGTACCTAAATAAACCACCGCTCCGGCAGCCAAATCTTCATCACTTACCTCGTCAGCGGCACTAATGTTGGCCTTTTCTTTTTCCAATTGGGTAATATAGGAGTCGTAAATATCATACTCAGCCGAGGAATTAACCACCGCCAATTTTTTGGTAGCCCCCTCATACCACGACCAGACAGGCGGCATTTCATCGTCGGACAATTTACGCATCAGATCATATTTGGGGTCAATAAGTAATCGGAGCGGATACTGATCCAGAGTGATCGTAATCTCTTTCATCTTAGCACTCAAATGAATAACCTGGCGCAGATTGTCACCGCTATTCTCAATGAGGATAGGAACATCCAGATCGTAAGGTTTATTCGTGCCCTGTACCAAGGTAAATTTAAGCTGCAATTCGCCTTTCACCTCATCGAGGCTAAATTTTTCAGCCTTGATTTCCGGGACGTCCTTACGTTCAAGCCACTGTTCAAAAAAGCCATCCAGATTTGCGGCACCCGCCTCCTTAACACTTGCCGCAATATCCTGCCAATTAGCATCTCGACCATCCATATTTTGATAAAAATCACGCAGGGCCTTATAAAAAATATCATCGCCAACCCGCAGACGTAGCATATGGAAAACCATCGCTGTCTTGCCGTATCCCACTGCCCGCTGAGCCCGGCGGGTGGGATTGGGCCGTGCCTCACCACCGATAAAGTCACGAATAGCGCCACCTAAATCATCACGCCCATAATTAGCATATTTGATCAACAGACTCTTGCGATACTCGGCGCCCTTGTGCCGATCCACAGCGAAGGCTTGATCGGCCAGATAGGTGGTCAGCCCCTCACACCAATTCCCCTGGCTATAATCCACCCCAATGGCGTTACCAAACCAGGAATGGAGAATTTCATGCCCAAGGGAAGTATCAACAATAAAGGGCAGACGAGCCACAGACTGGCCCAACATCGTGAAGGTGGGCATGGCATAGCCCGTAGGCAGGCGGTTTTCAACAATACTGAATCTCTTGTAGGGATAGGGGCCGATAAGCTTTTCGTAGCGTTCCAGATACCCTAAGCCCTTTTCGAGATAGGACTTGGCCAGACTGGCATCCTCCTTAAAAAAATAGGCATAGATGGTCTTGCCGGAGGAAAAAGTCTTTTTAGTCACCTCATATGGGCCAGCGATAAAATGGAGATAAGCAAGAGGACGTGGAAATTCAAAATTCACCGTCCTGCCGCCAGGCCAGGATTCTGTCTCAATACTGTCGGCCTCGGAGACCGCCGAAAAATTGGAGGGAATGGCCGCTTGGAGGTGAAAGAGGCTCGGGTCCTCCACCTGCGGATACCAGGCATCGGTTAAGGCGATGCCCTGAGGGCTTATCAACCCCTCCGACATTTTCGAGACCACTTTCTGATAATGAATTATCAAACGTTGCGGAACAGGCTTTTGTTCCACCGTTAGACGGCCCATCCGCAGCTTATCCCTCCGCGGACGGCCATCAATTTCAAGATCCGTGACAGTAAGCCCCTCACAATGCAAGACTGTGGTTTTATTGGCTGGAACATTAATCAAGGCCGTCCCTTTGATCATTTGAAAGGGAAAATCAAAGGCAACGTCCAATTGATAATCAATCACCGGCTGAGGGGCTGCGATGCCCTGAGCTACCGAGGTCATAAACAAGAAACAGAGAACGGTAAATAGCTCAAACGCCGCTATTCGTCTCGTTATCGTCCTGCCATTTTTGCAGGGCTGCAAGCGCCAGTTCCGCACGGTATTGTCCTCTCTGTTTTTTAGGAAGTTTTTTATTCAGGGGGGGAAAAAGACCAAAATTTACATTGGAAGGCTGAAAACGTTTCACCTCCGTATTGGTTAGATGATGCAGCAGAACGCCGTGGGCCGTCTCCGGGGGCGGGGTTGTCAAAGGTCTTCCCAAGGCCAGACAAGCGGCATTACGACCGGCAAGCAGCCCCATAGCGGTTGACTCAACATAGCCTTCCACCCCGGTAATCTGACCTGCCAGGAGAAGCCCCGGACGATCCTTAAATTGCAGATATTTATTAAGTATTTCGGGAGCCTTAATAAAGGTGTTGCGATGTACACTGCCCAAACGGACAAACCCGGCATGTTCCAGCCCGGGAATCAACGAAAAGACCTTCTTTTGCTCGCCATATTTCAATTTGGTTTGAAAACCAACCATATTGACTGTAGTACCTTCCAGATTTTCAAAACGTAATTGCACAACAGCATAAGGATCTTTACCCGTACGCGGGTCTGGCAGCCCAACAGGTTTCATGGGCCCAAAACGTAGGGTATTATCGCCCCGTTCCAGCATCACTTCGATAGGCAGGCAGCCTTCAAAATAGTTAGGCCCTTTGGGCTTACTATCTACACCTGATTTTTTAGGTGCCAAGTTATTTGGCTTATCCTCTGCCTGGTTCAAACCGTAAAGGGCATTATCCAGCTCCACAGGGCCGGGCTTTTCAAACTCTTTAAAAGGGACACGTTCACCTTCCTTCAAGGCAGCTATAAATTGCTCATACTGGTCTCGATCAAAGGGGCAGTTCAGATAGTCACCAGGCCCGTCATCATAACGGGAGGCCTGATAAACAATATTACGGTCAAGGGAATCTACAGCGATAATAGGGGCAATGGCATCGTAAAAGGCCAGATGCTGCTGACCGGTGAATCCAGCCAGAGAGGCGGTAAGTTCTTCGGTAGTCAGAGGGCCGGTGGCCAAAATGAGTGGATTCTGGGCATTCTGTCCACAATCGACCGGTAATTCATGCACCTCCTCATGGACAATGGTAATCAGGGGATGATCTTGCAGACGAGCCGTAATTTCTCTAGCGAAGTGTTGGCGATCAACGGCCAAAGCCTTACCTGCAGGAACCCGGCACTGTTCAGCAACCTCAATAAGCAGAGAACCGAGCCGCCGCATTTCTTCTTTAAGAAGGCCAACGGCGGAATCAGGGGAATCAGAGCGTAGAGAATTGCTACAAACCAACTCGGCCAGCTCAGGCATACTATGAGCCGGGCTGAAACGTGCCGGTTTCATCTCATAAAGCCTAACCCGGCAACCGTGGCGGGCAACCTGCCAAGCCGCCTCACAACCCGCCAAACCGCCGCCAATGATTGTGACGGACGGCTCCGCCCCATTATGGGCAACAAGCTGTCCGCTCATAATTTATATTCCCAGCTTTATTTTAACAGCATTAACCACATCATCGCTTGAAGTACAGGGAATATTCTGAAATTTCCCCTCTTTCTCATAGAAACCAATCAGGGGAGCAGTCTTCTCGTTATAGGTCTCCAAACGGTGTGTTATAGCCTCTTCGGTCTCATCAGCGCGTTGGATAACAGGGCTTCCACATTTATCACAAATACCGTCATTCTTCGTGGGATTGCTCTTCACGTTATAGATGGCCTGGCACTCGGCATTTTCGCATGTCCTTCTGGTGCAGAGACGATCAAGGATAACATCACGCGGCACATCAATATTAACGACCATATCCAGGTCGATATTTAACTTTGCCATCATCGTTTTTAACTCTTCGGCCTGCGGGATGGTACGGGGAAAACCGTCCAGTAAAAAACCCTTTCGACAATCAGGTTCCTGCAAGCGTTTCTCCATCATGCCCATAATAACGGTATCCGGAACCAGATCACCGGCATTCATAAAACCCTGCGCCTCTTTACCCAAGTCGGAACCAGCCCGTACTTCAGCCCGTAATATATCACCAGTGGATATTTGCACAGAACCATCCAGGGCCGTTAATAATTTTGCCACAGTACCCTTTCCAGCGCCGGGAGCGCCCAACAACATTACCTTCATTTTTTTCTCCTGATAAATTTAATTTTTGTAAAGGATAAGTATCTTTAAACGGTTGTCAAAGCAACACTATCTTTTCATATGACGAAATCACATTAAGAAGAAGCCACGTACCTAGGACAGCGCAAGACAATCGGCTATCATACACTATTTCGCCCCAATAAGGTAGCATAAAGGTAGATCAAACTTTACAGATTAACGGTCTATTAGGGGACATCAAAAGCGCCTTATTCGATGTCGGAGTCTTCGCTTAGCAGGACGTTCGCAGTTCATCCTTTTCGCACAGCTCTATAGCTTCTTATCCAGCCAGGCCAACAGCTTCATCGCATCAGCATGACGATTATTGCAATCCAGCGACTTATCGACAATTGCCCGGGCCTCTTCATAGCCTGTACGTCGCTCTGCCAACGTCCTGCCATTAACCATCGTCATTTCGACATGAACCACCGCCAGGTTAAAATAATACACCGCCATATCATCAGAGGTTATATCGTGCAGCTTAACCGTCCGCCAAATCCTGACAATTTTTTCAAGAAAAGAAATTGCCGTATCAAAATACTTATTTTCCTTAAGAATCATGGCAAAACGGTTTAGTAACTGGGGGTTATCCATCCGTCTATCAATGTATTTCCTGTAGACCCCCTCGGCATCATCACCCAGCCCTGCCGTTTTCAAATAGGTTTTAAATATTTTGGTCATAAAAGTCCGATCATGGGTTTTCCCCTGTTTCTTAGCAAGTTTTGCTGAGTGCGTTAGGATATTTTTTACCGCCACCTTGTCATCGAGCTTGGCATAGGCATTAGCCAGGGTAATATTACGAGCTATATTATTGGGGGATAATTCACTGATAGTATTTAGAACTTTGACCTCTTCTGCGTAATTTTGTTCCCGATGATAAATCAGGGCCAAGAGATCATGGGCCTTTGTATGGGCTTCCTTTAAACGTATACACTGGCGCAAACATTCCTTAGCCTCATCAATTCTACCCAGTTGTTCATGGATAATGGCTCTAAAATAATGAGGATCGGCCTCAAGAGGATGCAACGCCCCGGCCTTTTCAAAACAGGTCCAGGCCGCCTCAGGCTCATTTTGCTGAAACAATAATTCTCGGCCATGCCGCAAGGCCAGGTGGTAAGGCGGCGGATCATATTTTTCATGGAGAACAGCGGATATCTCCTTGTCCAGTTTGTCCGGTGTAAAGGGCTTGATAATATAGGAGTTGACATCGATCTCAACGGATGACATCAATTGGCCCTGGTTTTCCTCTCCGGTAATCATAATGAAGGGCAGATCCCAAAATTTTTCTGCGTTCCTAACCATACCCAGCAGTTCAATCCCATCAATTTTGGGCATAATCAAATCCGAAAGAATAATATCAATTTTTTCCTCATGATTGAGCTTATACCAAGCCTCCTGGCCATTAGAGGCAACAATAAAATTGACATAGCCAAGACCTTTTAGCATAGGCATCATCAAGGCCAGCATGGTAGAATTATCATCAACCAGCAGAAAAAATAAGTTTTTGCAATCCATTGCCTCTCCCTGTTTTGCTTGGTTTTATGAAAAAACCACAGCACTTTCCCAAGTTTATCAAATACCCAAGCGGTATGACTTGACCCTATGCGATAGTAGTAAACGGTAAGCGGCGTCGCGTCAATCGCTAGATTATTTGTAGATATGTTTTTTTGAATAGCGTATGATTAGAGCGAAATTAACCACATATTTATAGGAGTAAAAATCATGGTTGACAATATCAACAAAAGACTAAAAAGCGAAAAAATTATTTGGCAGCTAACCGATCTGTACAACGGCCTAAATGACCCAAAAATAACAGACGACCTTAGTTCGTGCCAAAAAGAGGCCGAAGATATTGAAAAGTCTTACAAAAACAGAATTACAGAGCTTACGGCTATAGAATTGGCAGAATTGGTTGCCAGGCTGGAAAAGCTATCTACCACCAAGGGCCGTCTCAGCACCTTTGCCTTTCTGAGCTTTACCACCCAGACTCAAAATCCTGATGCGGGTGCCCTTCTGCAAAAAATTAGGGAGGAAGGCAGCAAGACAAGTAAACATACCGTTTTTTTTGAATTAGAGTGGAGTGCCGCCCCCGCAGTTTGGGCAAATACCATACTAGATGATGCCGAGCTGTCACATTACCGCCATTATCTGGCCACCATGCGGCGTTACGCCCCCCATCTCCTAAGCCTGCCAGAAGAAACTCTTCTACTTGAAATCGCCCCGGTAGGACGGGGAGCCTGGAATCTTCTCTTCGACAAGGTCATGGGCCATCTGAAATTTGGGGAGAAACAACGTACCGAAGAAGAGGTGTTGACCGACCTCTACGATGTCGACCGTGAGATTCGTCAGCAGGCCGCCACCGACTTGACGGAAGGCCTCAAAGCCAATCTGCATATTTTCACCCATATCACCAACACCCTGCTGGCCGACAAGATGATTGACGACCGCCTGCGCAAGTATCCAGATTGGCTAAGTTCCATGAACCTCTATAATGAGTTACAGGACAAAACCGTCAAGACCTTAGTGGATGCGGTTTCCAGCCGATACGATATCGTCAGCCGTTATTATATTTTCAAGAAAGGCTTGTTTAACCTCCAGGACTTAATGGATTATGACCGCTACGCCCCCTTGCCGCATCTGCCAGATCAGGAAGTTTTATGGCCTGAAGCCCAGGAGTTGGTATTAAAGGCCTTTGGTAATTTTTCCCCGCAAATGGCTGAAATTGCCCAAATGTTTTTCCAACACCAATGGATTCACGCCCCTATATTAGAAGGTAAACGGGGCGGGGCTTTCGCTCATCCATGTACGCCAGATGTACATCCCTATGTGATGGTAAATTACACCGGTAATATTCGAGACATATCCACTGTAGCCCATGAACTGGGGCACGGCATCCATCAGTACATGGCAGCGGAACGAGGTTATTATAACAGCGACACCCCTCTGGTTCTGGCCGAAACTGCCTCCGTATTTGCCGAGCTGCTCCTATTCAATTACCAGTTGAACCTATTGAAAGATAAACAGCAGCGAGTTGCCTTCATCGGCCAAAAGCTGGAATCAATTTTTGCCACGGTATTCCGGCAAACGGCCATGAGTCGTTTTGAAGAACTTAGCCACAATGCCCGGCGCCAGCAAGGCGAGTTAGGGAGCGAGGAGATTTCCAAGTTATGGCGAAGCACCCAGGAAGATATGTTCCAGGGCAGTGTTAAACTAAGCGACAACTATGATATCTGGTGGTCTTATATTCCACATTTTCTGAACAGTCCAGGCTATGTGTATTCCTACGCCTTTGGCGAATTATTGGTACTCGCCCTCTACAACCTGTACAAAACAGAAGGAACATCATTTGTGCCCAGGTATATAGAATTATTAAAGGCCGGCGGCAGCTCCTCACCATACGAATTATTGAAGCCCTTCAACGTCAATCTGGATGACCCGGAATTTTGGCAGGGCGGACTTAAAGTTATAGACGCAATGCTTGCTGAATTATAACCGCCAAATTCAAGCCGGAGGTGAAATAGATACACCGCCACCCCAAATTCCACACCATAACCAACCTTATTAATAATAATTATCATTTTTTATTTGACTTTATCTTACTTTTTATAAATAATGAATCAAAATGATAAAGTCATTATGGATTATTTTGATTCATTATAACTTGTTTTATATCAGGAATAGCAGGTAAACAAAGGCTCCGATAACTGAAAAAACTTTCAGGATGAGTGGTTTGATTCACCGTTAAGATGCTTGTCCCTCTACAAAGCTAAGCAGAATCTCAGATATGGTGTGAGGCGGAGCCTCAGTAAAAATGGTAAAAAAGAAATGGACGCTGTTAAAAAATTAAGAAATATTGTTTCCTTCTATGTGGAGGGATTCCGCAAAATGACCTTGGGCCGTACCCTCTGGAAGGTCATTATCATCAAAGTTTTCATCATCTTTGGGATAATCAAAATTTTTTTCTTCCCCGATTTTCTACAAACCACTTTCAGTAATGATAATGAGCGGGCAGCCTATGTAATGGATAACATTACTCACCTGCCCAATATAATAAATTCAAATTTTGGAGGCCCCAAAAAATGATCGAAAATATTGACCTAAGCATGGTAAATTGGGCCAGGGCTCAATTTGCCCTAACCGCTCTATATCACTGGATTTTCGTGCCATTGACCTTGGGGCTTTCCTGGATATGCGCCTTTTACGAGTCAATTTACGTGAAAACGGGCAACGAAGAATGGCTGCGGCTCACCAAGTTCTGGATGAAACTATTTGGCATTAACTTTGCCATTGGTATAGCCACCGGCATTATCATGGAATTTGAGTTCGGTACCAATTGGGCAAATTATTCATGGATGGTGGGTGACATCTTTGGAGCCCCTTTGGCAATTGAAGGAATCGCTGCCTTTTTCCTGGAAGCCACCTTCTTTGCAGTCATGTTTTTTGGCTGGGATCGGGTATCCAAGAGATTTCATCTCACCTCTACCTGGCTGGTAGCAATTGGTTCCAGCCTCTCCGCCACCTGGATACTGGTGGCTAATGCCTGGATGCAGCACCCGGTGGGCATGGCTTTCAACCCAGATAAAGCCCGTTTTGAGATGCATAATTTTTGGGATATAATTCTTTCCCCAATTGCCGTCTCAAAATTCACCCACACCACAAGCTCAAGCTTTGCGGTTGGCGCCCTCTTCGTCATCTCCATATCATCATATTTTCTGCTCCAGAAACGCCATATAAAAATGGCCAAACGTAGTATCATCGTAGCAGCGATATTTGGTCTGCTAGGGTCACTTTTTGCGGGATTCACCGGTGATGAGGCCGCCTATGAGGATGCCCTGCATCAGCCGATGAAGCTAGCCGCCTTTGAAGGACTGTATAATGGCGAAAGGGGGGCAGGGATGGTAGCGGCTGGCATAATTAACTTGCGCAAGGATGTCGATAATGATGAAGATCCTTTTGATCTGGAAATAAGAATCCCGGGCTTACTTTCCATCCTGGCCAATCGCCAGCCAGGCAGCTTTGTGCCAGGAATTAACGATCTGGTATATGGTAACCCCCAGGAGGGTGTCATGGGGGCAGCAGAAAAGATCAGCAAAGGTAAAATCGCCGTTCAACAGTTGGCGGCCTACAAAAAGGCTCAAAAGGCAAACAACCCTGTTGCCGCCTCCCGAGCCTTGGCCCAATTTAACCAGTATAAAGATTTCCTGGGCTACGGTTATCTGAATAGCCCAAAAGAGGCGGTGCCAAACGTGGCCATCTCATTCTACAGTTTTCATCTGATGGTTATCCTGGGAACCATGTTTATTGCCGTTTTTCTGGCCTATCTATTTTTTAGTCTGCGGGGAAATCTCGAGAAACAGCGTTGGCTTCTTCTGCCGGGCACAATCATGTTTGCCTTAAGTATAATCTGTTCCCAGGCCGGTTGGGTTGTCGCCGAGGTTGGCAGGCAGCCCTGGGCCATCCAGGATTTGCTACCTGTAACCGTGGCCCGCACCAACCTCACCACAGGCACGGTACAGACAACCTTTTTTATGTTTCTAATTCTGTTTACTGCCCTGCTCATCGCCGACCTGAGAATTATGAGCAAACAGATAAAACTTGGTCCGGAGGATAAATAAGATGATTGGTAATTTAAGTACCGAAACACTACAGCAAATCTGGTGGCTTATCTGCTCTATTGTAGGTTCACTCTTTATTTTCCTTACCTTTGTGCAGGGAGGGCAAACCTTACTCTGGCATATTGCCAAAACTGATACGGAAAAAAATCTGCTCATCAACTCCCTGGGGCGCAAATGGGAACTTACCTTTACCACCCTGGTTCTATTTGGCGGGGCCTTATTCGCCGCCTTTCCCAAATTCTACGCCACCAGTTTTGGCGGGGCCTATTGGGTGTGGGAGCTAATTTTGTTCACCTTTATTATTCAGGCCGTAAGCTATGAGTACCGTTCTAAACCAGATAATTTTTTAGGAGCTAAAACATACGAGTTTTTTCTATTAATTAATGGTTCTCTGGGCATCCTGCTTATTGGAGCAGCTATAGGCACCTTTTTCACCGGCTCAAATTTCCAGCTTAATGAATATAATTTTGTGACCTGGACCACTCCTCTGCGCGGCTTAGAAGCGGCCTTCAACCCTTTCAATCTGGGCTTAGGAATTTTTTTGGTATTTAACGCCCGAGTCCTGGGGGCCATGTATCTGCTTAACAATATTGATTTCACAGGGGTTGAGAACCTTGAAAAGCGGTTACGCAAAGCGGTTATGGTAAATTTTATAATTGCCCTGCCCTTTCTGCTCTACATCCTCGTGAGCCTTGTAACCCGAGACGGCTTTGGAGTAGACAGCGCCGGAGTGGTAACCATGGTGCCGCATAAATACCTCAACAACCTCATAGCCAATCCCCTGATTTTGGGTATGCTTCTGGTCGGTTTGGCCCTTATTATCTGGGGAGTTTTATCCGCCGCCCGTTCCACGAAAAAATGTGCTATTTGGATGGGAGGATCAGGGGCTATCTTCGTTGCCCTGACAATTTTTTGCATCGCCGGATATAACAACACCTCCTTCTATCCATCGGTGGTCGATCTGCAATCCAGTTTAACCATTTATAATGCCTCCAGCAGCCATTACACCTTGACTGTAATGACTTATGTTGCTCTGCTTATTCCCGTTGTCCTGGCCTATGTTGGTCATGTCTGGAACGCTATGGATCTACGCAAATTGACTGTTGCCGATATGAAAGACCAATACAGTGATTTGTATTAATACCAGCAAGGAACACAGGCTGAAAGAACAAGCAGTAATTAACCCGGATAAACCAGTTTTTTTAAAGGAACTGTAGAAGTTCCTTAAAAGCAGAGCGTAACTGTGAATTACAAAAATTGGAGAAAAAATGAATACGATATTACTAATTTCCTGGCTAGCCGTTATTATAATCTCATACAAGACCGCTGTTATTGCCCTTGACAAAACAGACCTTCTTTAAAGCCACCTTAAGTCCACCTCCGGAAAGGTACCTATACCCCCTCGCGGGGTGTTAGCCATTATTGTCGTGTTGCCATCAGGGCCTGTGGGTGCTATACTGTTCTGTAGCGTAATACTTGCGGGCTTTTTATCAGAAAGGTGATATGGTAAATCCACTTAAAATCAAATTTTTATTTAAAGCACTGCTTTCAGTCATCTTCCTGCTATGCGCTGATCCGGCTCTAGCTGTACAGCATCACGGCGGTGCTGAAGGGCTTGCTTCACACCAGCTAGGTCATCTACTGTTTTGTGCGGGTATCATCTTCCTTTTATATAGGACATACCAGGCTAAGCACACGGAATCAGGTTGGTCTGAGTTCAGGGGGTTCCTATGGTTAATTATTGCTTGGAATATCCTCACCTTCAGCGGTCACTGGCTGTACGAGTTGAGCAGTCACTCCGCCTTAAATATCACCGACAATATCCCCTCCTCCTTTTCGGTTAATAATTTATATGATGCCCTTTTCTACCTAACCAGACTTGACCATTTTTTGTTGGTTCCCGCCCTATTCTTACTCCTAAAGGCCCTACAAAAATGGAGGCGGGCAGCATGACTTTTTCCTGGGTTCCAGTGCAGAGCACAGATATTATAGGGTCGATCATGACCTTGTATTTGGCCGTGGCCTGTCTTGTACAAGCTTGGCAGTGGTTTCAAAGTAAACCAGGTGACATCTTCAGACATTATATATTTATTTTGACCACAGCTATCGTTATTTTTGCCATCTCCCGTTCTGCCGGTCACCTTGTTAAACAAATTCTTATTTTTAGCTCCCACAAACATATTTGGGATTTAATATCACCATTCAGCGGTGCAATAAATACCACTACATTTATCGCAATATTCACCATCAGCCTTTACTATCAACGTGTAAAAAAAGTCCACCGTCAGATAGTACAATACAACAACCATCTTGAAGATTTAATTGCCGAGCGTACAAAATCACTAGAGGAAACAAATACAACTTTAGAGGATGAAATAATTGAAAGAAAACAGATTCAACTGGCATTAACGGAAGAGAAAGAGTGCTTGGCCGTCACCCTGCGTAGCATTGGTGACGGCGTTATTACCACCGATATGACAGGCCGTATACTCCTAATCAATAAAGTCACAGAGCAACTCACTGGCTGGCAGCAGAAAGAGGCAGTGGGGCGACCGATTTCAGAAGTTTTCAATATTGTCAATGAGCTAAACAATGAACCCCGCCAAAATCCGGTAATCAAGGTGTTGGAATCTGGTCAAATTGTTAATTTGTGCAACCACACCGCTCTTATCGCCAGGGACGGCACGAAACGCAGTATAGCCGACAGCGGTGCGCCGATTCTGGATCAAAACAGCAAAATAATTGGAGTTGTCCTGGTCTTCCGCGATGTTACTTCAGAAAACAAATTTCGTGCCGAGCTAATGAAGACCGAGAAACTGGAATCGGT
>CAYTNB010000029.1:0-20542 GCA_964439085.1 uncultured Desulfobulbia bacterium | reverse complement strand
AAAGCATAAATTTTGGTATTGTTTACGGGATGAGTGCCTTTGGGCTGGCCCAACAGCTGCGGATAAGCCGCAAGGAGGCCGCCACCTTCATAGATCGCTATTTCGATCTCTACCAAGGTGTGCGACAATTCATGAAGGATATTGTCGAAAAAGCCAGGTCTGAGGGTTTTGTCACCACCCTGCTTGGCCGCAGAAGGCCGTTACCAGACATCAACAGCAGTAACAAAAACCGGCGAGAATTTGCCGAACGCACCGCCATGAACACCCCCATCCAAGGCACCGCCGCCGATATAATAAAGCTTGCCACCATCAACGTTGACCAACAGATCGAGCATCTGGAGCTGCAAGCCAAATTAATTCTGCAAATCCACGATGAATTAGTACTAGAAGTTCCGGAAGCAG
The DNA here is from genome assembly GCA_964439085.1 of uncultured Desulfobulbia bacterium. Lineage (GTDB taxonomy): Bacteria > Desulfobacterota > Desulfobulbia > Desulfobulbales > VMSU01 > JAADIV01. Next base: position 20,140 of record CAYTNB010000029.1, on the reverse strand, counting down.
AAATTACTCAAACCCAAATAATGGTCAAAGGAGAAATGGAAACCGTCCTTGATCTGGCTGTCCCCTTGACTGTAAATATCACCACGAGCAATAATCTGGCCCAAAATTAGGCATTCGGAAACAATATTTCCAGATCCGTTGATATCTGGTCGATTTCAAGGCCAACTTCAGCGGCCAGCTCATAAAGACAGGAGGCTGAGCAATTAACGCATGTTTGGCGGCCTTGCCGAACATCCTTTAATTCAACCGTCAAAAACCTTTTCAGGCAGCAACAAACTTCCGTAGCAACCCCATCGACGGCCAATCCCTCTGCCCGGCAATATTTTCCCAGGCGGTTCCAATTCACGGCACAGCGAGCCAGGCCTCGGTATAAACCTTTATCACGATTTTCCAAGGTAATATCTCGGACAATGATGCGACGATAGCCTTCAACAACTGCTAGTTTTAGCTCGTTTAAATGGCTTTGGGCAAGATTCAATCCCGGCCCGTCCACATCAGACGTCATATAATGAATAGCGCCATGATAGGCCACTTCCGGCATCTCGCCGCTAGTTTCAATAATCAAAATTTCATCTATAATAATTTCAGACACGCTTAATTCGCCGAACATTTCGTAAATTATCCTCAAAAAAACTCTTTAATTTTAGAAAAATAGTCAAGAAATAACATATAATACCGATAGATAAGAAAAACAGAATGTATAAGGACGCTCCAGCAATTCCAGATAATTTTTTCTTATTAGCACAGAAGTTATGCCAGAATAGCTGTACAAACTCAATATTGCCCAGGAGATAACAATGCCCCATAAAAATTTATCGCTCAACACGGTGCTTTTATTTATGGCTGTCATTATAACAAGTTTTTGTCTTCTTGCCAGCCAAGCCCAAGCATTCAGCCTATTCCCCGATTTTACCAGAAAGACACCCGCCCAAAAAGCTACTCCGCCGCCAACAAAAGATAAATTTGCAGGTCAAGCCTTGGAGTTCGACAAAAATATACATCAGATGGCCCGGCAGCTCTTCACCAATCTTCAAGAACCCGACCCAGAGGTGGGTGATTTAATGGATGGTATTGCCATGGGCAGTTTCGTAGATTTAAAGAAACTATCCAGGACTTCATCCTTTGGGCGCTACCTGGCGGAGCAGCTAATGACCGAGTTCCAGCAGCGTGGTTATAAGGTTGTCGAAATCAGAAAAAGCACCAACATCAGAATCCAGGAAAAACGTGGAGAATATGGTCTATCGCGTGATGTATCCGAGATTAGGCAAAATGTTGCAGCCAGAACCATGGTAACTGGCACCTATGCAATTGCCGGCGATAAGATCATGGTCAACGCCAAAGTGCTTGATAATAAAAATGCCAATCTGCTCTCCAGTGCCACCATGATATTTTCAAAAAACAACCTCACAAATTTACTGCTCTCCGATGCCGTTTCTGCCTCTCGAGGAATGACTAGCGTTACCTATATGAAAAAACTGGAATTATAGAAGGGGGGTTGTTACACGAAGAAGACCTATTGCTGAGAGCTAATTCAAAGAGGTAATCCTTGGGGGCTCCCCTACAGGAATTACATAAATGATTAAGATCATGACATATTATAACCATTCAAACAAGTTTTCATACCATGGAGGGAATGATGAGAAAAGATAAATCAGGCTGGTTATTAACCATTGCCGGCATAACATTGCTATGCCTGTCTTTAAGTGTCCAGGGCCAGGCTAAAACCGACAGTGGTAAAGCTGCCGCAACCGAGGTAACATCACCTGCACCGCCACAGATTGCGCCAGCTCCAGTAGAGACCGTATCGGCATCAAGTCGACACACCATTTATCAGTACATGCCCGACTCATCCAGTTCATTGGGGACGGAAAGCAAACTATCCGAAATGTCCAAAGAAGTAGCAGGGAAAATTTTTTATGAGCTTAAAGAGTCCGGCCCGCAGCAGCTCACCGCAAGAGTGGCCGTGGTGGCAGCCGTACCTCTCTCCGATTTAAAGCGAGAAACAGAGTTCGGTAGACTTATTGCCGAATATTATCTCACTGATTTGGCAGATCGCGGCCTGCGAGTGAAAGAATTGCGGTTGGGCAAAGACATTAACATTCTGCCGCAGACTGGTGAGTTTATATTATCACGCAATATCGGGGAGATTGCCAATAATTCCCCCGCCCTTGATTATGTTGTAGTTTCTACCTTTACCAACACCAGGAAAACCCTAATTTTACAGGGACGTTTGGTGTCTTTAAAAACGGGATTAGTAAAGACCTCGTGGCGTTATAATTTACCTCTGAACCGGGAGTTATTAAGCCTGTTGTCCTCCCACGACAAAAAACCGTTTATCATCGCTGTCAAAGGTATCGGACAATAATTTTACCCGTCAAAACAGGAGGACTTGATAATGAAGTCAAATAACACTACAAACACGTTTGTCCGCAAACGTCCAGGCAACCTTTCACTATGTTTGATGATGGGACTTTGTTTTTTAGTAGCCCCCTTAGTGGCCTCAGCCCAGCAGAAAGGTGCCGAGTTCCCCCAAAAAGTGCAACCGCCACCACCAATTGTGTACCGTAATTACGCTAATTTGTCGGATTTACTCACCGTTCTTTGTGATGAAGCAGACCTGAATTTTAAAAATTTCTACGGTGCAGGACTTGTTCAGGTTACGCCCTTTACCACCATCGGAGAATTTCAAGAAAATAAGATATCGGAACTTGGCATCACCTTGGCCGACCAGATGATTTCCGTGATCAATAATGACACCAGAATACTAAAATCTGACCTAAAAAACAGTGTCCCCCAGCAATTACACGGCGTAATCCAGGAGATTGACGGGTATTTACGTATTCATATATCCGGGGTAAATTCCCAGGGCCAACGAGCATCTTATGTCACTAACGTAGAAATGTCAGAACCAATTTATCGAGCTCTGCACACTTTTATCTAATCGTTTAGGCCTGGCCCTCTATCTTAATAAAATGATGTGCTTCGTTCCTCAGCACACTCTACAAAATGATAATTAAGGAATTGAATTATGGCCGAAGAAGAAAAAGACGACTGGCTGGATGATGTAGGTGATGAAGCAGATAGTGAGTCCGAGCTTGATCAATCTGACATAAACTCTCTGCTGTCAGAAGACGAAGAACCGGCGGCAAGAGCTGATTCAGGTGTGGATCAATCCGACATCGACTCACTTCTTGCCGAGGATGATGATGACAATGAGGAGGTTCCCGACTCACCCCCCAGCCAGGATGAGATAGATCAACTCTTTTCAGAGGTTGATGATGATGCGCCCAAAGATGCTTCCGCCGCAGAGAGCGCCGATGACGACCCTTTCAAGGCTGAAGAAATAGATTTTAAGGATTTGGCCGAAGACTCAGATGATGATGATTTTGGTCTTGATGATATAGGTGACGGCTTTGATGCGGAAGAGTTTGGCCTGGATGATGACACACCCGACATCCCGGACATTGGCGAGGATGGTGATGATGCTCTTACTGTTTTAGCAGAAGGCGCAGCTAGTTCCAGCAATGAGGACGCCACAGTTTTTTTGACACCAGACCAGCAGACAGCGACTCCTGGCTCTAAAAGAGGCCTGCCAATGACCATTCCTCCCTTCCTGCAAAACAGGAACATACAGGCGATAGCCGGTGGTTGCATCGTGCTGATTATTACCGCCATCTTCTTGTTAAAGGGAAAACCAGTACCGGAAAAACCGATAATCGCCCAGCAACCGCCCGGCCAGGCACAACCAGTAACCACCACCCCGGCAATGCCTGCGATCGTCTCCCCAGTCGTAACAAAGACAAACACCGCCCCGCAGGTCAAGGATTCAGAGTTGACCATAGCCAGGGGAGACAACGAACTGGCAATTAAATTAAACGCTACCGATGCGGAAAACGACCCACTTAATTATGAGATTCTATCCCTGCCTGAACATGGAAAATTATCAGGGCAGGCACCAAATCTGATTTATTTACCTAACAAGAATTTTACAGGACAAGATAATCTGGTGTTTCGGGTATCGGATGGTCATAGCGTCAGTGCTCCAGCCACAATAAAGATTATGGGGCCAATAACCACCCAAAATACTCCAACAATGAAACTTGCCAGCCCGGCCCCAGCTCTATTGACCCAGGTACCGACCGCTCCTCGGCCCACACCTGTGACAGAAGAAGATAAGCCTGTCACCGCAAGCCGGTCGATAACTGTAAGACATAAAAAGTTGGTAATTGCGGCACGGAATGAGACATATCATCTTACCAGCTCAAAACCGTTCAGAATTAATTGGCAGACATTATGGAGTAAGGCCAACTATCTTCCCTACACCTCAAAAATCAGGGTGGAAATAATCTCCACCAATCTGCACGGTCAGTTACATAAGACCAATGCCAGGAGCTATCGTTATGAACCTGATAAGTTTTTCGGTGGTACAGAACAGATAAAATACCGTTTCCGGTTGGCCAAATTAAGGTCAAAAATAGGAAAAATCAGATTAAAAATAGCCATAGGCAACCCTGCCCCCGATATTCATCTTGCCGAAATTTCGCCCTCGTATTTGGCGGGAGAACGGGTAGTTTTGGATGCCAGTGCCTCCAGAGACGAAGACCGCAGCAGCCTGCTTTTCTCATGGAAACAAATAGCCGGAGTCCCGGTGCAGATCGAGCCGACTAATACGGAGGGTTCACAAATCACCTTCGTGGCACCGTCTTCGTTCAATACAGTGAACAACCCGGGGCCAGTCTTACGCCTGACAATTACAGATCGGGACAATCAGAAAGCTAGCAGGGATTTAAAGATCAACACCAGGTCCCGCCGCAATAGTGCCATTTGGGACGGCGTTGCGGCAGGAGAAGAACGCTATTAGTACCTTACAGATTGTTTTCTCGGAGTCTGCGCTTACCTGTTTTTTAGAAAAGAATTTATAAGGTATCTATACCCCATCGTGGGGTGTTAGACATTACCAAAAATAATTAAGAGCCACTGATAAGTGCTGATTAAAAAACAAAAAAATTAGCGTTTATCAGTGAATCAAGGCTTACCACTAGCTAAGGACTTTAAGGTGGCAATCTCCCTGCCATAATCATCTTTACCAAAAACTGCCGAGCCCGCCACAAATATATTGGCACCAGCCTGAGCGATTGACTCGATTGTGGTGGGGCTTACCCCACCGTCGATCTCTATTCCCACATCAAGGCCTCGGGCATCAATCATTTCCTTCAAGCGCCTCGTTTTCTCAATGGTGGTTGGAATAAATTTTTGGCCGCCGAAACCAGGATTTACGCTCATCAGCATGACCAGATCCAGATCAGGCAGGATACAATCAAGGCTTGTGAGAGAAGTGGCGGGATTTAGTACGGCACCAGCCTTTTTTCCAAATTCCTTGATTTTACTTATTGTGCGGTGCAAATGATTACAGGTTTCCACGTGCACTGTAATCCAATCTGCCCCGGCCAGAGCAAAACTCTCTATATATTGATCAGGATTGCTGATCATTAAATGAACATCCAGCGGGCTTTTAGTGACTTTACGGGCCGCCTTCACCACCAATGGGCCGATGGTTATGTTTGGTACAAAATGGCCGTCCATAACATCTATGTGGATAACATCTGCCCCCTGCCGCACCACCTCACTAATTTCTTCACCAAGCCTAGTAAAATCAGCCGATAAAATTGACGGGGCTATCATTATTTTCTTCATAATATTTCCTGTTTGAACTATTCAATTAGTTGCGATAAACCTGCTACAACCACTAGTGCCTCGTAAACCTTAAAGTGTCGCAAGATTACGAAGTGATTTGGCGTGCCAACAAGGCACAACTGGCGGCGCATAGCAGCGCTATGTAACAAATGTCGTAACGCCGTTGGTGCGTCAAATGACCAGTAAGATGCGACACCTTTAAGGTTTATGAGGCCCTCGGTGGCTGTCCGAATATAGTCGTTTCTGAATAGCTACTCCTGTTTTTGGAGTGAAGAGGCTCCCACTGTCACCAAAATATAATGATCGGTCAAAATATATTTTCTGGCTGCCGCCATAACCTGATCGGCGGTAACCAACGACAATTCGTGGATGTACTCATTACCATAATCCTGACCAAGGGCATAAGTTTCATCGAGGGCCATATCCATGGCCTGAGCACCATGCGTTTGCAGACCCAACTCATAATGACCAATCAAAACATTTCTGGCCCTATCCAACTCTTCCTGACTAATCGGCACGTCTCTGACCTTGTATAGTTCTTTCCAGACCGATTTGATCGCTTCATCTTTCTTGTCCGGACTAGTACCGATATAAACGCCAAAAGAACCGGTATCAAGGCCGTTTAAAGAGAAAGCCGACAGACTGTATGCCAGGCTCTGCTTGTCACGTAATTCCATAAACAATCTACCGCTCTGGCCACTCAGGACTGTATCCAGAACTTCCATGGCATAGCGGTCTTTACTCTTCATGGTTGTACCCAAAAAACCAATAATAATGTGCGACTGTTCCTTGTCCCTGGGGATCTCGACAATTTTTACCTCCGCAGGTGGTTCTGGTGGCAGGAAGTCCTCATGGTGCTGTTCGGCATGACCATTCTTCCAACCGCCAAATAACCGTTCAACCAAAGCCAAAACTTCTTTTGCCTTAACCTTGCCGGATACACTAAGCACCATTTTATCAGGGCGGGCGTATTCGTTATAAATATTATGAAGCTCTGCTGCCGTCATAGAAGAAATTGCCTCGGCATTACCCGAATTATTCAAGCCATAGGGATGACCCTGAAAAAGAGTCTTATTAAACTCACGAAAGGCCAGTGATGGCAACGAATCATCCTGTTGCTGCAAGGCCGCCAACATCTCGGGCCTGATCTTCTCAGCCTCTTCAGGATCGAAGGCCGGCGTCAGCAGAACATCACGCATCAAACCAAAACCTTCGGTCAGGAAACGGGCCAGAAAATTGCCCTTTAGGCCAAAGGTGTTCTTACCATTGAAGCCTGAAATATCACCTGCCATATCAGCTAATTGCAGGGAAAGATCCCGAGAAGACAACCTGGCAGTACCTTTAGGCAACAGATCTGCGATAAAGGCAAAAGCGCCGTTGGTAGCCGCAGTCTCGCCCCGCAAGCCGCCGGGAAACACCGCCCTAATCGCAACAGTCGGTACCTGAGCGTCCTCCCGCACCAACAGAGTCATGCCGTTGACCAGTTTATAGCGATGGACATTACTCAAATATGACGGCACCAAAGAGGTGGGAACACTATTTTTGGCCGCCTGCTCCGCCGCCTTGATAATCAGGCTTAATTCCACCTTGTTTAAGCTAATATCGGTACCCCTGGGCACCAAATAGCCGATGGTAAGCGCATGCCCGTTAAAATATTTCTTGGCAACCCGGATTATATCGGCCCGGCTTACCGCCCTGACCTCAGCCAGATAATCATCCTCCCTGGGGTCACCACTCTGGGCGTCAAATGATCCTAAAACCCTGGCTTGCCCATCAACCTCCTCTAGATTAAAGATAAAATCACTTTCCTGATTATATTTTACCCGTTCAAGTTCATCCTGGTCCACCGGCACATACTTCAGTTTAAACAATTCTGTTAATGTTGACTGTAGGGCCGCCTTAATTTTGTCACTATCCAAAGTAGCCGTAACTTCCAGCAAGCCCGGATATTTAGGGGTAAAAGATGAAGCACTAATTCGGTATACCAGTCCCTGTTTGTTTCGCAATTGATTATACAAACGAGAAGTATCGCCGTGCCCTAAAATACCGGAGATAACATCAATAACGGGTGTATCGGAGTCATTGAATGATGTGGTGGGGAAGGCCAATGCCAATTGGGTCTGATTGACATCCTCCTCCAGCGCAAATTGCCGAAAGGTCTTTTGAGCAGGCTCCACCGGCAATTTGTCCAAGCCATTTTCCTGAGCCTTTAGGCCGCCAAAAATTTCCCGAACCTTTTTAATTACCTGATCCGCGTGTACTGCACCAACCACCACTACCGTAAAATTATTGGAGTGATAATGTTTAGCGAGGTATTTAAGAATATCGTCACGAGTAAAAGAGGAAACGCTCTCCACTGTGCCAATCACCGGCAATCGATAAGGATGCACGCGATAAGCTGTACTAATCAGGCTTTGGAAGAGTTTGACCTGCGGCTGATCGTTCCGCATACGCACCTCCTCCAAAACCACTTTTTTTTCCCGCTCCAATTCTTTGGTATCATAAACCGAATTCAAAACGGCGTCACTGAGAACATCCATAGCCGTTCTCCAATAGCGAGAGGGTAAAGTGGCATGATAAACCGTATATTCATAGGAGGTGTAAGCATTAATCTGGCCGCCCTTTTCCTCAATGGCAGCGGCCACCTCGCCCGCACCCCGAGTCTTGGTACCCTTAAAAATCATGTGTTCAATAAGGTGAGTTATGCCATGTTCATTATCGTCCTCATAAATACTACCAGCTTTAACCCAAATTTGTACTGTGGCCACCTTACAGTCCGGCACCTCTTTAACAATAGTGGTGAGACCATTATCCAGGGTAGTTTTATATAAATTTGGTTTCAGCATCGTTGCATTGGTTTTGGTAGTCATAAGCACCATAATTGTTAAGATAAGTAGGAGTGAGCGTTTCATTTTTAATTTTAACCCGCTATCAATCATTTGTAGACCATCTCGAAAAATTGTCGTTTTGCTCGATTGCTGCGTCATTACCAAAATTAAATGACATAGCACTAGGAAGCTGTCCGAGAATAGAAGCCGGATAAAGTGGCCTTCCTCGGAGTCTTCGCTTACCAGCACTCAAACAAAAATCCTGATTTTTCAAGATACCCTGTAATTAAATGTTCGCCGCCAGAAGATAATCATTACGCCGGCCAAAATCATCAAAAAACTTAATAGCTGCCCCATAGTCAGAGAACCAAGCAGAAATCCTATTTGCGGATCCGGTTGCCGAAACAGCTCGACCACTGAACGGAATATACCATAAAATATTAAAAAATACGCCAGCACAACACCATCAGGATGGGGCCGATTTTTCAATTTCCATAACAAAATAAAGAGGATAACACCCTCCAAAAAAAATTCATAAAGTTGCGAGGGGTGCCTTGGCTGCGGCCCGCCACCAGGGAAAACCATCCCCCAGGGCATAGAAGTCACTCGGCCAAATAACTCTGCATTTATAAAATTACCCAAACGTCCCAGCCCCAAACCAATCGGCACAGTGACCACATAGATGTCCGCTGTTTGCCAGAATGGCAATTTATTTTTTTTGCAAAACAGAACGCCGCCGATTATAACAGCAAACATGGCGCCATGAAATGACATGCCGCCCTGCCAGGTGGCCAATATTTCAGCAGGATTACGCAAATAATAGGGCAAGTTATAAATCAGAACATAACCCAGGCGGCCGCCTAGAATAAGACTTATGATCAGGGCAAAATTAAGATTCTCAAAATGCGTCGCCAAATCTTTTAAATTAAACTTTTTAATCTGGTGCAACACCAGAAAATATGAGGCAGTAAAACCCAGAACATACATCAGTCCGTACCACCTGACTTTTAATGGGCCGATCCCAAAAATCACCGGATCAATATTTGGATATGGAAGCATATTAAAACCTATATACAGTGGGTTAACCACAAAAACATTCAGTTCGATACCCCGCTGAGGAGGACACAGACAAAACAAAGATCCAACACCCCACGGGGGGTATGAGTGCCTTGATAAATTCTTTTCTAAAAAACAGGTAAGCGCAGACTCCGAGAAAACAATCTGTAAGGTACTAAACGGTATAGCTTGATTTCATACGTTATCTAACAGCATTTATTCGGTATAAGACCTGGGCCGACAACTAGCTCCGCAAAAAATCTCCATTGTACCAGATTCGCACTGTTTTCTACATGCTAATGTGGCTAAAAATAGTCCCATAAAAAAAATCTATAGCTCCAAAAAATTATGAACATACAACTTATTGCCATAAATTGCCGCTTTTCCCATTCCTGTTTGGCCCTCTTTTATGTCAGGAATGAATTGTTGAAATATCCAGGGTTGATGCCAACAATCAGGCAATTCAGCCTGAATGACCCATATTATGCTACTCTGCTAAAGATCAGTGACGGCAAGCCGGAGGCGGTTTTCTTTTCCGTTTACATCTGGAATTCCACCTATACTGGCCGCCTGGTGGAGGATTTGCGCCGGATTATGCCCGAGATACCTCTTGTTTTGGGCGGCCCCCAGGCCGAAACACTGCGCCACACCCTGAGCCTGCGCCCCACCGTCATTCATGGCCCCATAGAAGGGCTGGATTCTTCCTTTTATGACGACCTGCGCCGGGGACACCTACAAGAGGACTACAGGGCCAATTACCAAGTTCCATTTACCTCCCCTTATATACAGGATGACTTCTCCCGCCAACTTAAAAATCGCAATATTTATTATGAATCATCCCGAGGCTGCCCATTTTCCTGCGCCTATTGCCTGTCATCAATAAACCATGGCCTGGTTTGGCGTGATATTACCGCCACCACGAAAGAATTAAGCGATATTCTTCAGCACTCTCCCCAAATTATTCGTTTTATCGACCGCACCTTTAATGCCGACAGCCAAAGATCCTTGGCCATCTGGCATTTTCTGGCAGCGCATCATGGCACTACCACCTTTCATTTTGAGATTGCCCCAGATCTTTTCAATGAGGAAATGTTTGATTTTCTGGCTCAACTCCCCACGGGCCTGTTTCAATTTGAAATTGGTATCCAGTCAACTAATCCAGCCTCTTTAAGGGCCGTCAATCGCAAGATGGACATTAATCTGGCAGGGAGGAATATTAAACGATTATTAAGTTTTAAAAATATCCACCTCCACATTGATCTCATCCTGGGGCTGCCCCATGAGACCCGGCAGACCTTCAGCCAATCATTGCGTGATGTCTTTGCCTTACAGCCTCACCATATCCAGATGGGTCTACTTAAGGTTCTCCCTGATACGGAAATTTCCCGGCACAAAAAAAACTTTGGCCTTCTCAATGCCACGCAGCCACCCTACGAAATATTAGCCACAAACGGCATGAATCATCCAGAACTTAGTAATTTATTTTGGCTGAGCCAATGCGTGGAGGCCTTCTACAATAGCCGCTTTTTCAGGTCGTTTTTTGCATATTTACACCAACAGGATGTCAATATTTTTCATTTTTTTGAAGAACTTCTTGAACTTTGTCAACAAAATAACTTTTTTACTTTGGCAAAAACCCAGAAGCTGATGACCGAGATTCTGATTAAACTACTCAATCCAAAGCCAGAAGCCGCCCTCTATAGAGAAATATTAGTATATGATTGGTTGCGCTGCGGCCACCATTTTTTGCCCGCCTGTTTGTCGGCAAATCTGAAAGAGATTAAGGACCAACTCTGGCACCTGCTACCGGACGAAATCCCCCCCCTTTACGGTTCCAGAGAAAGGCATGCGTTTTTCAAAAAAACTATTTTCTTTCAATTTTCCAGCCAGTTATTAAACACAGCGGGGTTTGACAATACTGCCAGCGACAAAGTTGGTTATGTAGCCTTTTTGGCCGAGACATCAGGAATTTTCACCCTGTCCAAAACTATTCTAATTCCCCAAGTCTGAGCAATTCCGTCAAGATGCCAGACTATAAGTATAAATTTGTTGACGGCATAAGGGAAAACCCGTAGGATATGGCGTCATAAATTGTCCTTGAATAATTTACCGGGAGGATGTCCGAGAATAGAAGCTGTAGCGAAAAGCTAGAGAATTGAGGCCAGTTTTTCGATCATTTTCGCCAATAGCAGTGCTATTGGGCGAAGGTTAGCGGGGTAATGGGTCAACTTCTCAGGCTTCGATGTCTGCGCTTATCTGCCAGCAGGCTCCCTATTCCCGGACAGCCTTCTGGATACATATTGCTGTAACTGCACATCTTAAGACGCAACTAAGCCGTTACAGGTTTTATTCAAATAACAGGAACCAAATATGCTTAATTTCTTACGAAAAAAGGCTCAATCGCCGACCTTACAAGCCATAATACTGATAATCATCGTGGTGTTCGTCTTTTGGGGAGTTGGCCGCCAGTCATCAAACAACAGGACAGCTATTGCCACCGTAAACGGCACAGCCATAGAGTATCAGGATTATCAAAAAGAATACGACCAAACTCTTAGCCAGTTGAGAGATCAGTTTGGTGGCACAGTCCCCAAAGGCCTCCTGGATACCCTGGATATCAAGCATCAGGTTCTAAATAAGGTCATCCAGCGCACCTTGTTACGGCAAGGGGCTTTAGGGGCTGGTCTTTACGTCAGTGACCAGGAATTGCAAAAGGCCATTAAAGATATGCCGGCCTTCCAGCAAAACGGTAATTTCGATATGGATTGGTATAAAAACATTCTTACCAGTTCCAGATTAACGGTCTCAAAATTTGAGAGTGGCATGCGTTATGATTTGCTGGCCGCCAAGGTACGTGATCATCTTTCTAGATTCGGTGAGGTATCACCCAACGAGCTAAAGGATCTGTTCAATTACAATTACACCCCGTTCAAATTTGATTATGCGACCTTTAAATCCCCTGATTATGCCGACAAGGTAGAGGTCACAGACGATAGCTTGGCCGCTTTTTTTGAAAAAAACAAAACCAATTACCATACAAACTCTAAAAGAAAGATAAAATTTCTACATTTCACCTTCAAAAACCAAAAAGTTCCAGAACCAGAAGACAAAGAAATATATAATTATTATACCAACAACATCAAAAAATATACCACTCCAGAAAGACGCAAGGCTCGTCACATTCTTGTTTTAAGCAAAAGTTCTGATACCGCCGAACAATTAGCCGCCGAGCGCAAAAAGATTGATGAAGTTTTGATCAAGGCCAGGGCGGGCGATGATTTCGCCGAATTGGCCAAAAAATATTCCGAAGATGGCCTGGCCAGCCGGGGAGGCGACCTGGGCTTTTTCAGTCGCGGCCAGATGGTCAAGCCCTTTGAAGACGCTGCGTTTTCCCTCCAGGAAGGAGGAATAAGCGATATAGTAAAGACTCAATTCGGTTTCCACATAATTAAAGTGGATAAAATCGAAGCAGCTAAAGTAAAATCTTTAGATGAAGCTAAAGTCGCAATTATTGCCAAATTAAAAACGATAAAAGCAAAATCTCTGGCCTTTAAGGAGGCCAACAAGGCCTACGAGCAAATCATTTTGGCTGGCAGTTTGGATAAATATGCTGCTACGGACACTAGGGCAAAGCCCAACATCATTGCCACAGACTTCTTCTCCCGAGAATCACCTGCGGACGCAATTAAAGCCCTGCCCATGCTCACAAATACCGCCTTTAGCTTAATGAAAAGTGAATTAAGTTCAATTATTGAAACAAATCAAGGATACGCCATTGTCTATATTGAAGACAGCACCCCGCCCACCCAGCAGAAATTAGCTGAGGTCAGGTCAAAAGTTAAGCAAGATTTTATCGCCCAGGAATCAGTTAAATTAGCAAAGAAGGCTGCTGAAAATTTATTGACCGAGCTTAAAAAAGGTGGGGCCAATTTTGGAGAGGTCATAACTAAAGCAGGTCTTGACCTTCACACAACTCCTTACATTTCCAGAGCAAATTCTTCTGCCACCAAATTACCGGCACCGGTATTAAAGGAGATTCTGCATCTGTCGGCAAAAACGCCCCTTCCCAAAGAAGTTATCACGGACGGTGACATCTTTTACGTTGCCTCATTTGGGGGTAGCAATAAACCCAGGCAGGACTTATTCACGAAAGAAAAACCAGCGTTGGAAAAACAGCTTAAAACTGAAAACAACAATGAATTGCTGGCCTCTTGGCTGGTCTACCTCCAGAAGAAGGCCAAAATTACTATCAACGAAAGTCTGCTGTAGACCAGCAACGGCAGGATGCTTTTCCTGATTATCCAACATCATTTACGAGCCTATTAAAGAAATTCCCTTCATCTTCAGGCGGATATGGAACTGGCAGCAGCTATCGGTTCCATATCCGCTTGGCTTAGTCAACTGCCAGAAGATCTCCGATTAATCAGGCTTCTGCTCTGTTTTTCACAAAAACCTTAATTTCACCTTAAGAGCCCCTTACTTTTCTGTCTCATTGCCAGATTACAACCCAGCGACACCAGTTCCTATAGTATCTTTTTGTTTAAGACTAATACTATTTTTATCCCGCCCCCAGAATTCATCCCCCCTTTCGTCCGATTAAAACCATCCTGCCGCATTTTTCATGCTCAGGCATACAGCCTCCATAGCCTCTTTATCGATATTTCATTTGCTGTCTACTCTCCCGTTTTTTATATAAAAATAGTAGGAGTAAAAGACTTTTTTTCATATTCAGCAGGTGTAATTTCAACTATCGGGACGTGCTATGTACTTACAGAAAGAAGAATTGTGCCAACTAGAGAAAACCGCAGCAGATAAAAATTTTGACACTGGTGATCTGGTGCTTGACTCAGGCAGCCCAGCAAACCATCTCTACCTTGTACGCACTGGTTTGGTTGAGGTATTTTAAAGAAACTCGTATTACCGTCTATAGCCGACCATATCGGCAAAGTTGGTATTCCGAATGCCATATTGCTAAAGCCCGGTAAACTGTCGACTGAGGAATTTTCACTCATCAAACTTCATTCGGTCTATGGGGGTGATATGTTGAAAACCATCGAAAAACAGGTAGGTGGGACCACGACATTTCTAACCATGGGCAAAATAATAGCCTACCATCACCATGAACGATGGGATGGCAGGGGATATCCCGACGAATTAAAGGGAGAAGACATCCCCTTGTCAACTCGGCTGGTTGCCTTGGCGAATGTCTATGATGCCCTAACGTCTCAGCGTAGTTACAAACAGGCCATTAGCCATGAGGAGGCAACAGCTTTAATTACTGCCGAACAGGGGACACATTTTGATCCGGATGTGGTTGATGCTTTTTTTGCCAATGCCAGTCAGTTTGGTGAAATCAGAGCAAAGCTCATTCAATAACGTGATGACAAGTTCCTTTCATACTATTTCCACCCGAACCAAAATTGACGGACTCGTAAAAAGTATCGGGATGGCTAAGTAGCCAGGCGTAGACTGCGAAAAGTTTGATATACAGGTAAGCGAACGGAGAGAGACTCCGGGGCGTAGTGATTTTTTAGGTGCGAGGCCATACATATGGTATGCCTCGTGCCTAAAAAATTGCTACAACGCAGTAGATCGGATTGCTATGCCCCTTCAGAGTACTTTATACGACGCCATCAAAACTATCCACGAAGAAAAAACGTGAACGGGGCAATTAGCTTAAATCTGATGAAGTATTGATGTTAAAAGCCTGCACCATTTCTCATAATTAATTGTTCTTTTATCGGTTATTAAGACGATTCTCCTCATGTCGCAACAGTCGTTTGATATTATCCATGTGCTTAAACCAAATAAGCAGACTGACAAAAACAGCCAGAGAAATATCAATTTTACTCCCTGTACCCAGCGACAGCAAGATTGGCATTAAGGCCGCAGCAATTATGGAGCCAAGGGAAACATACCCCCACACCCTTACCACTATGACGAAAACTACCACACAAATCAAAACCACCACTGGCTGAATATAAAAGAATACCCCCAGAGCGGTGGCCACGCCCTTACCGCCCTTAAACCTCAGATATATCGGATAAATATGTCCCAAAAATGCGGCGCCGCCCACCAAGGCAACCCACATATCGGCACGGGGTAAACCTCGCAGAATCATCGCCGCCAAAATCATGGGCAGCACCGCCTTACCGGCATCGGCCAACAGAGTCAGCAGACCCAACTTCTTGCCGAGCAGTCTATTCACATTGGTCGCCCCGATATTGCCGCTGCCCGCTCCCCGAACATCAATTCCCAGGCACCTGCCAAAGAGCAGACCGAAGGGGATAGCACCAATCAAATAACCCAACAATACTAAAACATATTCCATACTTCCCACTTTTCTTTATATATCGACAAGTTTAAATCAATACCTATACCAAAATTAACCAGGAAAGGAAAGATGGCTAATCTCCCCAGAGATCGGTAAAGTTATTTAAATAGTCCAGCCGTTGTCAGCAAGTAATCAAAAAAATTGACAAATAAACCCGGATAACTCATATAATAAATAAGAGGGAGAGATTATTAAACCTAACTTTCCAGCAGCAGTGGGTTGGCGTCTCCTACTTTGCCACATTACTTTATTGTGTATTAACAGTACAATCACCGTTATACGACTAACACCCCACGAGGGAGTATAAGTATACTTACAAATTCTTTTCTAAAAAACAGGTAAGCGCAGACTCCGGGAAAACAATCTGTAAGGTACTAAAGATGATGCACTCGTAAAAAGAGGAGGGCAAAATGAAAGTTATAATTGTTGGCGCTGGGGCTATTGGTATGATCACGGGGGCCTATTTGGCCAGGGGCGGCAATGAGGTGATCTTTTTGGAAAAAGATTCCGAAACGGTAACCGCCATTAACCAGCAGGGAGTAGGGCTTATGAAGCTTGCCAACGATGAGCCTACGGATTTACTATTCGAACCTGCCAAGGCCGTTGATAATCCTCTGAAAATCAAGTCATGCGACGTGGTTATTCTGGCGGTTAAATCCTTTGACACCCATGCCGCTATAAGCTCTGTTGCCCATCTTGTCACAAATAAATCACCCGTATTATCAATCCAAACCGGCCTGGGAAATCTAGAGATCATGGCGCAGGTTGTTGCCCGTAAAAACATCCTCTGCGGCTTTACCTATATGGCGGGGGCGGCCTTGGGCCCTGGCAAAGTAAGACTTGGCGGTCTAGGCCGAACATATCTCGGTGAACTTGACAATAAAAAAACATCGCGGGCCCAAAAACTATCCAGAACGTTGAATGATTGCGGCCTGGAAACTGAATTAGTCACGCAAATAATCGAGAGAATCTGGCATAAGGTGCTGGTGTATTCTGCGATTAACCCAATTTCCGGGCTGTTGCGCATCAAAAATGGTCGCTTGCTGGAAAAAATGGAGGCCATAAGCCTGGCAAAAAGGCTGATTGACGAAGGCCTGCAAGTAGCTGAAGCATCTGGGCTGAACTTAAGTGAATTTGACCTATACGATCTATTTTTTGAAACCTGTAAAGCCACCTCAGAAAATGTTTCTTCCATGCTCCTAGACCTGCTTAGCGACCGTAAAACAGAGATTGATGCCCTGAATGGCGCAATTATTGAATTGGGCAAAGAGCACAATATTCCAGTCTCAACCCATCTGACCATTTTTGAGCTAATCAAACTGGGTGAAAAATGGGGTGCCGGCTGCCAAATACCTAATTCATAATCAATGATCCTGATCTTGTGAGGTGTTTAAATGACTAAAGGAAAAATTTTATTGGCAGTTAATGATGGTGAGACCTCATTTAAAGCGGCCCGTTATGTCGGTGATATTTGTGGCTGCATGCCTGATTGTGAAATTTGTTTACTGAATGTCTCCCCAGAACCACCTCCCTATTATTACCTCGAAGGAAACTCGCTGACAGATTATGTAAAAGAGAAAAACACCAAGGCAGAGATATTATTCCACAAAATTATTAATGAAACGCTGAAACCCTTCGGGATCGACCTGAAAAATATCTCAAGCCGCTCCTACATAACCAGCAAAGCAGAAACTATCAGTGAGGCCATTAAAACTGTGCAGCAGGAGGGCAGTTATAAAACCGTTGTAGTTGGTAAACGCGGTGTGTCAAAGGCGGAAGAATTTCTCTTTGGCAGCATTTCCAATGCCATGGCACAAAGCTGTGAATCATTTACAGTCTGGATAGTCTCTTAGCCATGCCAAAGCCATTCAGCGATCTTCCCGAAGATATAGCGGCCAAAGCACTGGCCCATCCCGCTGTCCGCAGCAGACGCCGCCGCCCCAGGGTCTTTGCTGACACCCATGATTTTACCTCCATTGACTATGGTGACATTATCTGGGTAGATGACCGTTTCTTTCTAATCATCGCCTATACCAGGGAGGGACGTTTCGGCGTTGATGATCAGCCCAAGCAATGGGTTCCCAAGGTGGTTGATCTGGCTAGCGGCGTGGCCTATATCATAAAGCTGGTTTTTCACGAAACCTTTAAAATTACTCTAGGACAATTTGAAGTTACCTGTTACCGCAGCCCGGAAAAAGAGGCAAGAGTTCTGGAATTGGTCAGTGGGCATGAACGATTTATGCAAGGTTATGGCGTAGAAGATGAAGCCGGTAACCTCGTCCGAATCCTGGAGATTATCAGGGGGCGGCGGCTTGATAAATATATCCATCGTTTTCAGGGGAGTCATGAAGAATATTTTGCAACCAAACTATCGGCAATCCTCGCCGAATTTTTAGAATGCGTTAAGGCAATAGGCTTTATTCATGCCAACGGCATGCGGCATGGTGACATCCGGCGGGATCATATCTTTGTGGAGTACGATACTGGTCTCTTTCGCTGGATTGATTTTGACTATGATTTTTATATGCCTGAGCGTCCTTTTTCCCTTGATCTCTTTGAATTGGGTAATATTTTACTATATTTGGTCGGCCGAGGAAATTTCTACCCCAACGATGTTTTGGGACACCCCAGGATGGGGCGCAAGATCTTTGATCTCTTGGATGAAAATGACATATCTCTGCTTTCAAAGAATAGGATTGTCAATCTCAAAAAACTTTTTCCGTACATACCCAAGCGGCTAAATGATATAAGTATGCATTTTGCCAAAGACACCCCGGTTTTTTATGATACAGTCTCAGAATTAGCCAATGATCTGGAAAGCTGTCTAGCAACAATGTAAGGGCCGCGGGGAAAAATAATTTCCCCAAGATTATACCGGTTTCTTGTCATATTCAAGGCGCATAACAGTGCTATTTAACTGTTTACGCAACGAGGAAGATGATCAAAAAGACAAGTAAGATTGGATAATTTTTTTTGCCGAGGCCCTAAGGACTGCACTATGAAAAATGAAAAAATCCCGGAAACCAATCTTGAATCGCTGCTCGATAGAATCCAGGCAGAGGGTATCCAGAAAGCTGAAAGCACAGCCGCTGAAATTATTAAGGTCGCCCACGAGAAGGCCGATTTAATCGTTACCAAAGCCCGCCAAGATGCCGAGGACATTAGTGATGAGAACAAGGAGGCTATAAAACTCCGCGAAGCAAGTTTAAACAGCCGCCTTACTCAGGCTGGCCGGGATGTTGTTTTAAATGTCAAAGGTGAGATCATCGCCCTTTTTGAGCATCTTTTCCAACATAAATGTCAATCATACCTACAGGGTAAAAAGCTGGCCGACATGATTTCCCAAATCATTGCCAACTGGCAGACAGAACGTCACGACTCCATTAATCTGGAGGTTTTAGTTAATGAACAGGATCGCCAGGGCCTTCTTGAGGAACTTCTGGCCGCATTTCATCAACAAGCCAAAGATATCATCGAGGTCAAGGGGCATCCAGATATCATATCTGGTTTTCGCATTGGTATAAAGGATAGCCACCTCTATTATGATTTTACCGATCAGGCAATTGCTGAAACCATAAGCCAATATTTAAGACCGGAACTGGCAGCATTATTGGCAGTATAAATGGTGGGCTACAACCCACCCTACCAAAATTCGTGGGGTAGTGCTATGCAAGGCTATTATTACACCATCTGTTCCCTGCCGCATCTTTCTTTTAAGGCTTCACCACCTCCATTAACCAGCCCTGCCTTTTTACCCCTCTGTGCAATAGAACTTGGTCCGAAGGCTATGACCGTCATAAGTTCCATAACTCTATTGCCTCCTGCCAAATCTTCAACAGCACTACCATTAATTGAACGTTGGTATAGTGGCGAGAGGCAGTTACGACAAGAGCTAGCACTGCTACGGGCAGCCCAACCTGGCCGGGAAGAATTCACTCGCCAAACCACCGCCATCAGCACATTTTTAAAAAACATTGCCCAGCGGGCCATGAGCCTTGAGTCGCCCTTAGAAGCCGAAAATTTGCTTGACATGACCCGTTGGCAAATTCTAAACGAACTGGAGTCCGAGCACAATTTCGGACTGCCACGCCTTGGCATTTATTTCTTGAAGCTCCAACTGTTGGAACGCCGCACCCTCTTTAACCAGCAAGCCGGACAACGACTGCGACAAAAAATTATCAACCAGATCACCTTGCCTCTGAGAGACCTGTCCCATGACCACTAACGG
>CAYTNB010000028.1:0-20557 GCA_964439085.1 uncultured Desulfobulbia bacterium | reverse complement strand
GTAGATATATGCGGGGTAAAAGGCTCAATCCCCGGCAGTAAAGACCAGATTACCATCATTAAAGGTGGAGATTATATTGATGAGCGCCTAGAATCCACCATCCAACAAAAATTTTATGATGTCCAGATTACCAGAAATCTCGTGCGTACCATTAAAGAGCAACACGCCTTTGTTGGGCCAGCTGATCAACCATTGAAAGTCACCCTGCGCTGCGACGGACGCCCGGCAGAATATGATATTACCGCAGAAATGCGTTCAGTGTGCGAAAGCATTGTTCCTGATATTGTCGAAAACATTCTCGCCATTATGAAAGGTTACGACCCTGAAGACCAGCAGGAAGTTCTGCAAAATATCATCCTGGCCGGTGGCGGTTCCAACATCAAGGGGCTAGCCAAGATGGTAGAAGATCGCCTGGCCGATTATGGTGAAATTAAGGTAACTTGCGTTGATGATCCAGATTTTTCAGGCAGTAGCGGCGCCTTAAAACTTTCGCAGGATCTGCCGCCGGAGCATTGGGACAAGATAGGTTTCGCAGGCTAATTCATGACAGCAATATTATACATAATTCTAGGTTTGTCTATTGGCATTGGCCTTACCCTTATCTATCTGCAAGAACGATTTATCCGTGAACGACGCCTGTTAGTGGCAATGGGGGAATCAGAGCGAGCCAAATCCGCCAAGATGCTGAAGGACCTTGATGAAAGCTGGGAAAAGTCCTGCGCCCAATATAAGGAAAACATTGAAATTTATAAAGAGCGCCTGGAAAATTTAGCAAACGAAACTTCGCCGCCAGCAGTTAATGCCGTTGGCGAAGAACTAAGCGAAGAATCACAACAAAGGCTTGCCCAATTAGAGGCAGAAGTTCAGGACAACGATAGAAAACTTGCCGAGTTACAAAGTGATAACAATAGTTTGCAAAAGAGACTTGCGAATCATCAGCAAGAGATAAGTGAATTACAGGGAGAACTAACCTTTTTTAAAGGTGAGGTCACCCGACTTGAAGTGGAACAAAAGGGGCTACCAGCAGACAATGATTTCATTGTTTTAGCCGATGGCGGTCACCTGCTGCCCGGTTCCGTGGCTCGTGCCTTTATGAAAAAGTGAGGTAGAGTCTTTATAGGGAGCAACGAAAGAAGACTTTCATGCCCCAAGAGCGCTTCTTCGCATCGATTGGCAGCTATGAAGCAATACCATCTTCTGCGCTAACTCATTACCCCCTGGTCAATAACGCCCATATCTTTTAATTCTCGATTTGTTTCCTGAGCCCGACCATCTTTTTCTTAAAGTTACTGATATACTGATCAAGAACATCTTCTGATGATATAACGTAAGGGGTCACCATTATCATCAGTTCTTTTTTGTTGTAAGTAACTGAATGTGATTTAAACAACCAGCCTAGGCCGGGGATATCCTTTAATACTGGAATCCCACTATCGTTCACCGTATCATTCCGATCAATCAATCCACCCATTAAAATAGATTGTCCATCTTTCACAGCCAATTTGGTTTTAATCTGTTTTGTAGAAATAGTTGGAGAATCGATCCCCGCAGTGGTCTGATCTTTTACCGAGCTGACCTGCTGATCTATATCCAATAAAATTACGCCGTCGTCATTGATCCGAGGCGTAACCTTTAAGATGACACCAGTATCCTTATACTGCACAGTACGATTAGAAGTTGAGCCGTTACTGACATCGCTGGTTTCACTAGTAACAATAGGAACCTGCTCACCGACATTTACTGTAGCCGTTTCATTATTAAGTACCAAGACCTGCGGTGATGACAATATTGAAAAATTGTTATTAGTAGCCAGAAAATTAAGCAGCTTAAAAATATTATTCTGGTTATTAAAGGCCAAACTAAACTTCAAACCATCAGCAGAATTAAAGTTCGCACCACCGTCAACGCCCGTAGAGTAGGTGCTTTTACCGTTTCTCAAAGCCCACTCAACCCCATATTGCAAGCTATCATCCAACGAAACCTCCGCAACCATAACCTCAATCAAAACCTGCATGGGCATATTATCAAGCCTGACAAGAAGTTTTTGCACCCTCGTATAGTCAGAGAACAGGGCCCTGATTAAAATAATATTACGGCCATCATCTGGAATTAATTCAGGTTCTCCGGCAAACTGCATGGATGGAGCTCCAGAACTTTTAACAGAACGGGTAAACTTGCGGGGCGACTTGCTGTTTATTTTTTGGGTGGTTCTTGTCCCCGGTGGAGTAACCTTTTTAATCCTTCTGGAACTACTAGACCGACTTGATGACTTACTCTTTGAGCCACCTTTATCACCAATTAACGAGCTAACCAAATCAGACAATTCCGAGGCCACCGAATTCCGGACTTTATAGATATAAATGGAGTCTCTGCCCTCTGTAGGGGCGCGATCCAGTTCTTTTACCCATTTTATAGCCGTACGAACCAACGACTCATCATAACCTATGAGCAGAAAAGAGTTAACCCGTTCCAGCGGGATAATCTGCACCCCCTCATAATCGTTTTTATTGACCTTCAAGGCCTTCAACACTTCCGTCAACTCATCACGCAAATCAAAGAGAGGCGCCTGATCAACCCGCACCATCCTGACCACCAAAGACGACAATGATGAAACGTCAAGCCGAGACAAAATCATCAGAGCATCCACGATTTGGCTTTCAAAATCAGAAATAATCAGGGTATTTTGATCGGGCAGATTGTAAACGGAGGAATGTTCCGAGAGATACGGTTCGATTAGCTTCTGGGCATCAGCCGAGGCAAGGTGTAAGACTGGTACGATCTGCGTAACCAGTCGAGAAGATGGTTTTAGCTTACCGACCTGATTCTTGCCATATATCGCCAATGAACTGGGTTTGCCAGCCACATATATGTAATAGTGTTCACCTTCATCACGAATATCCAGGCCGTTAATATTCAATATTTTTTTAAAGATTACAAAAAGCTGATTATTAGGAATTTTCTTACCAGAACGAATATTGACTGTACCCTTCACCGCCGGGTCAATAATATAGCTTAGGTTCAAGGTTTCAGCAATAACCTGAATGACCTCATATATATCGGCGTTATCAAAATTGAGCATTACGCCCTCTCCCTCCACCGCCTCACCCTTAATCTGTGTTTTTTGGCCAGTCATGCTTTTCAAATAAGGGTTATCAGTGTTGTCACTGGACGACAGATCACGAATTTTAGGGCCTGATTTGACCTCCTGTTCTCCGGCGGCGGCACGTTCTCGGTCAGCCGACAGCAATCCAGCCGTCGGTTTCTTGTCTCTGGCAACATTCTTACTTATTTCGTCAAGGTTTATCCAGGTTTTGTGCGTTTGAGTAGTATGGGGGGTGCACCCGGCTCCAAGCAACAACAGAAGGCCCATGCTCATCAAAAATGTTTTATTACAAAAATTCATACATCACCTTAACCGGAAAAACCGGAGTAAATAATTAAGTAACTGTCCTGCGGCACCGAATATTATACACATTATCAATTCTTGATGGTCTCGCAAAAAGTACCCAATCCCGTCATCCCCGCACAGGCGGGGATCCATAACATATTGAAACTACTGGATTCCCACTTCTGCGGGAATGACGAAGAATAAGAGAATTATAGTTTTTACGAGTCTATCAATTCTTAATGATGAATCACTGGCACTGGCGGTGTCGCAACAGGAGAATTCAAACTTCCTGACCGCCGCCCCCGCCGTGCCACTCTGCTGGTATCTGGCCTAGCGGGTGGTCTTCTTGGCACCACTAACCTTCTGCCGCTAACCGGACGACTAAAGAATTGTTTGCTTACCGGCGAGGGCGGAGTTCGAGCAGGTCTGGCCACAACCTGGGTATGTGGTGTGGGTCTTCTACTCTGCTGGCTTGGGGCCGTACGTTTCTTGTCTGGATCATATAATAATTTTTCTACCTGCTCATTTCCCTTCTTAAAAACAATCTTTTCCGGCGAAATGGATGCGACCGTATAGCCACTCAACAAATCTCCTTCTTTAACCCGCACATTTTGAATATTTTTGTTACCTCTGAACGACGATTTTCTTCTTCTAATCGACCTTCTTTTAGCGGCCTGTCCTTTTTTGGCACCCGGTACAACAATAATCGCCTGTCTTAAGTTGTAGCCAATGATTGAACCAGAATAAACAACAGATTTAATATCAGCCTGTATTCCCAAATCATTACCGGCAGCCAAATCTTCCGCTTTTTTTCTGTCCCCGTCCCCGACCAGCAGACGATCGGCATTAAACAAATATCCGGCCTTTAAATCCGGCAACTTGCCTGGCACCACCGGCTGGGATGCTGTCTTTTCAGGAGGTATATTGTCAGTTGCCAAGAGTTTAGCCGTTTTTTTAACCACCACAGGCGCAGAAAGCCTATTTTCACGCCAAGTGGTAGAGACTCCCCGCATCATAGCAAATAATGAGACAAAAAGAACGGCGGCTATAATTAGTCTCATCATCGGCGTATTTTCCTTCCGACCGGGCTATCAGCTTGCGATCCCCCGGTTAAACGATAAAATCCTTTAATTTCAAGAAAAATTTTTAGCTGGTCCTTTTTAAAGGGTTTCAAGGTAAGATTTTCTATTTTAAAAAAGTAATTCATTTTATAGAGGGATGAAATGAATTTAAGGAAATCGGCCAATTTGCCAGTTAATCGAAGCTTGATACTAACCTCTCCGTAAGTGAGATTTTTATCCTTACTTATCCTGTTGGTAGGACGTAATGATTCAGGACTTAGACCTGAGGCTCCCAAAATCTCCTGGAGTTTTATTTGCATAGCAGAGGTAATTTCATTCTGCGACTCCCCGGCAAACAAATGCCCATCAAACTGGCGCTGCCGCACCTCAAGCTGCGTAATTTCGCTCCGCAACACATCGAGGTTTCTTGTCGTTATCTGGTATTGCCCCAGCAGGGCCTGCTTACTGTCTATACCGTTCAGAATCTCATGGTATTTACCTGTTCCAAGCCGAGCAATGTTCAAAGCAACTAAGATTCCGGCAACAATCATTAAGCCAGTACGTGACCGCAGTCGGGTCAATATTTGCGGCCCTACCTGAGTAATATTCACGGGATACTCATCTCCACATTGAAATACGTCTTGTTCTTACGACGGCTGGTTGATTTTAAACGCGCATCACCTATTCCCTTTAATTTATCGGTTAGGGCGCTAACATCCTCGGTATAGCCACGAATTTCAATTGTGTTGGTCCTGTTATCCAGGCGCAGCTGATCAACATAGGATGATGTCGGCATTGCCGCAGTCATTTTGGCAAGAAACTCAATTAAGTCAAAGTTCTTACCAATGGTATCCATTTGGTTAATGGCCTGTAGCATCTTCTCTTTTTTTGCCCTTAGTTTATTTATTTCATTGACCTTAGGCATGATCTCTTCAATAGCGTTATCGACCTGATCATCGTACACCTTTAATTTATAGACCTTAACTCCACCTAAAGCCAGAAAGGTAATCACGTTTAGAACCAACAAAGCCCCGATAATGATCTTCAAATAATCGGGCCGTTGATATGAAGCAGGCAGCATATTATATGATTTTAGCAGAGGCCGCTGTTCCGTGAGCAGCCGAGCATCAAGATAGTCAAAATAAGGCTCCGAGACTGGTTCAGGCGATACTTCATCCGGCAATTCAGCCCCGGAATCCGCTAAAAGATATACCTTATCGGTGCGGCATACCTCAACCGCCTCAGGGAATGACGGTGCAGCGCTGCACAACAGTCGATCCTCCAAAGTAGTTCCATTAAAGACATATGCCTTGTAGAAACGACCGGGTAAAAGCAGCCCCCATTGTCTCTTGCGATTGAAGCGATTCACAAAACGCTGATGCTCCGGGTATAAACCCCTGAGTTGAAAACCAGCCTCAATCATTTCCTGGATATACGCATCTATATAACCGCTCTGAGCAGCATAGAGGGTAATGCGATATTGGCCAGCCTCTCGCACTGAGGCAAAACTATACCAGGTTGGTTCATCGGCAAAGGGGGTGGCCATCTCCAACTGATACCCCACAGCCTCCGATAAATCTGAAGTATCAAGAGGCAATTGAAAGACCTTAAAAAATAATAAATCCTCCGCAACAAACAAGGTCACCGTTGTCGAGGAAGCATTAGTTTCCCCGATAAACTCGGCAATACTAGCGCCGACCCCGTTCTCATCCCTGGCAATAAAGATAGAGTTAGTACAGCTATTGGGATGACAAAGCTTTAGGCCCTGTTTATGAATAATTATTTCTAAAGGTTCTTTCATATAAGAATTAGCACTCTTGCACTCAAAAAATGTTGGGATTCGTAATTTTTCCTATTGGCAATCTTCCCCAACCTACGCCTCTAATTCTGCACTTTTAACTTTTCACTACAGTTTCACCGATATCGTTCCTGCCAGGCCAAACGGACAAACTTACTGCCTTTTCTAAGAATCAGCAAACTATTAACCGTTCCATGCTCTTTCTTTTTGGGTTGTAAGCCCTCATGAATTGGCGGTGCTTCCTCCCCTCCTTGTTCTACATCGGCATAACCGGTACCAACGATGAAATAATATTTATTATTTCCGGCACTATAGGTCAAATATGGCTGCAACAAGGCATAGCGGTCAGCACCAATAATCTCAGCTGCAACTGAAGCCGATAGACGCCCCTCAAACTCCTTTTTTGCCTCGTGATATGCCTCCACCGCATCGTTGTTACCACCGGTCACAAAATCGAGCATAGCCGGAGTCATGCTGTTAAAATTAATTTTACCCGTTCTATTATACACGGTGAAAATATCAGAGGCATAGAATTTGCCCTTTAGAACATCCGTACCCTTAATCAGAAAAAATTCTGCCGGATCCTGTATATTGCCGTTTCTGGCAATATATGGGTCATCCAAAGTTGTATAATATTCACTTTCCGCCCCATTTAAGCGATGCATGTCATCACTATCACGCCAATCCAACAATGAGTCAGTGATTGTGTCCAGCCGTTCATCATCAGCGCCCGCCTCCAGTCCCAGCTTGTATTCCAAAAAGAGCCGAATCAAACCACGTTGGGAGTGATTTAAGTCGATTTTGCAGGTTTCGCTGCTCACCGAATAAGTAACCTTCCCCTTAGGCAGATAAAATTCATATTCATAACCTTGATAAAACTGAGAGACGGGATTACCCCAATCCTCTTCCGGCCCCAGGTCTGTCGGTGTCTCCATGGGTCGGTCAAGCAGACGAAAAAGGCCCACATTAACCCCGGCTGCCGCTAAAAAATGCCCCACGACTCTGGATTTAATATTAAGAGAAATCTTTAACTCCGTGCGCACCAGCATGATAAGCTGGGAAGCCAGAAAAGAGAGCAACAGCATCACCAGAATTACAACCACTAGGGCAAAACCACGCTGTTTTTTTCCGCCTGCAGAATAGCGGTACGGCCACGACCACATGTGAGGGCATTTTCTATGGCTGATTAAAGCGGATATCATTACTTCTCTTCCAGCTTTAAGGTCATAAAATCATCGTTTTCATCAGAGACTAGAGACAATTTATACCTGCCGCCCTCGGCCATAACATCATCGGCCAAGCCAGTCAGACTATCAGCTTGGTCCATGCTCAAGAGTTGCTGTTCAAAAACCAAAGAGTTGTCAAACAGGGTGGTTCTGGATATATCCATCTTGGCAATATTACGGCCAGACATTGAAAAGCTCTGTAAAACTGCCACATAGGCAAGGCCCATAATGACCACTGCCACCAGAATTTCGATCAGGGTAAAACCATGCTGGGTTCTGTCAATCACCTTTTCGGCCTCACCTGCCAGTCTCATTTTACAGGCTCTGATAATTTTGCCAGGGAATCATCATCGGCGCATTTTGGTACCAGGTTATATTCTTTCTCACGGTAGGTAAAGATAACCTCCGGCCCGGTATCCTTGTCATATTTCACGGCAAACGAATCTTCACCACTGGCTAATAAGATCATATCACTAATATCAGGCAAATACTGATCATCGTAATCAAGATTATAATAGTCGCGCTTTTCTGTATAATAAATAGCCTTCTCGGAAGAATCATAGCGGTAAATGGCTAAGACCATTCCAACGTCCTCATATATATAAGGATTACGAGTTACCAGTTTAAAAGAATCATCGTTCGCCCAGACCATAAGCTCCTTTTTTTTCACATCGTAAACCGCACTGCTGATCTGGCTTTTCAATAAATTTAAGAGACCATATTTATGTTCCATGGCTAGAACCTTTTTCTCACCCTTGGCCGCAAATTTGATCCCCACATGCAGAGACGAATATATCATTACTGAAATCATCGCCAAAAGCAGCATAGCGACAAGTAATTCAAAAAGGGTGAACCCCTGCTGGTTATGCATCTGTGCTGTCATTAATCTTCATCAATTTTAAGAATAGGCAAACCAGAGAGAGGATCAATAATAATTTGCTGCGTCACCCCGCCCATAGTGAAAGTGATGGTTCCCGGCGTGGCATGCCCAGCCGGCGAAAATGTAATGATCTCCGGATCAAAACTTATCTTATCATCCTCCCCAAGGCCGAGATCTCTGTCCTTCTGAATCGCCCCGCTAAAGGACAGAGAATTGGAGTTTTCAGAAACCTGCATTCGCACAGGATCGCCCTCCGTAACTGCGATTAGGCGGGCGTAACGAATAACGGCCATGATTTTACCTGTCTGTTTCTTAAAGGCGAGTGAATTCATAAAGTGACCGACAGAAGGCCCAGCCACCGCCGCTACAAATCCCAGCAGGATCAACACAACCAGGAGTTCAAGCAGTGAGAACCCCGCCGAATTCATTCGAGCAGAGCTATTATTATCCTGCGATATCATTAATACTTAAGATAACGGTAAGCATGGAAATGACCACATAACCTGCCACCAAGGCAATCACCAGGATAAAGGCCGGCTCAATCATGGCCACCAGGCGCTTAATCCGCAAACGTAACGCCTGCTCGTAGTGTTCAGCAATCTGGCCACAGACCTCACCAACGCTGCCAGATTCCTCCCCAATTGCCAACAAATCAACGGCCAAATCCGGAAACAATCCCTGGCCCTGCAACTTGGTGGCAATACGTTGGCCCTCCTTCAAGGCCCTAGTGGCCTTTTGCAAAAGGCGTTTATACTCGATATTACTGGCAACGCCGCTGCAAATTTTTAAGGCAATGGCCAAATGCACCCCATTCTTCACCAATACCTCCAGGGTACGAAATATCCGCGTCGTTTCCAAATCCCGAATAAAACCGGAAATTATCGGCAGACGAATGGATTTTTCATCCCAAAGCCGCCGTCCTTGCTCACTTTTAATATAGTAAACCGCCAAAACCGGAGGTAGTACCAGAAGAATAATTGCAATAATTATATGGTTGGATATAAAACCGGCCCCGTCCATCATGACCTTGACGTTCCAGGGTAATTGATGTCCCATGCCCTTAAACAGCACCTGGAATCGTGGCAAAATAGTAGTCACCAGAATGCCAATAGCACCAATACCAACAAGCAACAGGATCAGGGGATAAATAGAGGCGGAAACCACGTACTGTCCCAGCTCTTGAAAGGTCTTCTGATAATCAGCAATTTTGGCAAGCATCGCCGGCAGGATACCACCCTCCTCTCCAGCCTTGGCAATGCTGACATACATTGCGGAGAACATTGGATAATCAGCCAGGGCTTCAGAAAATGACTTTCCTTCTTTGAGTTTTCGCTCAATATCTCCGGTAAAGCGTTTAAAGGCGGGGTTTTGGCTATTCTGGCGCATGGTGCGCAGGGCGGCATCAAGGGATAACCCGGCCTTTAAAAGCAAGGCAATCTGAGTGGTAAAAAAATCAATATCTGTTTTCGAGAGCTTGTCACGACGCAAAAAGCTCAGATTCATCTTTTTTCCCTCGTGATGAATCTTTATTTCAAGGGGCCTCAGGCCTTTAGACATCAAAGCCTTGGCCGCCGCCTGTCTGTCAAGGCCGTCCACAACTCCCTTACAAACAGCATTACTGGAGTCTATGGCCGTATAGCTAAATAGACTCATTCATCACGCTCCTGGTTACCCTCATAACCTCAGAATATGTGGTAATTCCGGCTTTAACCTTTTGCAAGCCATCATGAAACATCGTCAAAAAGCCCTCGTCATCGGCAATTTTACGCAAGTCCAATAAGTCGTTGCCTTGCGCAATCCCCTTACCAAGGGCATCACTTATCAAGAGAAATTCATAAACTCCCAGGCGCCCGATAAAACCGGTTCCCGAACAATTATCACAACCACTCCCCCTATACATAACAAAATCTTCAATATCTGGTTTATGACCCAAATACTCAGAGAGCTGCCCCTTTACGACCTTGCATTCACCACAGATTCGACGCACCAAACGCTGCGCCAAAATAGCCCGGAGAGATGAAGAAATCAAAAAGCGCTCAACGCCCATATCAATCATGCGAGCCACCGCCGAGACGGCATCGTTGGTATGCAGCGTACTAAATACCAGATGACCAGTCAGGGATGATTGCACGGAAATTTCAGCGGTTTCTAAGTCACGAATTTCACCCACCATTATTACGTCTGGATCCTGCCGGACAATAGAACGCAGGCCTTTGGCAAAGGTCAAGTCAATCTCTGGCCGCACCTGAATTTGGTTGATCCCGCGCAGTTGATACTCCACCGGGTCTTCCAGGGTAATGATCTTGTTGCTGCCGGAATTTATGTGATTTAAGGCACAGTACAGAGTGGTCGTTTTACCGCTGCCGGTAGGGCCGGTAACCAGAATAATACCATCCGGAATAGTAATCATCTCCTGGAAACTTTTTTCTACTCTGGACGGCATCCCCAGCGAGCTCATATCCAGAATAATATTTTCCTTCTCCAGAATACGAATTACCACGCCCTCCCCATATACGGTAGGCATGGTAGAAACCCGCAAGTCAATTTCCTTACCCGAGGTACGCAGCGAGATCTTACCGTCCTGGGGAATGCGCCGCTCAGCAATGTCCAGACCAGCCAATAATTTGGTTCTGGAGACAATAGCCGCCTGCATATTGAGCGGCGTAATTTCGTAGTCATGGAGAATCCCATCAATCCGGAAACGAATATGGAATCCATCATCAAAGGGCTCCATATGGATATCACTGGCCCGGCGCTTTACCGCCGTATCAATCATGGTATTGACATATTTGATGACTGGCGCCTCGGAGGCCATATCCTTCAGTTTATCTATATCTGATTCATCTGAGGCAAGCCCACCATCGGCCAAATCATCAGGAGACAGGTCGTAATGTTCCCTGGCAATATTTTTCATCAAGGATTCAGCCGCCACCTGTACAACAAAATCCTCCGGAAACAGAAGTTCGGCAGTGGACAGAACATCACCATCAAGGGGATCATTTACCACCATGATTTTTTTTTCACCCCGCTGCAACATGGCAAAAAAATGTTCCCGGTGAAACATCTTGGAAATTTCAATGGGAAGAAAATTATCGAGGGGATCAGACTTATAGACCTCTATCTTCACCTGTTCAGCCAGGGTCTCTACCAGATCGTCTTCACTAATAAATCCCAAAGATATAAGAATTTCACCCAGGCCCTGCTGCACTGATTCCATATGGGCCAAGGCTCGATCCACCTCACTTTGCTGCACCTTGCCCTTGCGGATCAAAAGCTCGCCAAGCTTTTCCTTTTTCTTAAAAAAAACGGTGTTACGCATACTGATTACCTATTTCCTTCAATGGCGTTTTGTAATTGAGCCGCTAAATTAAAATCAATATTGGCAAGCCATTCGTGTTCCTGCCGGGCGGCCCGCCAATTACCCAGAACCGCATAGACAATACCCAAATTAAAATGTGCCCTGGCAAAATCAAGCTCAATATTTATGGCATCAGTAAAAGAATGCTCTGCTGAATGCCAATCGTCCAGCTCAACCTGGGTCATCCCCAACTGAAAATGAGCAAAGGCAAAATCAGGCCGCAAACCTACCGCCTGCCGCAAGATATTCAAGGAATCATCCAAGCGGCCAAGGTTGCGCCAAACCGAGCCGAGATTACAACAAATAAGGGCATCACCGGGCCGCATATCGCTAGCTCGCCCTAAGGCCTCTGCCGCTTCAGCAAAGCTGCCCAGTTTAGAATAGGAAGTGCCAAGGAGGTCATAAGCGTGACCATTCTTCGGGTCAATTTCGACAAGCTTTAGATATGCCTGCACCGCATCCTGCCATTGCCCCATAATGCTGCGGCAATATCCCACATGCAGCAAAGAATCAATGCAACGTGGGTTTTCAAGTAAATCCTGCTCAAAAAAAGCCAGGGCGTTTTCGTAATCTCCGGCCAAAAAGGCACATTTACCCTCATGGGCCATTTCACCCTTGGTGTATAAGTCCATTGATGACATTTTATTCATTAGCACCTTCACAGATTGTTTTCTCGGAGTCTACGCTTCGCTCCGCTTACCTGTTTTTTAGAAAAGAATTTATAAGGTACTTATATCCCTCGTGGGGTGTTAGAGATAATAGGCAATTGCTGATATTTCAGCATTGCCAGATATGCCCCAAAATTGTAACCATTCAGCGTGGTGCCCCAATTTAGCAAAACCACCGAAATGTATCTTTGAAGATGTACCTCAGGCGCAGCTTAACAGACACCCCAAATTTTGATTTACGGAATCCTGATTAAGAGTATATAATCACACCATTATATCATCGCTTTGTCAAGAATTACTACAACTATTCAGGAGAACAAACGTGCACGACGATATCTTAATAATCAATGCCCGCCTGCTTAAGGATACAGGTACAGGAAAATCTTTGCCAAAGTACCTGACTATTTCCGGAAAGTTGATTAGCAAAATCGGCAATATGGCGAATATGCCAAAGAACTTACAGGCAGATAAAGTTATTGATGCCACCAACTGCCTGGTTTTGCCGGGCCTGGTCAACGGCCATTGCCATGCCGCCATGACTCTGTTCAGGGGCTTAGCTGACGATCTGCCGTTAATGACCTGGCTGAACGAGCACATTTTTCCAGCCGAGGCCAAACATGTCTCCAAAGAAATGGTTTATTGGTGCTCAAAACTGGCGGCAGCCGAGATGATTCTTTCCGGCACCACCACTGTGGCAGACGCCTATTTTTTTGAAGAAGAGGCTGCCAAAGCCTTTATGGAGATTGGCATACGCGCAGTGGCGGCCCAGGGCATAATTGATTTCCCCGCCCCCGGTGTCCCAGATTCTACCAAAAATATTCAGGCCGCCAAGGCCTATATTAATGCCCTGCCGACAAATGACCTTGTAACTCCGGCCCTCTTTTGTCATTCACCATACACCTGCAACCCCAAAACGATTCAGGCAGCCAAGGAACTTGCCAACGAGAAGCATTGCAAATTATTTATTCATGCAGCCGAAACCAAAGCCGAGGTAGAAAACCATCAAAAAATACATGGCCTCTCGCCTATCAGGCATCTGCAAAAATTAAATATTCTGGATAAGAACACCGTTTGCGTGCATTGTGTCTGGATGGACGCAGAAGAAATTGACATTCTGGCCAATGCAGGCTGTGGGGTTATCACCTGCCCCGAAAGCAATATGAAATTGGCTTCAGGCGTTGCCCCGGTACCAGACATGCTGAAACGGAGAGTGGCGGTTGGGCTTGGCACAGATAGCTGTGCGAGTAATAATGATCTGGATATGTTCGGAGAAATGAGCAGTCTCGCCAAGTTGCACAAGGTAGTAAGCCTTGATCCAACCACCATGCCAGCTCGACAATGTTTGCAGATGGCGGGTTTGGAAGGAGCTAGGGTCCTGGGGCTTAACGAAATTGGCAGCTTGGACGTTGGTATGCAGGCAGATATAATCTTAATTGACCTGCGGCAGGTTCACCTTACCCCGTTTTACAACGCAGACATTTTGGTTTATGCGGCGCAGGGTAGTGATGTAAAGAGTAGTATAATTGGTGGTCAACTGGTGATGGAAAATAGAAAAATACTGACTATTGATGTAGATGAAACGATTTTGGCGGTAAATCGTTTGTGGAAAATTGAGGGGTAATGGCAAGATGCTTTGATAAGGGTATGTACATCCCCCCGCTCAAAACAAAAATGCCCCGCCTTTCACGTTGAAAGACGGAGCACAAGCAACTTATTTCACCCTAAACCAGATAAACTGGCAAAATTGAAGAACCTGAGAAAATCTCTTAACCTTAAAAAAACTTAAGTTGCTGGGACAAAACTGCTTTTAAAAAATCTCGCCATTAAAAACATGCGTTCCACTAACAAGGTACCAAAAAAATAAGCGCTCAACAAACCACACTCCGAAATTGATAACACCTCGGAATGTAAGCGTTTCAGGGATGCCCTGCGGTGCGTGATCGAGGCACCCGATAATACCCCCTGTATATCTGGGGACTTGAGTGCGTGCGGCAGGGTGTTCATGGGACGCTTACCAAGAAAATACTTAATACAAATCCAAATACTCATCTAGCTCCCAGTCAGTTACAGCAATACGGTACCTATCCCACTCTGCTTCCTTAGAGGCAATAAACTTTGCAAAGATATGATCTCCCAAGGTATCTTTGGCGATTTGATTGTCTTTTAAGACCTCAATGGCCTCTTGCAATGAGCCTGGCATAGAGTCAATACCAGCGGCATCCTTATCAGCAATCGTCATATGGAAGATATTCTGATCAGTTGACTTGGGTGGAGTCAGTTTATTCTTGATACCGTCCAAACCGGAATTCAACATCATGGCAAAGGCCAGATAGGGATTACAAGTAGGATCCGGGCAACGAACTTCCACCCTGGTACCCAATCCACGAGAGGCCGGAATCCGACACAAGGCACTGCGATTTGCCGCTGACCATGCCACATATACCGGAGCCTCGTAACCGGGCACCAAACGTTTATATGAATTAACCGTGGGATTAGTTACCGCCGCAAACCCACGAGCATTTTTTATAATACCAGCTATGTACTGATAAGCGACTTCGCTCAGTTTTAATGGCCCACTTTCGTCAGCAAAGGCGTTACTGCCGTCCAAATTAAACAATGACTGATTGGTGTGCATACCGGAACCATTAATTCCAAAGATTGGCTTAGGCATAAATGTAGCGGAAAAACCATGTTTCTTGGCAATGGCCTTTACCGCCCAACGAAAGGTCAGGGTATTATCGGCACAAGCCAGGGCATCGGCATATTTAAAGTTAATTTCATGCTGTCCCTCGGCAACCTCATGATGGGATGCCTCAATTTCAAAGCCCATATTTTCCAGCGTTTCGATAATCTCACGGCGGCAATCGTTGCCCGAGTCTTCCGGATCAAGACTGAAATAGCCGGCGTGGTCATTGGTAATGGTAGTACTGTTGCCATCGACGTCTCTTTCAAACATGAAAAATTCAGCTTCAGTACCCACATTCATGGTGTAACCCATCTCACGAGCCTCAGCCAGCACCCGTTTCAGGTTACCACGTGGGCAGCCCTTAAATGGCGTGCCATCGGCATTATGTACATCGCATATAATCCGAGCTGCAGCGATACCATCTTTATTCCGCCAAG
Source organism: uncultured Desulfobulbia bacterium (assembly GCA_964439085.1). GTDB lineage: Bacteria > Desulfobacterota > Desulfobulbia > Desulfobulbales > VMSU01 > JAADIV01. The sequence goes on along the minus strand of CAYTNB010000028.1, from coordinate 5,055 downwards.
GCAAAACTACAAAGGTGTCATAGTCAGGCACCAGATACATATCTGATTCCTGGATATCCGCAAAACCGCTGATGGAAGAGCCATCAAACATAATCTTACCATCAAGGGCCTTTTCTATCTGGCTGCGCGGGATCGCAACATTTTTCATAAATCCGTTAATATCACAGAACTGGATTCTGAAAAAATTAATATTTTGCTCGTTCACAATTTTCAGGATTTCATCTTTGGTCATGATTTAACTCCTTCTAAAAAAAATTAATAAAGAATGGCACGTTATTTTTTACAAAAATGGCATACACAAAAAAGTTTTCTAACCTAAATGGGGAAAAAAATCAGCAATTTTATTGATGCAACAACGCAATAATCGTAATTTTTTTATGAATTTGCGCCTTTCTCAGTAACATGGTAATAACTTACTCTTTAATAGAGCAAAGTATAAGCAAAAATATAACGACCAAATCTTAAGGAGAAACAAATGGAATACTCCCCGGAAGTTAAGGAAATGTTTTGTGTCGCCAAGGGGGCGCAAAACGGCCCAGCGCCTATCCCCCAGGAGGGACGCTGGGTGCAGGCCAAAGAAATAAAGGATATCTCCGGCCTTACCCACGGGGTGGGCTGGTGCGCTCCACAACAGGGCGCCTGCAAGCTAACCTTAAATGTCAAGGATGGCATTATCGAAGAGGCCCTGATTGAGACAGTTGGCTGCACGGGCATGACCCATTCAGCCGCCATGGCCGCTGAGATACTGAGTGGCAAGACCATTTTGGAAGCCCTAAACAGTGATTTGGTTTGTGATGCCATAAATGTAGCCATGCGAGAAATTTTTCTGCAAATTGTTTATGGCCGTAGCCAAACCGCTTTTTCCGAAGGTGGGCTGCCCATAGGCGCCGGTCTCGAAGATCTGGGCAAGGGCAAACGCAGCGTCACCGCTACCATGTACTCTACCAGGAAAAAGGGGCCGCGCTATCTGGAGATGGCCGAGGGCTATGTAACCAAATTGGGTTTGGACAAAAATGATGAAATTATTGGCTATGAGTTTGTGAAATTGGGGCCAATGATGGAATTGATTAATAAGGGAACTTCGGCAGATGAGGCCCTGAAGCAGTGCACCGGCACCTATGGACAATATGCCAGCGCTGTTAAAACTATTGATCCTAGAAACGAGTAAAAAGGAGCTAAAAATGGCATTATTTGAAGGATATGAGAGAAGAATCGGCCAAATTACTCCGATTTTAGAAAAATATGGTATTGCCTCCCTGGATGAGGCCCGGAAAATCTGTGAAGATAAAAGTCTTGACGTGGCAAAAATAGTACGTGACGTTCAACCCATTTGTTTTGACAACGCTTGTTGGGCCTATACCATGGGTGCGGCATTAGCAATCAAAAAGGGTGAAAAGAAGGCTGCTGATATTGCAAGGACCTTGGGTGAAGGCTTACAGGCCTTCTGCGTTCCAGGCTCGGTAGCAGCTGAGCGGGAGGTGGGCATTGGCCACGGGAATCTGGCCTCCATGCTGCTTCAGGAAGAGACTAAATGTTTTGCCTTTGTGGCCGGCCACGAGTCATTTGCTGCCGCCGAGGGTGCCATTGGCCTGGCTCAATCAGCCAATAAGGCCAGAAAAAATCCTCTGCGGGTTATTTTAAACGGTTTAGGCAAAGATGCGGCTCATATTATTTCCAGAATTAACGGTTTTACCCATGTTAAAACCAGTTTTGATTATAAAACCAGCAAATTAACGGTTGTCAGCAAGACACCGTATTCAGACGGTGACCGGGCCAAGGTCAACTGTTACGGGGCAGACGATGTCCGGGAAGGGGTGGCGATTAATCATTTGGAGAAGGTGGATGTCTCCATTACGGGAAACTCCACCAACCCCACCCGCTTTCAGCATCCAGTAGTGGGAACCTATAAAAAAGAGTGCCTGCAAATGGGGCGCAAGTATTTTTCCGTAGCTTCGGGTGGCGGCACTGGCCGTACTCTGCACCCAGATAATATGGGGGCGGGCCCTGCCTCATACGGTCTCACTGACACCATGGGCCGCATGCACTCCGATGCCCAGTTTGCCGGGTCATCATCCGTGCCAGCTCATGTGGATATGATGGGACTAATTGGCATGGGGAATAATCCCATGGTGGGGGCATCCGTGGCGGTGGCAGTTGCCGTAGAGCAAGCAATGAAATAGCAGAAAAGAGAATGTCGAGGGCTAAAAAGACGCCGATATTACAGGAGACTGTCCGAGAATAGAGAGCCTACTGCAGATAAGCGCAAACATCAAAGCCGGAGGAATTGGCCCATTTCCCCGCTAATTTTCGTCTAATAGCGCTGCTATGCGCCGCCAGTCGTGCCTTGTTGGCACACCAAATCACTTCGTAATCTTGCAACACTTTAAGGTTTACAAGGCACTAGCGGTTCGTAACTCAGCAGACTATAGCCACTTCTTTTCCTGACAGGCCTTTATTACCAGCTTTTTCAAGCCGGTAATAAAGGCCTGTTCTGTATTCAGGGCTGCTGTTCTCGCAAATTTCATTCCTAGCCCCTCTGCTAATTGCCGATATTGGATATCTATTTCATATAAGGTTTCCACATGATCGGAGACAAAACTTATGGGAACCATAATAATACTTTTACAGCCCTCACTGGCCAAGTGCTGGATGGTATCAGGAGTGGATGGCGCCAGCCATTCCACTGGGCCGCTGCGGCTTTGAAAACAAAGATGTCCTTTTTGGCCGGTCTTTTTTTCCAGGAGGGCAATGGTTAAGTTCAGATGATCCAAATAAGGATCACCCTCGTCAATAAATTTAACGGGCAAACTATGGGCGCTATAGACAATTTCAGCTTCGCTGTCCTGCCCAATGGCAGCCATGATTTTTTGGGATAAGCAATTAATATAATCCGGCTGTTCCGGCCAGGAGACAATCTCGGCCACTTCCACCTGCTGCGGCAATTTGCTGAGACAATCGTGCAAATCCCGAATGGATGAGCCGGTGGTGGCAACGGAATAATGGGGATATAAGGTAAGGGCAACAAGTTTCGTCACACCGCTCTTGACAATCTCCGGCAGCACCTCCGGGGCAAAGGGGTGCCAATAGCGCATGGCCATACAAACCTTAAAATTACCATCGGCTGCCAGTTGTCCTTCCAGGACTTGCCCCTGCTGCCGAGTAATTTTATTGAGGGGCGAACCTCCGCCAATTTGCTCATAGAAGACTTGACTCTTGGGAGCACGACGTTTGGCAATCCACCAGGCAATCGGCTTTTGCATAAAGGCTGGCCCCAAACGAATAATCAGGCGATCTGAAAATAGATTATATAGAAATGACCGCACATCGGCAGTCCGTTCCGGGCCGCCGAGATTCAGCAGAACAACACCTATTTGTGCAGATTTCATGATGCAGTCCTCTCAAAAGCACTTTGTTTTGGCAATAACCCGGCGAGATCTTCCGGATTATATTCCAGGTTTGAAAAGATGGTTTTCTCTATATTGTGACAGCGGGTAAAATTACGGCGAATAGCCGCACATCGGCGGGAATTATTGAGCCCATAGCGCCCAATAATATAAGCGATCCTTTCCTCGAGACTAACAACTTCTGCATGATTAACCCGCTTATCGGCATAATAGACAACCTGTCTGGCGTCTGGTTTGTCGGGCAAATCATCTGCGAGTATAACATGCTGAGCGACTAAGGGGGCGACCTCGGCATAGCCGTAAGAATCACAGATCCCGGCCCCTAACAAGGCGTGATTCTGACCGTTCTGCAGACAAGCCGTCTTCCCTATATCGTGCAACAGGGCACCGCTCACCACTAAATCAAGATTCAGTGCCAAACCACTCTTTATAAGATCCAGGCCTAAAAACTCGGCTATCCTTGCCACCATCAGAGAATGAGCTCTGATATTAGCCAACATCCCGTATTGAGACATCAGGGCGTAACATTCTCCAGGAGCTGGAATCATAAATAGTTAGGATTTACGGCTCATTTTATGGACAAGTTCAACAGCCAGCTTGGCCTTCTCCGGGTCTGTCTGCTGCACAATACCATGTCCAAGATTAAAAATATGCCCTTTGGCGCCCTTGGCCTCTTCCAGAACATTGGCAATACGTTTTTCCAGTTTATCCGGTGGTAAAAACAAGGCCAGAGGTTCCATATTACCCTGAATCGCCGCTCTGCCATCCACCTTCTTTACCACGTCACTTAGATTAACCCGCCAGTCACAGCCCAGAACATCCGCACCACTGGTCAGAGACTGCTCAAGCAAGGTAGCGCCGTTATTCGCAAAATAGATAATCGGAATATCGCTCACCTTTTTTAGCTCAGTTATTATCCTGTTAACATAGGGCAGAGCGAATTCAGCAAAATCACAAGGCGCCAAGACGCCAACCCAGGAATCAAATATCTGAATCGCCTGCACACCCGCAGCGATTTGCCCCTTTAGATAGGCCGTTGTACAATCGGTGATTTTATCCATTAATGACTTATACAGGCCAGGCTCATTATACATCATCATCTTGGTGTTCAGGAAAGTCCGCGATGACCCTCCCTCGATGAGATAGGTCGCCAAGGTGAAGGGCGCACCGGAAAAACCAATAAGCGGCACCCGGCCCGTAAGCTCCTTGCGCAAGATACGGATAGTATCCATAACGTATCCCAGATCATCTTCCGGATCAGGGATGCCCAACTTATCAACCGCTGCCTGATCTCGAATGGGAGAGGGAAATACCGGCCCCAGGTTCTCCCTAAATTCCAGGGGAGCACCCATTTTCTCCAGGGGAACCAGGATATCTGAAAACATAATCGCCGCATCAACCCCCAATATATCTACGGGCTGAATACTAACCTCGGCAGCCAGCTCCGGGGTCTTACACAACTCCAGAAATGTCACCTTATCCCGCACAGTGTGATACTCGGGAAGATAACGTCCCGCCTGCCGCATAATCCATATCGGGGTGTAATCAGTCTCTTCACCTCTACAAGCCTTCAGAAATGTATAATCCATTATATTCCTTTTAATTCAATTAATGATGGAGTTGAAGGTAATGAAATACTAATTCTTTTTTC
>CAYTNB010000027.1:0-20621 GCA_964439085.1 uncultured Desulfobulbia bacterium | reverse complement strand
GATTTAGTACCTTACAGATTGTTTTCTCGGAGTCTACGCTTCGCTCCGCTTACCTGTTTTTTAGAAAAGAATTCATAAGGTACTTATATCCCCGCATGAGGGGTAGACTCAATAGATATATCGGTCTTTATGGCAGGAGACTACAACATTTTCAAAATAGTATCGGTAATTCCACCTAGAGGCACAACTTCATCTACTCCACCAGCAGCGATGGCTTCCTTTGGCATACCAAAAACCACACAGCTCTTTTCGTCCTGAGCGATATTTTTGGCACCTGCCTCTTTCATCTTCAACATTCCAGTAGCACCGTCCTTGCCCATGCCTGTCAAAATAACCCCAATGGCATTTTTCCCACCATAAGCCGCCACCGAGTTAAACATTACGTCAACAGCTGGGCGCTGATGACAAACCAACGGCCCGGTCTTGACATTGACATAGTAACGTGCCCCACTACGCCGCATAACCATGTGAAAATTACCAGGAGCGAGAAGACAGGTACCCGGCAGAACAGAATCACCATCAGAGGCTTCCTTAACCCTGATCTGACAGAGTTGATCAAGTCTGGCAGCAAACTGAGTTGTAAAATGCGGGGGCATATGCTGCACTACCAACACCCCAGGACTATTAGGCGGTAATAGGGGCAGGACAGACTTCAAAGCTTCTGTGCCCCCAGTGGATGAACCAATGGCAATAATTTTATTGGTGGTCTTAGCCAAAGATAGGACGGGAGAAGCTGCAGAAAGTTTCGCAGACATAGCAGGCCTTCTCATACGCTTAACATCTATCTTTGCTGCCGCCCGGATTTTTTCTGCCAGTTGAACACTCATATCACCAACAGAATAGGCCTCACCAGGCTTGCAAATCACCTCCACCGCCCCAATATCCATGGCCTCCATGGCCATTTCCCCTCCCGCTTCTGTAAGGGAACTTACTATAATCACCGGCATCGGGAAGTACTTCATCAATTTGCGCAGAAAAGTAATACCATCCATACGCGGCATTTCGATGTCCAGGGTCACCACATCTGGTTTAAGTTGAACAATTTTATCACGGGCGACATAAGGATCAGGGGCGGTACCAACCACCTCAATATCGCCTTCCCGTGTTAGTTCCTCCGTAAAAACCTTACGGACTACTGCTGAATCATCAACTACAAGTACCCTTATTTTTTTCATATTTTCTCTTTAACCATGATGCACTCGTAAAAAATCTCGGGATGGCTAAATAGCTAAGCGTAGACTGCGAAAAGTTTGATATACAGGTAAGCGAACGGAGTGAGACTCCAGGTAAGCGAACGGAGTGAGACTCCGAGTCGTAGTAATTTTTTAGGCGCAAGGCCATACATATATGGTATGCCTCGTGCCTAGAAAATTGCTACAGACGCAGTAGATCGAATTGCTATGCCACTTTTGAGTACTTTTTACAACGCCATCAACTGTAATTTAACAAAGATTTCGTAAAATTAAATCTGATGGGGTGCAGCTGAATAGTTACAATTTTATTTAAAAAATATCCACATAAGACCAAAGTCGGACGTGAACGCCAACGTAGTACTACCTGCCGGGGCGCTATCCAGCGGTGAGAAATTTGTAACCATCCCGGCAGCAGGAATTCCTAGCTTGCACTCACCATTTGGATCCAATTTCCCTAAAAAAGACCCCACTATCATATTTGCGCCCTCGCGCATGGTATCAACTATTTGACCAACAGTTAATTCATCAATATCGACACCCAGAAATCCCGAAGCAATATTTGCCCCAAGTGTAACCGGGAAATACAAAGTCATCTCAGCCTTCTGGGGGCCATCATAAGTTATCAGAGCCCGCACATATTCATCCTGCAAATGCCATTTGTTTTCCGGCGGTATATCCGGCAGCAACTCAATAGGTGTAAAATACATACTCCCAAAGACCTCAACTGCCGCCTTATTCAACTTTTGTCTGCTCTCTTCATTCATTCAGCGTCTCCTTACAAAACCAATAAAGTTGATGGTCTCGCAAAAACTATAATTCTCTTATTCTTCGTCATTCCCACAGAAGCGAAAACCCAGTAGTTTCAATATGTTATGGATCCCCGCCTGCGCGGGGATGACGGGATTGGGGACTTTTTACGAGTCCATCAAAGTTGGGAATCGGTGCTAAAAATCACCACCGTCATCGGCTATTATGACCCCATTTCCATGATCTTCCGCCATACGAGTGGCATAGGCATTATTTAGTACTTCAAGCAGAACGTCCCTTATATGCTCTGCCACAAAGGGCTTCTTGACATAGGCCGCAGCACCAATCCTCTTTGCTTCATCCATTCGTGCCTGGCTAGACTCCGTTGAAATAAAAATGACCGGAACATTACTCAGGACATCATCATTTTTCACCACCCGCAAGAACTCAACACCACCCATCTCCGGCATGTTAATATCAGATAGCACCACATCAATCCACTCGTTGGCCATAATGTCCAAAGCTACCTTGCCATTTTCGGCCTCCAGCAGGGCACCAATCTCCACACCGCACATATTGACGGTTTTCTTAATAACCGCTCGCATGGTCTCTGAATCATCAACAACAAGTATATTAAAAGCCATCTTTCTGTCCTCAATCGGCTAAGGAGAACATCTCCTCGGCTCTTTCCATTTCAATAAACAATTCGACCAAATAATGTTCCAGATCAGAGCTGCTAATTCCGTAACGCTTCAGTCCCTCGCCATGCAATTTGCCAGTCAAACCATCCGCGCCAACGCCAACGCCCATGGTAATCACCTGGGTATTGGCAATAGCCAGCAAGGCGGTGAGTTCACCCTTGTCCAGAGCATCGGGGTCATGATGCTGCTTAACAGCCAAGGCCAAAGCCTCATCGAATTCCCATTTTTCCATTATCATACTGCCAAGTTCGGCATGAGTCACACCAAGCACCTCTTTTTCAGCCTCCGCAAAAGATAAGCCGCCACCGTATGCCAACTCAACAATCCTGGCAAAATCATCGGCCACAAAGCTGCTCAGAAATCTTTTACCAATATCGTGTAACAGGCCAACGGTAAAAGCGGTATCAGGAGCGACATTATTAAAATGCTTAGCCAGAAGTTTAGCCATAATTGCGGTAGCCACAGAGTGCTTCCACAACTCCCCCTGCTCCAATTGATATCCGTCTCCGGCACCACCCTTGTAAAACCTGGAACTGCTACAGGCAATAATAATGTCCTTCAGAACATCCTGACCAACAACTATCAAGGCGTCATCCAGAGAAGAGACCTTACGAGTCAGGCCAAAATATGCGGCATTACAGGTTTTTAATAAATTGGCAGTTATGGCTGAATCGTATTGAATCACCTCGGCAAGATCCTTGGCCTTAACCTCTGGATCATCAATCATTTTCATAACCTGTAGCGCTACTTTAGGAAATGGCGGAAGGTGATTGGCGATATTTAGGATTTCGTCAATGCGGCTCATAATGTCATCTCCCCCTTACCCGAAACCTTCATTCGCACCACACCAGTCCCCACTTCAAGACTAATAGTCCGATTTACGTCTCCGCCCACATCCTCTTTGGTAATCATGACATTATTTTTTAGAAACATCTTGCGGATGATCATCTGATTACGCTTACCGATATTGAACATCCCGGCCGCATCCATTACCTGGGAACCGCCAACCACATAGACCTTCATCCTGGACTTCTTAGCCCCATGCTTATAAATCTCCTTAAACATCTGCGGTATCCCCTTATCGGCAAACATAAAGGGTTTTGACACTGCCTTATCTCTATCAATACTGGAGTCAGGCAGCATATAGTGTAATAATGCCCCCACCTTCACCTCCGGATCCCAGAGAACAACACCAATACATGATCCCAATGAATAAGTTATCAAGACGTCATCGGATTTGTTGCCAATACGCATGTCAGAAATGCCAACAATTACTTTCATAGTTTACCTTAATCTAGGAGAATTTAATATATTAGGGCATCATTTCTGGGTCAGAGCCTGAACCTTACCTCGGGAAAGCCCCTTCTCAAATGACACCTTTTTTTATTGTTAATCGTGAGCGGTACGACCATGATCGTATGCGATGGCAGATACGCTCCGCTTCGCAAAACATCAAAACATATAGTGCGCAAGATTACGAAGTGATTGGCGTGCCAACAAGGCACGACTGGAGGCACATAGTGGTGCTCTGTAGCAAAAGTCGTAACGCCGTTAGCGCATCAAATAACAAGTAAAATGCGACACTTCAAGGTTTATGGGATCCCCGAAGGCTCTCTATTCTCGAACAGTCTCCCTGGGTAGTTACTATTTTTTTTGATAGGTTGTTGCCTCAACCTGTGTAAAATTATGTTTGAGGCTGGAAATACTTTCAGAATGACCAATAAACAAATAACCGCCGCTGGCGAGACTGTTATAAAATTTTTCTACTAAACGCTGTTGAGTCTCACGGTCAAAATAAATCATCACGTTCCGGCAAAAGATTACATCCATTTCATTATGCCAAGCAAAATCATGCATAAGATTAAAGCGTTGAAAGTTCACCTGTTTCCGTAACTCATCTTTTACTTTAACCTTTCCGGAACTTGCTCCGCACCCCCTCTGAAAGTATTTTTTTAAATACTCTGCCGGGGCCTTAGAGGTCTGTTCAACAGCATAGACCCCACGGTTCGCCAGGGCCAATACCTTGGTGGATATATCTGTGGCCAGTATTTTATATCTGAACTTTGGATTAAGCATACTAAAGTCGTTCAGAATCATAGCCAGCGTGTATGGTTCCTCTCCTGAAGATGAGGCCGAAGACCAAAAAGATAACTCCCGGCCACTTGCTCCACTACGCATCAATAGTTCGGGCAGAACCTTGGATTTCAGAAATTCGAAATGACTGATTTCACGAAAAAAGCTGGTAAAATTGGTAGAGACACTATCTAAAAAATTTATAAATTCTACTTTCTTCTGCTCGGGTTGGTTTATAAACTCATAATATTCTTTAAATGAGTTTATCTTACAAATTCGCAACCTTTTGCCGAGTCTGGCGTTCAACAACTCTTTCTTTTCCGGCTTCATGGAAATGCCGACATGGGCGTAAATTAACTCACTAAATTCTTGAAACTCCGCATCAGTTAATTGCTTAAAATCGGCCATTGGTTATTGGATTGACTCCAGGTGTTCCATAACTCCACGGCCTACGACCCGGTCAACATCCAACAGAATTTTCACTTCTCCCTTGACCTTCCCCATACCCAAAATATTTTCGGTCTCAGTGGCTCCACCAAAGTCAGGAGGAGGTTCAATCTCTTCCGCTTCGATATTGACAACTTCTGAGACCGAATCAACCAGCATACCGATCATAATATTGCTGTTTCCTCCTACCACCTCAACTACGATGATACAGGTTCTGTCGTCATATTCTTTAAGTTCAAGGCCAAAATGTAACCGAAGCTCAAGAATAGGAATCACTCGACCGCGCAAATTAATGACGCCCTTAATGTACTCAGGTGTGTGAGGTACGGAGGTTATTTCCATAATTCCTATAATCTCACGCACCTTCATAATATCAACGCCATACTCCTCACGGCCAAGGCTAAAAGTCAAATATTTTCCGGCCAGACCGGCGTCAGCACTGTCACTAATTGTTTTTTCGGCCACTTCCGTTGCCATACTCCTTACCTCCAAAGGTTTTATTAGTACCTTACAGATTGTTTTCTCGGAGTCTACGCTTACCTTTTTTTAGAAAAGAATTTATAAGGTACTAGGTAAGCGTAGACTCCGATACCCCCTCGCGGGGTGTTAGACTACCGTCCCCGCCAAAGCAGAGAAAATAACAACACTTTTTGTTTTTTACCGAAAATAATTCTCTAAGATACCTATCCCCTCTACGGGCGGACTTAGCTCTTAGTCCCAGAATGATGGCTGGCTAGAAGCACAGTTACTCGGTCAGTGCTTTCACCACCGCTGGCTCACCGACAACCTCCAAGTCATGTTCATCTACGCTAGGCTCAGCAACTCCCAGCATCTCGTCCACACCAAATGTTGTTTTGGCCATAACCAACCCAGCCAAATCAAGGATAAGGCCGACCCGGCCATCGCCAAGAATTGTACCACCGGCAACCCCCTCTATATCAGTCAAACCACCGAGGTTTTTAATCACCACCTCCTGCTTGCCAAGCAATTCGTCAACCATAATAGCCCGTTGTTTACCCTCGGACTCCACCACCACCACAATGGATTCACAAATATTCTTATTAGATGGTTTCACGTTAAAAAGCTGATAAAGCCGGGCAATAGGCACAAGATTATTACGAACCATCAAAGCCTCCCCACGGCCTTTAACCGTTTTATAAGCCTCACGGGTAGGTTTAAACGACTCCCGGATAGCAATGGTCGGGATAATATAACGCTCCGTTCCTACCCGAACTATGATGCCATCAATAATTGCCAGCGTCAGGGGCAGTCGTATTGTAAAGATAGAACCTTTACCGATTTCACTTACCACATCTACCTTACCACGCAGTTTTTCGACAGCCTTCTTCACCACATCCATACCAACCCCTCTCCCAGAGACATCGGTAATTTTATCGGCAGTAGAAAAACCGGGCATAAAGACCAAATTATTCAAATCATGATCGGATAAATCTTCAGCTTCTGTGATAATTCCACGCTCAATAGCCTTGCGTTTTATTTTGGGCGTATCCAGCCCCTGGCCATCATCCTCAATCTCAATAACCATATAGCCACCCTTCTGGTAGGCTCTGAGATTCACAGTTCCACAGATCGGTTTACCCAGTTTTTTGCGTTCGTCCGGCAACAGAACACCATGGTCAACGGAGTTTCGCATCATGTGAACCAACGGATCATATATTGAGTCGACCATATTTCGATCAATCTCTGTTTCTTCCCCTTCCATGACCAAATTAGCCTGTTTCCCCGTCTTTTTAGATAAATCTCGTACCAGACGAATCATTTTCTGGAATGTCTGTCGGATAGGAACCATACGCATGGACATGGCGGTTTTTTGCAGTTCAGTGGTAATGCGGAACAATTGGCCGAAGTCCTTGTTTAGTTTAGGATCGCTAATGCTGGACACCAAAGAGTTCTCTCTAACCATCGTCTGCATAATCACAAGTTCACCAACGGCGTTAACCAGGCCATCTAACTTATCAACTTCAACTTTTATTGTAGCCCCAACCTTGGCCTTTTTAGGAGCCAAAGATTGGGCCGCTAATTTAACACTGGTTGACGTGGATGGAAGAGCTGGAGCTGATGCTTGCGCAGACTCAAGTTTTGCCGCCTCTGGCGCAGTAACATCTTTCAAGGGTTCAGCCGTAGCAGCCGTCTCCGATGCCGCCACCTCCGGAACATCCTCCTCGGCGACTCCCTGTACACTTTTCACCCAACTTACATAATTAGAAATATCATAATTTTTATAGTGTTCTACTCCGTCATCCATTGCCTGTCTCAAATTTTCTGCCATGATCTTAAGGCAATCCCCCACCTTCAGAACCACCTCAATAACTTCCGAGTCCATCACCCTTTTGTTATTTCGCACGTCATCAAGTAAATTTTCGGTACTATGGGCCAGACGTTGCACATTCGTCAGGTTCAAAAAGCCAGATACCCCTTTGATGGTATGAAAGGGCCGGAAGATATTATTGATTATCTCTAAGTCACCGGGATTTTCTTCAAGATCAAGAACATTTACCTCAATAGATTCCAGATGTTCCAGTGTCTCTTCGATAAAGCCACCGAGTAGTTCCAAATCCTCCATAAAATCCGTGGAATCCGGCGGCTCGGAAAGAATTTCCGGCCCTTCCGGTGCCACGACAGAAGCCCTGGGGACGGCAGTTGCGGGTGCTGCGCCAGATGATATAGCTCCAGACGTAAGCGAAGCAATTGTCTCAGCAAAGGCCTTATCCCCTTCTGGATCAATACCTTTTTTACGATACACGCTCTGCATAAGACCAATACACTGCCCCAATAAATCAAAGTTTTCCTGCGAATCATCCAGCTCAGTCATAACTATTTTTCCCAGGACATCACAAAGTTCCTGGGCCATCTTCTGCAACAGCGGCATATGTTCAGCGCCAGCTTGTTCGACCATACTCTCAGCCAAGCTCACCAGTTCTCCAACAACAGAAAGATCTCCAGGCTCAACCATCATGATTTTCAACGCCATGTCGTCAAGTATTTTCTCACCTGCTACAATTTCTTCCGTCATTATTATTCTCCAAGAACTGGATAGTTATTTTACTTTTTTTTTCACAACATCGCTCAATTTAATAAGCGCACGACACCCATGCATATATCTAGTTTGCGTAAATTTAATTTACTTTGCAAGGTTTTTTTTATTTTTCCGGTACTGACGGAATTACCCCTAGTTGATCATCCAGCACCTGTATATTCCGCTTAATTTTAACGATTATTTCAGCCTCGGGATACTCTTCTGCCACTTGCCGTAAAAGATCCCTGGATTGGAGTAAAAGTTGTCGTTTCAACTGCGGGTTATCGGTTTTACGGGCTTTAAAGAACAGGCCAGCCGCCTTTCTCCGTACTTCAACAGCATCCATATTCGCAGCTTCTGCTATTTTGACGTTAGCCTCATCACCATAGTCACTCTTCAATAATTGCCTAAAAATACCTATAGCCGCCCTGTACTCCCGGCGATCCAACAAATCGACTGCCGCTTGCCACTGGCGATCATTTTTTTGTTTATCAAGTTCTTGCCTGCCCAGACGGGCAGCCTTCCTGGTCTCCTCAATCCGGTCTTGCGCCGCCATGACCTCTGAACGGCGATCCGCAGAAACAAAGGTCAACAATTCATTCACTATAACGTGCGCCTGCTCAAACTCCTGACCGCCAATCAGTTCATCAATCTTTGCCAGCTGCATATCCGTCCGCCTGTCAATTTCAGAGTCCACCTTCTTAGTGATAATCCCGGAATTATCTGACATCGCAGCTGTACCAACGGCCTTTATTTTTGCAAGATTAGCAGCAAAACCAGCTGAAACATCTTGACCGTTAAAACGATAATATGCCCTCAAGACCTCCGTATAAACCCCAAATAATTTAGAACCAGTGTCCTTGTCAAGTATGGTCAACTGATTATTAACCCACAACTCGTTATCACGGGTTGCAGCCAGTTTATTGCCAATTTCCTCATAAATCTTACGAGCCGCCGCCGGCTTACCGTCGGCCAATAGCAGGTCGGCGTAGGTAATTCCCCAATTATCATTATCAGCCCAAATATTGCGCAATGGCACCAAAGACGCCTCCATCCTGCCCTGGCGTCTTAAAGCCTCGCTGTACAGAATCTTAAGCTCAGAAGTAGCAGCCGCATTGCCGTAAATTTGAACAAAATGTTCATATGCCAGACCAGCCTCAAGATTTTTACCCTGCTCCAGATATTGCCGAACCGAACTAGCTGCCTGATCGACAAGAATAGCATTAAAATCCCCCAGGGCTGCCTTGATATCGGCCTGACCACTTGCCATTACCTCATCACAAGTACTTTCCAAATATTCGACATCTCTTTGATAAGCAGCCAGAGCCTCCGGCGGGGCATCAGCAATGGCCGAGTCTGTCCGCAAGCGGCGATAACCAGCAAAGACCATCTCCAATCTTTGCACACAGCCGTACCAACCTTTTGGCCATGTGCCACCCATATCAAGGCTAACCAGGCTACCGGCCAATTGATTCCAAGTCGTTAATTTTTTTCGATAGAGAGCCAAACGCCCAGCAATAAAGGCTGTGTCCACCCGCTCAACTTCCTTGGGCCGTCCCGTATCATTATCACAAGAAGCGGCCTCTCCAGACAATACATCTGCAAGAGGGGCTGGCGAAGTTATTGCTTTTTCACCCCCGACCCCGCCCACACTGCTATTATCAGATGTAGTTTGGTTAACGTTATCTGGGCCTGGGGTTATTGGTGAAGCTGCAACTTTCAGAGATGATTTATCCTCTTTGGCAACGGTTGGCTCAATCGCTGGGGCAGGTTTATCTTGCCTTTCGCCAGCCGACACTGGAGGTTTTGAGCCAAAAATAAATTGTGGCGCCGAAACACAGCCATTCATTAACAATAAGCCAATACCAATAAGACCTAGATGTCCGGTAACAGATATCCGCCTCTTTTCTATCTTTGGTTCAAATAGCGTCCTTCGAAAGATCTTTTTGACAATAAATAGAAAGAGCATAGGGCCTTCCACAATTAGATATTTGATGTTCGATGTATTATGTTTGACGTTCATTATTTTAGACTAGCTCCTCTCGGATTGGAGACAAGGGCCTTGGCAAGAAATAATCATCCAATCTTGCTTGCCGAGGCGTAGTGATTTTTTAGGTGCGAGGCCATACATATGGAGGTCGTGCCTAAAAAATTGCGACAACGCAATAGATCGGATTGCTATGCCCCTTTTGGGTACTTTTTACGACACCATCAGTATTCGTTTCAATTAGTTGACGCATTCTCATCGCTCCGCCAAAATGGTTTAAAATACCTGCTTAAACTAACCTTACCAGTCCCGGTCTTTGTCCCGAAAGTCGTAAATTTCTGCCCCATAGCAATATTTTTTTGGTCAATATCTTCGCCATAACTGAGCTGACCATCGTCCACATTCCGCAATACCTTGTCGCCATTTCCAACATCAATATTTATCTGACCAAGGTCTGGATAGGCCAAGGGAATTTCGTCAATATCTGTAAAAAACAGGCCGCCAAGATCAAACTGGTTAGAGATAGAAGTGAGCATTGTATCCGCTAAACTTGACCAAAGGCGCAAGGCCCCCTGCGATCCGGTTATATGGGTCGAAGAATGAACCATGGGCGAATTATTATCAAAACCGACATAGGTTGCCAAGGCATATCCACCAGCGAGTACCATCTCCTTATGATTTTTACCAAGGCCCGGTACATAGCCCACAAATGACGAATTCCTAAATTGATTGGCCGTACCAGTTTTACCAAGTAGCGGTACCCGCAAATCAAGGTCTTTAAACATCTTGTTACGAGCCGGATCGGTACTGTGCAACCTAATATTGTCGTACGCGTAACGGCCAGTACCGTATTTAACAACATGCCGCATAATATCACTCACCTCCAGTGAGGTTTTGGGATCAATTACCCTTTTAAGCAATTTATTGGGACGATAAATCATCTCACCATCACTACTCTCAATGCGATCAATTATCCGCAAGGCCTCGCCAGCGCCAAGCCGGCCAATTCGATAGCTGTTGCCGTTTACGATAGTCTCATAGGCCCTGGCAACCTCAAGTAAACTAACCACATTAGACCCCAAGGGAAAAGAAAGGACGGGTTGCAGATCACTTTTGATCCCCATTTCATGGCATAAGGCTATAATATATTTGAGCCCCACCAAAACACGAAAATCTCTCGTTCTATACAAAACTTCCGGCCCGTAGGAGGGGAGTTTTTTAAGAGCAAGGTATTCATGCTCAAGAGCTGCCGCCAATTGTCCGCACGTTGCGACCGTCAATAAACCATCCAAGTGGATTTTATCCCAAAAGCCATTTTTATCTGCCGCAGCCTGCAAAGCCTGGACTATTTCCTGATTAGTCAGGCGCCACCACTTCGGGCCAAGGGGGGTGTCCGTAAAATCATAATGGCCATTATTATCAGAATAGAGACTATCATCACCGGTAAGAACCGCCAAATGATCCGGATCCAACCAATTTCCTGATCCGCCCATAGACTCAATTTGGCGGCGCAGCATTTGCAGTTTATCATATAAGTTGTTTTGCTTCAAAAATGTCCTCTGTAATATTTCTCTACGAATATCAGCCTCACGACCCTTTTCATTTTCAGGCACCAACTCGTCCAAGTGGTAATGTAGACGCTGAATTATCTCGTAATCCTCTGTTTTGCCGGCAAACAGAAGATCAGGCTCCAAACTTGCTACAGCCCGGTCGAATGCCTGCCGTTTCAAACTGGTGGAGTCAATCAATATCCCTGCTTTGTCCCTGATTCTGGTTCGATATTCCTGATATGATTCATCATCAAGACGAGCAAGACCAACCCTGGCCAAGACTTCTTTAAATTGCCTCGGCGAAAGGCGGTCGCACAGATGATACAAGAGCCAAACTGAGGCCACATTCTCAGATTTGGTACCCGCCCAATTCATTGATACCCATTGGTAGGGACTGGTATGATCTGGCCTGGGAATGTAGACCTGCTTTTGATAAACAAAGGCATCACGTTCATTTTTCAAAAGATCAGCGGAATTCCATCCCAGTTGAATGGCCGCCGCATAAACTAATGGTTTTGTCACAGACCCCATCAAACGCTTCGCGTCAATGGCCCGATTAAAATAATGGTTCTCCGTGCCACCAATCATGGCGTTAATTTTACCATCCTTCAAGCTCAACACACCACCTTGGACATCGGGGTATTTCTCAAGAGTCAGAGCGAGCATCTGGTCTGTTCCACCATCATCAAGCCTGACATAGACCAGATCACCAACCTTGAATTTACGCAAAAAATCCCTAAAATCCTTATCGGAGGCCTCCGACCAGCGCTGTTTTTGATACTTAACCTGTGCGCCGACGAGAACCTGCATCCCAAGTCGATCAATAATTCCAACATTGCCCCAGGCCTTTTGGACAGCCTTCCCAAAGGAAATCCGAAGTGCTACATCCTTGATATCCACTCCTTGCACACGGCCAAATAAAAAGGCTCCAGGCACCAGGGCATCTCCCTTGTATTTAGCCTCCAGAGCCGGATAAAGCTTGCGCAACCTTTTAAAGTCATAACCACCCAGGCGAACCGACAAGCGTGATAATTCATGGCGCAGAGTCCCAAAAGAAAAATTTTGCAGTTTTTTATCTATTGAAGTAAAAATACGAATACCAGAGGTAGAAATATTGTCTATACCGTGATTTACCATGGCCTCCTCCACCTCAGGCTCGGCCAGCGCCTCCCTGACCAAATCCATCACAGTATTTAAGGCATAAGACATTTTACCTTTTTTAAAAGGAATCTCCCTGCCCAAATTTCGTTGTAATTCCACCCGGTTTATCATTTTCATATTGTACATCTGCCGCAGAACATATCCTGTACGAATACGAGCCCTCCCCCTGGCCTTTCCGGCAGACTTTTCGTCATGTTTTATAAATGGATTATAATAATTAGGTCTTTTGACGCTGCCGGCAATAAAAGCGCTCTCCAGCACGGTGAGATCGGCGGCTTCTTTATCAAAATAATATTTGGCAGCCACTCCAAGCCCACGCCCATTACCACTCACATAAAACTGGTTGGAGTAGAACTCCAGAATTTTTTCTTTTGAATAATGATATTCCAGACGCCAAGCATAGAGTAATTCTTTTAACTTGGCAGAGATGGAACGTCCGTGTCGTTTGAAGAGATTCTTGGCCGTCTGCTGGGTAAGTGTACTGCCCCCCTGGACCACTCGGCCAGCCATAATATTGGCAATCATAGCCCTGGTAATACCCACAAAGTCTACCCCGTGATGGCTGAAAAAATTATGATCCTCAGCCGCCACAATGGCCTTAATAAAATTCATCGGAATATGTGCGTAGGTGAGATATTGACGATGGTCATTCTGAAAGAAGACACCAATTTTATGCTGGCCACCACGATAAAAAACCGGCGACTCCACAGCCAGCACCTTTTGCAGGTTTTGGGGTTCAATAGATTCACCCGGCTGCACCACCACAAACCAGTAAAGCAGAACCCCTGCCGAGAGAACAGCCCCCGCCGCAATAATCAGCAAAATATAGAAAAGTTTTTTAATCATTATTAATCTTGGTTTCTGTAGGGAAAGTCAGGGAGAAGGGACAAAATTTTAATTAATCGTATCCCTGGGCATATGTGCCAAAACTACTTCTGGCCTTATGTTTTCTGCCTTTAATCGCACCTAACTAGCTTACAATAATATCTTTTTTTTCACCAGAGGGGGTTGCCTAATATCATTTTTTTTAATAGTATTTTCAGAACTTGTCCTCTTTTTAATTGCAGAGGGGGGTTTTGTCATGTAAAAAAGGTACAAGTTTTGCATTCCAAATCACTGAAGCCAAGCCATTACGTCCTAACACCCCGCGAGGGGGTATCGGAGTCTACGCTTACCTAATGTACCTTGATAAATTCTTTTCTAAAAAACAGGTAAGCGCAAACTCCGAGAAAACAATCTGTAAGTTACTAATTAATTCCACGACGAAACCATTACCTGCTTATGTTTAGATACTTGAGATTTTTTTGCCTACCCTTGTTAATCGCTATCGGCGCCAGCTTATGTTCCTGTTCCTCACATCATGTACAGGTTGCCATTCAACCAGTTGTTACCAGCGAACTACGGCCTTCCACTATGGCAGAACCGCCCACGCCCAAAATCGATCAGGAACAACACACATCAGGGATAATTGTCGAACCAGAAATTCAAACTTCTGAGCAGGTAGATGACCAGACTCCACCAGAACCGGAACAAACCGCTGCCGAAGAAGTAAAAGATTTAGAGAAGTTGGGCCCCTGGGATGATAAACCAGCCAAACTCCGGCCCAAGGAGGAAGAATTATATGATTTTCCAGTGACCATTAACCGACAGGTCGAATACTATCTTGATTTTTTCCAACATAAGAATCGTAAATCATTCAGGCGTTGGCTAGCCCGGTCGGGACGATACCTGCCCATGATTAAAAGCCAGTTGAATGCGGCGGGACTTCCAGAGAATTTGGTATATTTACCTATGATAGAAAGTGGCTACAGCCTTACCGCTTATTCCAGAGCCCGGGCAGTTGGCCCTTGGCAATTCATCCGTTCCACTGCCATAGATTACGGACTGACCGTCAATCGGTACGTTGATGAACGCCGTGATCCCGTCAAATCCACCCAAGCGGCCTGCCGCTATCTCGCAAATTTATACCGCCAATTCAATTCCTGGCCCCTAGCCGTGGCAGCCTACAATGCTGGAGAAGGAAAAATTTCCAATGCAATTAAGAGATACAAGAGCCACGATTTTTGGGAGATCGCCAAACATAGCTACCTTAAGTCCGAGACCAAGCGTTATGTGCCAAAACTCACTGCGGCGATAATAATTGCCACAAACCCAGAGAAATATGGTTTTAGTAATCTTAAGTATGAATCCCCGCTAAGTTATGATACCGCTGAGGTGCCGCCCTGGACATCCCTGCGAGCCGTAGCTCTGGCCACCGGGGAAAATTTTAAAACCATCCAAAAATTAAATCGGCATCTACGGCAGGCGATAACCCCGCCCTCCCTGGACACCTACGAAATAAAAATTCCACTAGGCAAAAAAGAACGGCTGGCCAACAATCTTCCCAGAGTGACAGTTGCGACCACAACACATTTCAAAACCCATGTTATTCGCAGCCACGACACCATCGGCAAAATCTGTAAGAAATATCGCATCAGCAGAACAACTCTGCTCAAGGCCAACAATCTGCACAAAGCAAAGCTGCGGCAGGGGCACCATCTACGTATCCCCTACCTGGAGACCAAATACACCCTGCTCAGCAAAGAGGACTTTGCCCAGCAGCAACGATTGGCCAAGGCAGGTAAAGATCCCACCATCATCATCCATAAAGTTAAGAAAGGTGAGACAGTATCCAATATTGCCGGGCATTACCACACCAAAGCCAATATGATCGCATCCTGGAACGACCTGCACAGCATTAACAAAATAAGAGTCGGCCAGGAATTGGTAATTCATATTAACGGCACGACAAGCCAAATAGCCCGCCATATCTCTGTCAGACATAGCGTTTATTACCATGTCCGCGGCGGTGACAGCCTGTGGACTATTGCCCAAAAGTTCAACACCAATACCGATGATATCAAACGCTGGAATAATCTCAAAAATAACCTTATCCATCCCGGTTTAAAGCTCGTCCTAAAAAGAGATGAGGGATAATAGTCGTTTTTTTAAGCGGGATGATCTAATCATATGCGTTTATACTTACAACTGAGATTACGGGTAATTCTGGAATGTTTATTAAGTCGTTAAGTGGATTGAATGCCCTGGTTCTTGGAGCCACCAAAGGAATCGGCAAGGATATTGCCTTGGCCCTTGCCCAAGATGGTGCCAATATAATTTTACCTTACTATGACTGGCCGACAGACTGCCAGAAAGTAATAGAACACTTCAGCGCCCTTCCTGGCCGCCACCTAACCGTTAAGACCGACCTGCGCAACCCCGTCCAAATCAAAGAATTATGCCAGAAAATTGAGATTGAATACGGCCACCTGAATATCCTGATAAATAATATCGAAAGGGGCGGTATGCCTATTGTGCATGGAACTTATACCCCTGAGCAATGGGACCTGGAGATGGACACAACTTTAAAAGCTAAATGGTGGATGTTTCAGACCGCCCTGCCCCTCCTGCAAAAGGCCCAACAAGGCGTGGTGGTAAACCTGTCATCAATTGCCGGTGAAATTGGCCGGGCAGGGCCGGCGGCAATGATTTTTAATGATGCTTATGCCGCCGCCAATCGAGCCGTTTCCTCATTCACTGAGACCTGGGCCAGACAAGCAGCCCCCGTGCGGGTTAATGAACTCATTCTTGGGTTTATAGAGGGCAGGCATGCCCAAGGCACAAGAGGGTGGGAGTTGCTCGATGAAACTATCCGCCAGAAAATTACAGATCGTACCCTGCTAAAAAGAACCGGCAGACTAGCTGAAGTTACCAAAGCCGTTCTCTTTCTGATTAAAGATGCTCCATTTATGACCGGCTCATCAATCCGTCTGGACGGCGGCTTTTGCCTTGGCCACGACAGGGTACCGACTATGCCAAAGGGCGAGGACAATCTGGAAGTTGCGGTAGCAGATTCTTAACCTGCCAACGAGGATGGTTGTCCAGGATTACCCCTCCAGACACCAGTCCGGAATACGACGCATAATGTACTCCACCGCCGCCGACTTAACTTCGTCCCGTTCCTGCTCGAATGTCTTATTCTTTGGCTGCCCACCAACCTCGGAGACTACCTCTTCGGCATCAAACCAGCAAAGTTCCCGACCATCATGACCATAAACCGTTAAGATGCGTCGGTTTTGTTCGTGCAAATGTTCTTCTTCTACCACATTGGCAACAATCTTCTTTGCTTCTTCATAAGATATAAAAATTACATCATCTGACATTCATCTTCTCCGATAAACTTTTTATATTAATTATCCCGTCCTCAACAGTGTCCGGTTACAAAGTTGCGGGCACAATTCAGAACTGCTTCAAGCCCCGAAAGACGAGTATGCGAGGCTTTTATTTTTCCTGATAAGTCAATGCAAGTCCCTAACCGGACACTACTGTCCCGTCCTAGGAAAGTTCCCGGAGGATAAATATGCGATTATACATGTTTAGCGCAAACCGATCCGTCATACTGGCAATATAATCACACACCCTCCTGACATGGGAGATACTACTGGCAAAATTACCAATTTCATCTTCAAAAAGCTCCTGGTTTTCAACAAAATAGGTAAATAACTCCCGCAGCATTTTCGTCGCCTTAACAAATTCAGCATGCACTCGCTCTGAGCGGTAGACATTGTGAAACAGAAATTTCCTCAGTATCTGCATCGTTTCAGCGATTTCCGGTACCACTCCAAAAACCAGTCGATTGTTTTCTGGCCTGGTACCATTAATAACACCCTCAATCATGGACATATTACACCGAGAATGGCTTACTCCTAAAACTTGACGGCATTGGGCAGGAATATCGTCCCGACTGATAATTCCACTCCTGATAGCATCATCTAAGTCATGACTCAAATAGGCAATAATATCGGCAAACCTCACCACACATCCTTCTGCCGTCTCTGGCATATCATGGTTATTAGATGGAATAACCTCGCCATACCCTTTGGAATGTTTGGCAATCCCGTCCCGCACCTCATAGCTTAAATTAAGTCCCATGCCCCCATTTTCGAGGACATCAACAACTCTCAAACTCTGTTGATAATGAGAAAATCCGCCAGGAACCAATTTATTCAACACCGTTTCGCCGGCGTGGCCGAAAGGTGTATGCCCCAGGTCGTGTCCCATGGCAATGGCCTCGACCAAATCTTCATTGATTTCAAGCCCCCGGGCCAGTGCCCTGCCAATTTCAGAAACTTCAAGAGTGTGGGTTAATCTGGTACGATAGTGGTCGCCATTGGGGGCCAGGAACACTTGTGTTTTATACTTCAAACGCCGAAAGGCCTTTGAATACACGATGCGATCCCGATCCCTCTGGAATGTCGCCCTTAAAGAACAAGCGGCCTCCTGCCGCACCCGTCCCTTGGAGTTTTCACTGAGACATGCAAAAGGAGAAAGAGATATTCTTTCCTTTTGTTCTGTTTTTTCACGAATATTCATGGGCATTGTGGCGACAAAATAATTTTTTTATAAAAAATACGTTGTCTTGCGTTCAATCGCAAGCTATTCTTTACAAAAAGGTAACTATTCAGGGGCACTCCTCAACAGTTACACTACAGATTTCAGGGTAGTTTATATCCCTACCTGAATAGTGACGTAAAATGAGACATATCGACGACGACAAGCAGATGCAGGCGGCTCTTGCAGAGGCCGAGTTAGCCTTGGCCCATGGTGATTTCCCTGTTGGTTGCGTTATCTGCCTGAACGGCGAAATTGTTGCACAGGGACGTCGTCTGCACAGCCAGCAGAGCAAAAGTCGGCCGGCAAGTGAGATGGATCACGCTGAAATCATTGCCCTCCATGATCTGTTAGCGAATCGCCCAGAGATCGAGCCAAATAAGGTAATTGTTTACTCAAGCATGGAACCATGCCTCATGTGCTATAGCACTATGCTGGTCAACGGAATTCGCCATTTTGTTTACGCCTACGAGGATATAATGGGCGGCGGCACCAATCTGCCCATGGAAAAACTAAACCCGCTCTATAAAAATATGCAAGTGTCAGTAACGCCCGGTGTCATGCGCAGTAAAAGTCTGGCACTTTTTAAACTTTTTTTTAAGGCCAAGCCCGATTACCTCCGCAGCACAATACTGGCGCAGTATACCATATTTCACGAATAGGCTACCTGAATAAATTAAATTAGAGGAACGCAAATGCCCCAAATTGACTGGCAGGACTCTTTCAGCGTCGGTAACGACACGATTGACCAACAACACAAGAAATGGATTAATATCTTCAATAATATGCACGAAGCGCTTATAAACGGTGATGCGGCTGATTACAAGTCGATCACCTTAAAGTCCCTGCAAGATATGCTCGATTACGCCAGGGTGCATTTTAATTTTGAGGAAAATCACCTGGCGAAAATCAACTATCCTGATTTAGTTGCCCACCGAAGACTTCATAAAGATTTTGACACGCAAATTTACCAACTCTACCGCCAGGCTAATGATGGCAATATCGTTCTAAACACAGAAATTATTCAAATGATCAGAAACTGGCTGACGCAGCACATTTTGATTGAAGATGCTAAATATAAAATTTTTGCCCAACAGCAAGAATAATGACGCAACAAACAGCCCCTAAAACCCTGGCCTTCCAGGCCAATGAACGTAATATATTTTTTCATATTCTTACCGCATGCAATCTTTCATGCCAACACTGCTATATCAACAAAGAACAGCATGGCATAAACACCCTGCCGAAAAAAAGCATTGCGAACTGGCTTAAATTATTTTACGAACCACAAAAATCGAGCAATATTATTTTTCTAGGCGGTGAGCCAACCCTGCACCCAGAATTACCATTTGCCATACGGTACGCCCGAAAACTGGGTTACCAGTCCATAACCATCGATACCAACGGCTTTTTACACCACAACCTGCTGAACAAAATAGGCCCGCAAGACGCAGTATTAAGCTTTAGTCTGGATGGCCCGACACCGGAAGTAAATGATCCATTACGTGGCAGCGGCGTTTATGAGATCTGCACAAAAAACATCACGAAGGCAGTGAAAAGAGGTTTTGAGAGCAGCCTTATTTACACGGTAAGCGCCAAAAACATTGCTCACCTACATAAAATGCCCAAGCTGGTCAAAAAGCTTGGCGTAAAACATTTTTTTATTCAAATCATCGGCCTGCGGGGTAATTCCGCCAACTCCAACGCCTGCGAGATGCAAATTACTCCAGAGGACTGGTTGGAGACAGTGCCGCCTGTCGCTAAAAAGGCGGCAGATCTTGGATTGCATGTTATTTACCCCAAAGTTTTTCTTGATCAGAATGAATCATTTACCTGTGCGGGGGAGCAAACTGAAAATTTCTTCATATTCCCCAACGGTCGAGTATATACCTGCCCTCTTTGTGAGGATTTCCCCATCCACAGCTTTAATATTGAAAATAACAATTTGCAGGAAAACCCCGGCCTTAGCGAAAAAAAATTCTTTTCCCTACACATACCAGAGGGCTGCGTGATGAACAAACTTCTGCAGCCCGACAATCTGCGCTATAACAAAGATGGCTCCCCAGTCCACCGAATCTCTTGTTGCCTGCTCAAACAAGAGATGGGATAGCACTTCGACAAAATCAGTACATGAGCGGCAAGCTCCAGACATATTTGTACTTGAGTTGAGGTGTAATCTAAAAAAACATCTTGACATTATTCGTCATCTAAATCATAAAGATTAACTTTCTTGTGGTAATCGGGCCTATAGCTCAGTTGGCTAGAGCCACCGGCTCATAACCGGTAGGTCCCTGG
>CAYTNB010000026.1:0-20739 GCA_964439085.1 uncultured Desulfobulbia bacterium | reverse complement strand
CCCTTTACCCCCATTCCCCCCTGGTTAAAAAAAACAAAAAAAACCACCCAAAAAACAAACAAAAAAAAAAAAAAAATCCCCCCCCCCCCCCCCCCCCGTAAAAAATCAAATCAAACGGCAAAAAATGCCGAACCTGGCGTTTGAGAGGGACAACAAGAGGTCAGGTGCAAATCGTACCAATGTTGTTTTCTTGCAAGTTCATAGTAGCTGCACCGTTTTCCTGGCTGCTCCTTAGCTTTCACGTTGAATGCCCCAGCCAACAGGCCCGTTCCCTTCTCATTTTATGGTCTACGCCACAAACGAATATGATCATGCCATAGGCAGTGATTAAATTTTATGTTGAAAAAAATAAAAAAACATGATAACCGTCTCTAGCAGTAACTGAGCGACCGTTCATTTCTTTAATGTTTGTGTTTGAAATAACTAAAAAATAGGTAAAAATTCCCATAATGGTTTTGCATGAGGCAATGTCCGAAAACAAAGTGGTAATTGCTGAAAAATGGCTTGATGCCATTTTATCGACTTATCATGCCGATGGAGCCCAGTTCTTTAAGAGGCAGAACGACCAGTTTGCTAATCCTCTAGGGCATAGCGCCCGTACTGGTGTGGAGCGCACAGTAGAACAGCTCGCTAAAGGTGAGATTGTTGACTTGCCGGCAGAACTTGTCCAGTTTGTAAAGTTACGAGCCGTGCAAACCTTTAAACCTTCAGAGGCAGTTGGTTTTATTTATGATTTGAAGAGATTATCAGTTGAGGCATGTGGCAAGGATCTCGTGTCGGCCAATTATGCAGAGTGGCAGACTATTGAGGGTAATATTGATAAGCTGGCGTTAAAAGTATTTGATCTTTATATGGCTGATCGTGAGCTGATTTATAAGATAAAAATTGAAGAGTTTAAGAGCGGTAATGCAGGCACAGCGAATGGTGGATGTCCATCAGGAGCTGTGATTAGGAAGCATAATGAAGAAAAAATTGAGTTAAAGGTCATTCGCGATTGTTAACTTGATTGTCAAACCTTAAGCGAGGTAGCAGTAAATGAAAATTCTTTATCCCTTCGTCGCCGTGATCGGCCTTATGTTGTTCGCCTATTTTGGGGCTCAGGCTGGCCTTGATTCGTTGTTTGGCATAGTCTTTCCTTATTTGGCTATTATTATTTTTATAGGCGGCTTCATAAGAAAGGTTGTCGACTGGGCAAAATCTCCGGTTCCCTTCCGAATTCCCACCACCTGTGGGCAGGCAAATTCATTACCCTGGATAAAGCAAAACAAAATTGAGTGTCCGTCCACTATGAGCGGCGTCTTAAAGAGAATGTTCCTTGAGGTCGTGCTTTTTCGCTCACTTTTCCGTAACACCCAGGCTGACATCTACGATGGCCCCAAATTACGATATGGCTCAAGCAAATACCTCTGGCTCTTTGCCCTGACCTTCCATTATTCATTTCTTGTTATAGTTGTGCGACATATGCGGTTGTTTACCGATCCGATGCCGTTCTTTGTGCCGATTCTTGAATTTGCGGATGGCTTCCTCCAAATAGGCACTCCGCCAATCTACATTAGTGATCTTGCTATTCTTGGCGGTCTCCTTTTGCTCTTTAGTCGTCGAATATTCCTGCCCAAGATAAAATATATTTCCCTGCCAGCCGATTATTTCCCACTATTTCTGATTTTTGCCATAGCTGCCACCGGCTGCACCATGCGCTTTTTTGATCGTGCGGATGTTGTAAATATTAAACATTTGGCAGTTGGACTAGCTTCATTTCATCCAGCAATAGTAGGTGAAATAAATCCTCTGTTTTATGTGCATATATTCCTGGTTTCGACATTAATGGTTTATTTCCCCTTTAGTAAGTTGATGCATATGGGCGGCGTATTTATGAGTCCAACAAGGAATATGGCCAATAACAGCAGAATGGTTCGTCACATAAATCCCTGGAATGATCCTTCAATCAAGCCGCACTCTTACGCTGGTTATGAAGATGAATTTAGGGAGGTTATGGTTGAGGCGAATATCCCAGTTGAAAAGGGGTTGCCAGCTAAGGAAGAAGAGGCTCCCGCAGAGGAGAAGGCCGCAGAGTAAAAAATTAGACGATTTATCTATTAGTTAAAAAACTCAGCAGAGTAAGGACTAACCATGGCAGATATGAAAGCAGATGAACTAGGGGTCAGCGTAGCACGTGATCCATCCATGATGACCGGAGCTGTCCCCACCAAGGAGTGGATGGACACCGAAGCGATTTTTAAGCCGGGAAACTATTGCTACCAGGGCAAAACGGAAATTGTCGATTATCTTGGCAAAGCATTGCCCCCCGGCGTATTCGGCCCTGCCCGTGAATGGGATATCGAAAG
Source organism: uncultured Desulfobulbia bacterium (assembly GCA_964439085.1). Taxonomy (GTDB): domain Bacteria; phylum Desulfobacterota; class Desulfobulbia; order Desulfobulbales; family VMSU01; genus JAADIV01. The sequence continues at coordinate 18,394 of CAYTNB010000026.1, read as the reverse complement.
CGATGACTGGAATTTACCGGACAATTGGAAGGAAATAATCATCAACGGCTTAAAAGAGCGTTTGGATAAATTTCGATCTCTGAAAATATTCATGGATTGTTGTGTCAGATGTGGGGCTTGTGCCGACAAATGTCACTTTTTCCTGGGTACCGGCGATCCTAAAAATATGCCGGTTATGCGGGCCGAGTTGATGCGGTCCGTCTATCGGAACGAGTTTACCAAGGCCGGTAAGATCCTGGGGCGAATGGCAGGAGCCAGGCCAATGACCTTCAAGGTTCTGAAAGATTGGTTCATGTATTATTATCAGTGCACGGAGTGTCGCCGCTGTTCGATTTATTGTCCTTATGGTATTGATACTGCAGAAATTACCATGATGGGGCGAGAGCTTCTCCATTTGGTGGCAGTAAATATCAACTGGGTATTGGAGCCGGCTGCCAATTCGAATCGTACTGGTAACCATATGGGCTTGCAGCCCCATACATTGAAGGAAAATGTTGAGTATCTCTGCGAAGATATAGAGGAAATTACCGGTGTTAAGATTAACCCATCCTGGAACAGAAAGGGGGCTGAAATTCTGTTTATCACCCCTTCAGCCGACGTTTTTGCTGAACCGGGGATTTATACCTGTATGGGCTATTTGTTGCTTTTCGAGCATTTGGGACTTGATTACACCTTCAGTACTTATGCCTCTGAGGGTGGTAATTTTGGTTCATTTACCAATAACGAGTTGATGAAAAAACTTAACGGTAAAATGTATGCTGAGGCCGAGAGGCTTGGAGTTAAGTGGATTCTTGGTGGCGAATGCGGCCATATGTGGCGCGTAATACACCAGTATATGGATACCATGAACGGCCCGGCAGATTTCCTGGAAGTACCGAAATCACCAATTACCGGTACGGTTTTTGAGAATGCCGCTTCGACTAAGATGGTGCATATCAGCGAATTTACCGCCGATCTTATTCGGCACGGTAAATTGAAATTAGATCCCAGTAGGAACGATCATCGAAATGTAACATTTCATGATTCATGTAATCCGGCTAGAGGCATGGGCTTGATAGAGGAACCTCGTTATGTCCTAAAGCATATAGTCAACAAAATTCACGAGATGCCGGAAAACACAATTCGTGAAAAGACTTTTTGCTGTGGTTCTGGTACGGGGCTGAATACCGGTGAAATTATGGATCTCAGAATGCGTGCTGGTTTACCTCGGGCTAATGCTGTGCAGTATGTCCATGATAAATTTGATGTAAACACTCTCTCCTGTGTATGCGCCATTGATCGGGCGACCTTGAGTGCCTTGATGGGATATTGGGTGCCGGATGTTGAGGTATGCGGCGTTTCCGAAATGGTCGGTAATGCACTTGTAATGGATGGTGAAAAGGAAGTAAGGGAAACAGGACTGCGTTTTGAGGCCCTTGCTGGAAGCGAAGGTGATGCCGATGTATGATAAAGGTAAGGTCTTAACCGGGTTGGCCATTTTTGTAATCATTGTTACTTTCCCGATCTGGTACAATGTTAGTGGTGCTGAGAGATATCCTAATCCTCAGATTTTAACAAAGGCTAAAAACTGCGTTATGCCTTTAGATTATATGCGCTCCAATCATATGAAGCTTCTGATTGATTGGCGTGATGAGGTATTGAGGGATGGAAACAGGACTAAAGTTACAGTCGATGGCGTTCAATATGCGAGGAGTCTGCAAAATGGGTGTATGTTCTGCCATAAGAGTAAGGTGAAGTTCTGTGATGAATGCCATCGGTATGCGGCGATTGAACCATACTGTTGGGATTGTCATATCAAGCCGAAGGAGACTAATTAATGGATGTTAAAAGAAGAAAATTCCTTAAGATTGCAGGCTTGTCTGCAGTAGCAGGTCTGGCTGCACCCTCGGCGTTTAATAAGTTGTTAAATAAGGGCGAAGCATTGGCAAATGAGGAGCATGCTTCCCACGCTGAAGCCAAAGAGGAGAAGTCCAGTCCTACTGGTAAACAGTATGGCATGGTTATCGATTTGAAACGCTTGCAGCGTAGCCCTGGATTGTCTGAGAAGTGTATTCATGCCTGTAACACCGAGCATAATATTCCCCAGTATAATAATCCTAAGGATGAAATTAAATGGATATGGCTTGATGATTATGAGCATAGCTTCCCTGAGCATAGTCAATATAAGAAAAATAATGAGGTTGAAGAACTCCCGGTTATGCTGCTTTGTAATCATTGTGCCAATCCTCCTTGCGTAAGGGCATGTCCCACCAAGGCCACCTTTAAGAACAAAGATGGTGTGGTAATGATGGATTATCACCGTTGTATTGGCTGTCGCTTTTGTATGGCGGCTTGTCCTTACGGAGCACGTAGCTTTAACTGGCGTCGTCCGCGTGAAACATATGCCAATGGCAATTATAAGTTTTTCCCCGATGGGCTTAATCCTGAATTTCCAACTCGGATGCGTGGTGTAGTAGAAAAATGCAATTTTTGTGCTAAACGAACTCTAGATGGCAGGCAGCCTGCTTGTGTCGAGGCGTGTGGGAACACAAGAGCCATGGTTTTTGGAGATATTAATGATCCAAATTCTGAAATTTCCCGGATTCTAAAAACACGTTATACCATCCAACGTAAACCCGCTGCGGGCACTGATCCCTCAGTTTTCTACATCATTTAAGGTGAACTATTATGTTAGAGAAGGCGTTAGAAGGAAATAACAAATATTGGGCGTGGATATTCTTCCTCTTGGGCGTAATGACCATCGGGGGGCTTTTCTATGTTCACCAGTTTAATTATGGTTTGGGTGCTACCGGCATGAGTCGGGATGTCTCATGGGGGATTTATATTGCTCAGTTTACCTTTATGGTTGGGGTGGCTGCTGGGGGGGTAATGCTGGCTCTGCCGCTTTATATTCATAACTATAAGGTTTTTGGTAAAATTGCTGTCCTGGGTGAATTTATGGCAATTGCCGCCGTGGCAATGTGCTTGATGTTCATTACTGTCGATCTTGGTCAGCCTATGCGGATTATGAATGTAATCTTGCATCCGACTCCTCACTCCATGCTGTTTTGGGATATGATTGTCTTAAACGGCTATTTATTTCTTAATGTAGTATGCGGCTGGGTGATTTTGCATTCAGTTTATAAAGATGTGCCGCCACCTAAATGGGCCAAACCACTGGTTATCCTGTCTGTACCCTGGGCTTTTAGTATCCATACCGTTACAGCCTTTTTGTACTGTGGTTTGCCGGGCCGTCATTTTTGGCTGACTGCAATTTTGGCCCCGCGCTTTTTGGCCTCAGCCTTTGCTGCCGGGCCTGCATTGCTTTTGATTATTGCCCTGATAATGAAGCATATGGGTTGCTTTGATCCTGGCAAGGAAGCCGTTCAAAAGCTCACTACAATTATTATCTACGCTGCCATTGCCAACATGTTTTTTGTCGGTTTGGAATTTTTCACCGCCTTTTATAGTAATGTCCCTGGCCATATGGCTACCCTGCAATACCTGTTTTGGGGCCTTGATGGTCATAATAATCTTGTTTGGCCAATGCGTTTTGCCATGAGTATCGGTGCCATTGCGGTAATAATGTTGCTCTTCCAGAAGTTTCGTAATAGTGATGGTTGGTTAGGATTATGCTTAGGCATGATATTCTTATCATTATGGATTGATAAAGGGGTTGGTTTTGTTCTGGCTGGCTTTGTTCCTAATCCATTTGAAAGAGTCACAGAGTATTTTCCTACGGTAACAGAAATTGCCATTGCACTGGGAATTTGGGCCGCTGGCGCCTTGATATTGACATTATTGTATAAAGTAGCTCTTAAGGTCGAATTTAAAAAAGACTGATTGTCGCATAGAAATTATGATTTGTTAAAGCAAGTACTCTTCGCGAGTGCTTGCTTTTTTTTTTGGGCCGGGGGGTAAAGCTGAATCACCGTCATAGTCTGCTGGTTGGCTTAATACTTCCGGTAAGACGGTTCTGGGGCTTGAAATAGTTCTAAATTGTGCCCGCAACTTTGTAACCGGACACTGCTGAGTCAAAAGTTTTGTTCAGAGTCTTGCCACAAAAAAAACGCAAATTACAGATAAGGTACTAAAAATGAATCAAAAATGCGTTCTGGATTATATCGGGAATACGCCGCTTGTTACTATCAAACGACTTAATCCTTATAAAAATATTAAGATTTTGGCTAAAATTGAGTCTTTCAATCCTGCCGGATCGGTTAAGGAGCGCATAGCCTTGTCGATGATTGAGGATGGTGAAAAGACTGGCAAACTTACTCCTGACAGGACTGTGCTTGAGGCGACTAGCGGTAATACCGGTATTGGTCTGGCCATGGTATGCGCTGTCAAAGGATATAAGTGTCAACTGGTGATGCCTGAGTCTGCTAGTATTGAGCGTCGGAAGATTATGGTTGCATTTGGGGCGCAAATATTATTGACTCCCGCTAAAAAAAGTACTGATGGCGCTATTGAACAGGCTTATGCTATGGCCCGTCAACATCCAGATCGTTACTTTCTAACAGATCAGTTTAATAACGATGCTAATTGGCGATCTCATTATGAGCATACCGGGCCGGAAATTTGGCAACAAACAGAAGGACAGGTTACGGATATTGTTGCAACCATGGGGACTAGTGGTACGGTGATGGGGCTTTGCGAATATTTCCAGGAGCATCATCCGGATGTCAGAGTAACAGCTATGGAACCTTTTTTTGATCACAAAATTCAAGGTCTTAAAAACATGAAAGAGTCTTATCGACCAGGAATTTTTGATAAAAATAAACCATTTCAAATTATTAATACGCCTGATGAAGAGGCTTTTGAGATGTCCAGATTACTGGCCAGGAAAGAGGGGCTTTTCGTTGGAATGAGTTCTGGTGCTGCTATGTGTGTCGCTCTGACTCGGGCCAAACAGCTCAAAGAAGGGCTTATTGTGGTAATTTTTGCCGATGGTGGTGAAAAATACCTAAGTACGCAACTTTTTTCTGAGAGCAAGCCCGTGGTGGAGCGAGAAAAGCCCCAATTACGTTTACACAACACCCTAAGCCATAGGAAAGAAGTGTTTGAGCCACTGAGGAAAGATAAAGTTACCTTTTATGCCTGTGGACCGACTGCCTATGAACACGCTAATTTAGGCCACTGCCGACGTTTTGTTTTCGCCGACTTATTGAATCGTCTTTTGGCCAGTAAAGGCTATAATGTTGAATATTATATGAACTTTACCGATCTTGACGATAATACAATCAAGGGGGCACAATTAGCTGGTGTGCCATTGAAGGAATTTACTGAGGGCTATATTGATGAGTTTATAGTGGACATTGAGCGTTTGGGAGTTAAAGCGGCCACTGGCTATCCTAAGGCCTCGGAGCATGTTGATGCCATGGTGGATATATCTAGGCGCTTGATGGCCAAGGGCTTTGCCTATGAAAAACATGGCTCGGTGTATTTTGATATATCTAAATTCCCAGGTTACGGTAAATTATCCAGAATTGACCTCAGTAAGATTAAGGTGGGGAAAACTGTGGACTTAGATAATTATGATAAAGAAAGCCCGGTAGATTTTACAATTTTAAAGCGATCAACTTTGGCTGAACTCAAGGAGGGCGTTTTCTTCCCAACGGAATTTGGTAACGTCAGACCAGGCTGGCATGTGGAGTGCGCCGCCATGACCTTGCATTATCTGGGCGACACAATGGATCTCCACACCAGCGGCTCAAATCTTCTTTTTCCGCATCACGAAAATGAAAATGCCATTGCGGAGTCTTTGACTGGTAAGCCATTGGCTAATTTTTGGGTTCACAATGAGCCTGTTCTGGTTGATGGCCACAAGATGTCTGCGGATAATGACAATTTCATTACCCTGCGTGATCTTTTGGAACAAGGCTACTCGGCAAGGATTGTCCGGTTTTTTCTTATGTGTGCCCATTATCGTAAGATAATCAATTTCTCGCACCGAGCCTTGTCAACGGCTCAAAAAAATTTGGCTCGCCTTGATGAATTCACTCGGAAGCTCATGTGTTTGCCTCAAGGGCTGCCTCACCCTAAGGTTGCTTCTTATTTCTCTGCCCTGGAAGATGGATTTTGGGCGGCTTTAGATGATGACTTGAATATTTCCAAGGCCATGGCGGCGTTATTTGATTTTGTCAAAAAAGTGAATCCGGTTTTGGCAGAGGGTACCCTTGATATTGATCAAAAAAAGTATATAATCGAGGCATTACGGCGTATTAATGAGGTGCTTAATATCCTAAGGCTGGAAGAATGCCCTCTGGCGCCAGAGATTGATAAGTTGATTATGGAACGTCAAAAGGCCAGAGAACAAAAGGATTGGGCAAAGGCTGATAACGTTAGGGATGAGTTGGTACGTCAGGGAATAAAGGTTAGTGATAGTGCTAAAGGGCCTGTTTGGAAGGAGGTTAAAGGTGAAAATAAAGAATGATGGCAAATAATTCTATGTAGAATTCCCCGTAGATTGTTGACATTAGTCCTTGATCTTGGTAGGAAGTTACTCAATGATTTAGGTGGGTTCCTGACGAGCATTGATTGCGGTATTTTTGTTATTACTACGAATAGGGACTTTATTTATTATACGCAGATTTTTTAATGGAGATTTAGATGAACAAAACTGAATTGGTAAAATCAATTGCAACTTCTGCTGGTTTGTCCCAAGTCGCTGCAGAGAAGAGCTTAAAAGGATTTATGGAAGCGGTAAAAGGCAGTTTAGCTGAAGGTGAAAGTGTTACTTTGGTGGGCTTCGGGACTTTTTCCGTATCTAGGCGTTCAGCAAGAACCGGGCGTAACCCACAGACAGGCAAAGCCATTGAAATCGCCGCCAAAAATGTCGCAAAGTTTAAAGCTGGAAGTCAGTTGGCAGAAGCTGTTAACTAGACTTGCCCCTTTAAGGAATCTAATTATAATAATCTCGTTTGTGTGAGTGCTATTTGTGCTTTATGTAACTGCTCTGAGGTTATTCTGAACAGTTACTTTTTTTGATTGTGCGCCAGTAGCTCATCTGGATAGAGCAACGGCCTTCTAAGCCGTAGGTAGCAGGTTCGAGTCCTGCCTGGCGCACCAACCTCTCTTGTCCTCTCCTCTGAGCTATTTATACTTTTCATCAATAGAGTCTAGAAACCTCTTGCCACATTCAGGGCAATAGCCATGTGACACGCTTTTGCCGGCCTTTTGGGTCAAGTATTGATCAACTGGTATCCATTCCCCCATACCGGGTTTAGTGTTACTGTCATCCCTGATTTTTTTGCAGTCCAGGCAAATAGGTAAAATTTCCTCATACATCTTGACCATATCGCTTAATGACTGCTTTTCCAGGCAATTGTTTATCCGGAAAAGTAGCTCATTCAGGTCGCAAGGTTTAAGCAGGTAGTCATCTGCCCCGAGTCGTAAAGCATCAATGGCGGAGGTGAGTTCCCCGTAGCCGGTAAGGATTATAACTGCCGTGTTGGGCGATTTTGCTTTTATCTTTTTCAGGACATTTATGCCGTCAATTCCTTCCATCATCAAGTCTGTAATTACCAAATTGATGTTTGCGTCAAATGCTTTAAAAGCCTCTACGCCATTGCTAGCAGTAAAAACTTCAAACCCCTCATCTTGAAGCTTGCCCGCCATGGTCTTTAGAATAATGGCCTCGTCGTCAACTAATAGAATACTGCTCGTCATGTTATTTCTCCATTTAAGGGCAGGGCGATGGTGAATGTAGCTCCGTGGTTCGAGTTGTTTTCCACTAAAATCTTGCCATTATGTCTTTTGATGATGCCATACGAAACCGATAGTCCCAACCCCGTTCCCTTAACCGCCGATTTGGTAGTAAAAAACGGTTCAAATATGTGCGGTAAGTCATCTGGTTTGATACCGCTGCCAGTATCTGCAATTTTAATTATGATGTGATTCTCTGATTCATTGGTGGAGATGGTGATCTGCCCGCCACTGGGGCATGCCTCCATTGCGTTGCCCAGCAGGTTAAGTAACACTTGCTTGATTTGATCAGCGATGGCAAGCAGATTCGGCAGGTTGCGGGCGTAATTTTTATGTACGGTAATTTGTTTGTTGGCCATTTCTTTTTTGGTCAGCATTAGCATACTGTCAATGGTATTATGCAGATTAATAGGGGTCATTACGCCGGAAGTGGGGCGGTTAAAATCCTGTAAGTCTTTGATAAGTCTTTTAATTCGATCACACTCCTGTAGGGCTAATTGAGTGAACTCAAGATTGTCGATATTAAGTTTACCCTTTTCTTTTAGACGTTCCAAGACGTTGCGGATGCCAAACAGCGGGTTATTAATTTCATGTGCAATGGAGGCGGAAAGTTGCCCGACGGCACTTAATTTTTCGGCATGTAGTAATTGCTCCTGGAGGTGCCGTTCCTCAGTGATATCAATACCAATACTGATGATGTATTCAACTTTATCGTTGGTGTCTGACATGAAAGTTGTATTTGACCAGTCAATGGCGATATGATGGTTATCTTTAGTGATTATGTGATTTTCAAATTTTTCCGGGAAATCTTGACTGTCAAGATTTGCAAAGGTAAGATTTAGTTTCTCAGCTTCCTGGGCAGGTAATATTTCGCTAAAAGGCTTGTCCGCTACATCCGCAAAAGAGTAGCCAGACAGTTTTTCACAGGTTTGATTGAAACGTATTATCCGGCCAGCAGTGTCCATCACCATAATGAGAGCCCCGGCAGTATCCAGGATCGCCGAGGTGAATGATGATTCTTGCTTCAGGGCTGTCTCGGCCTTGGTACGCACCTTAACTTCTTGCTGTAAATTAAGATAGGATTGGGACAGCTCTTCTGTTTGTTTTTTAAGGCGTCGTGATCCGGAAATTATCCCCAGTGCGCCTAAGACCCAGAGGAATAGCAGGGTGAGTGTATGTAGTAATAATTGGTGGTTAGCATCCTTGAAAAAAGGTTCTAGTGGTAGTGATATACCAATTCCACCTCTGACATCACCAACCTTATAGCCCTGGTGGCCATGACATTTGAGACATAGTGGCTTAACATACAGGGGTTGCATTAGTCTTAAAATTTTTTGGTGTGTTTTGTCGTCCCGGACAATTGCGATTGCTTCTTTGCTGCCTTTCTCGAAGGTTTGTAAGGCGTGAGCCTCCCAAACATCTGGCCCGTTTCCCGGCCGTAGAGGGTTAAGGCTGGTTAGGTGCCCTGCTACACCGTAAAGATCTGAAAAGGTGTCGTTCAAATGGCGTAGCATGTATTCGGGGTTCATCAGAGTGAGGTGTCTACCTGATGGGGTGTATATATCTTTTTCCGGGATGTGCAAATATGGATTAGGTTGTAGATCTGGCCCAACCGGGACATAGATCCCTCCATATTTGTAGGCCCAAAAACGAAATGATTTTTCCTTGTTCAGATGGGCTCTCGCCGTATTTAAGGCGATGGCATTGGTCGACTGTTGTATCTCAAAAAGTTCTTTTACTAACAACCCAGCCACGATTATGGTCCAAACAAAGAGTAAGGCCCACGTGTAATGCATCAGATCTAACAAACGTTTTTTGGTGTTATGCTGCAAAAAATTGCCTTCGTAATATGATCAGGTCAGTTAGTTTACGGCAAGCGCTCCATGAACACCCTGAAACCCTTACATTCCGAGATGTTATAAAGTCAAGAATGTGGTTTGTTGAGCGCTTACAGTTTACGAGACTCCGAGTCATGCCGCTGTGACCTGGAACTCAACAATAAGTTGTGACCACTGTTATTGTCTGGTAGTACGCCAGAGGCATTACAGTACAGAGTCAATGGTCGTTTAAAACACTAGCTTAATAATTACTGACGACTTCGGGGTTATTTGTTAATACTATAACAAATAAATGACTAATTGAACCATAAAATTGTTAGTGACGGCATCTTAAAACGGGGAGCCAAATATGCAAAATGATCATATCGCCGAGCTGGAAAAGAGAATTAATGCTTTAGAAGGCAAGTTTCATCATGTTGATAAGTTAGCTAGTGAAGTTGCTCATTGTCGGAAAGTCGAGGAAATTCTCCAACTCCGCTTGGAATTTGAGGAAATTGTGACTGAAATTACCACCGAGTTTATTAATCTTTTACCAGGAGAAATTGATCTTGGTATAAATAAGGCGCTGGCTAAGGTTGGTGAATTTGTTGGGGCGGATCGTTGTTATGTGTTTCAGTTTAGTGAGGATGGCAAGGGGATGAGTAATACCCATGAGTATTGTGTGGATGGGATTAACTCACGGATTGCAGGCCTGGTTGATTTGCCATCCGTAAAATACCAATGGACTTTGGGACAGCTTAGAGAAGTCGGCACTCTGCTGGTTGGTGGAATTAAAGATTTTCCTGCCCATGCTGAGTATGAAAGGCGGGAGTTTGAGAACGAGGGACTCAAGGCTTTTGTTGTTTTCGCTCTCAATATAAAAGAGAGATTGATTGGTTTTGTTGGTTTTGACTGGATCAATAAAGAATGTGATAACCTCGAGCATGTTGTGGCACTTCTTAAGATGTTGGGTGTGGTCATTGCCAATACCATTGAACGGCAAAGGCTGGAAAGTCATAGGGAAGAGACGATTGCCGAATTACGCCAAAAACAAGAAAGATTGTTAACTCTTTCCATTAGGGATGAATTAACAGGGCTATATAATCGTCGGCACATGGAAGAATCGCTGACCCGCGAAATAAGCCGGGCTTTGCGGCATAAAACCTCTTTAGCAATAATTATGCTTGATCTAGACTATTTTAAGAGAATCAATGACAACTACGGCCACATGGCTGGAGATTTAGTTCTGGTTGAGGTCGGGAGGTTCCTGGGCGAACGTTCTCGTGGTGAAGATGTGGTGTGTCGGTATGGTGGGGAGGAGTTTGTAATCATTATGCCTGGAGCCAGCCTTGAGGCTGCTATGAAAAGGGCCGAAGATATTTGCAGGGAGGCTCCTGGAAATATGCGAGTTAAATATCGGGAGAAAAACTTGCCAGATATTACTGTCTCATTAGGGGTGGCGGCGCATCCAGAGCATGGTGAGACGAGTGATTTATTGCTTTATAACGCCGACAGCGCCCTCTATCAGTCTAAAAAAGGCGGTCGTAACAAGGTGACCTCTGCTTGATGGATCGTTCGCGATTGATTTATGGAGCATTTCTGTCGTTTGGGAAAAATGCGATTTATAGCATGTTCTTATTGTGCCTGTTGCTTTAATAAATCGGTTTTTGGGCGGCACAAAAAAAACTTAATTTCGGTTAAGCTCTGGTTGCAATAATTAGTAAAGTCTTATAACTATACCCATCAGGGTACGACTGCCGGCACCTTAAAATACAGTAGGATGCGATGATTTAAGGTTTCTGAGGCACTAGTGTAATCGAAATATTTTTTAATTTGAGAGAGATCATGGAAGCCTATTACAAGAGATCGGATTTGCCCAAATTTGCTGAGATTGGTGAGGAGGCCCCCGAACTGGCGAAAAAATTTTTTGACTATTATGGGGCGGTATTTGCTCCTGGAGAATTAAGTGAACGAGAAAAATCACTTATTGCTTTAGCTGTGGCACATGCCATTCAATGCCCCTATTGTATAGACGCCTATACCCAGTCGTGTCTGGAAAAAGGTTCCAATAAGGCCGAGATGACTGAGGCTGTTCATGTGGCTACGGCAATCAGGGGAGGGGCTTCTCTGATCCATGGGGTTCAGATGCGGGATGTTGCGGATAAAATTTCATTGTAAGAAGTTCGTGATGATTAATAATGACATTGACTCATTTGTCCAGACCCTGGAACAAAAGTCGCTGACCCTGAAGCGTTTAGGGCCAGCGACTTTGCAAATCAACACTGGTTTACTTTGTAACTTGACATGTCGACATTGTCATTTGGAGGCGGGGCCGGCCAGAAAGGAGATAATGTCAGCCGATACGGTGGAGCAGGTCTTGGAATTTGCGAAACGTTTTCCCTTCAAGGTTATTGATGTAACCGGTGGAGCTCCGGAGATGAATCCGCATATCTTTGATATCTTGGATGGCTTGACGAAGCTTACGCCACGTCTGTTGTTACGCTCTAATCTGGTGGCGATGTCCGGTTCGCTGCGTGAGAAGCTGGCTGAGCTTTGTTGTCGTGAAAAGGTGGTCATCGTTGCTTCATTTCCGTCCTTGAATGAGGATCAGGCCGAATCCCAGCGTGGTAAAGGAGTATTCTCTGAATCTCTTGAAATTTTGCGATATTTGAATGGACTGGGCTACGGCCAAGCCGACTCCGGGCTTGAACTTGATTTGGTCTCAAACCCTGCCGGGGCCTTTATGCCCACAGGACAGGAGTCTCAGGAGGCACGATTTCATGAGTTATTGCATCGTAAATGGGGTATTGTCTTCAATAATTTGTATTCTTTTGCTAATGTCCCATTGGGGCGTTTTGAAAAATGGCTGCGTCGGACAGGAAATTATCAAGGTTATATGGCCAAGCTGGCCAAAAATTTTAATTCTGTCGCCTTGGATGGTGTTATGTGTCGTAATCTTATCTCTGTGGCGTGGGACGGTTATCTTTATGACTGTGATTTTAATCAAGCCGCCGGAATTCCCTTGGGGGGAACGAAGACTCACATCAGCGAGGTGACAAGTTTGCCGGGGGATGCTGAATCAATAGCCGTTGGTGAGCATTGCTATGCCTGCACCGCCGGTTCCGGCTTTACCTGAGGTGGTTGTATTGACTCCTGAGTTGCGGGAGTGTGTTTGTGAATTTCACGTTACCGTGAAAAGAAATTTTTTGTACATATACTTGAAGGAACTTAAATGAATATAGGTTGGACAACATTGGCAAGTTTGGAAGATGCTCAGAAAATGGCGGCCGAACTGGTCGCTGAGCGGCTGGCAGCTTGTGTACAGATTACCGGCCCCATAAATAGTTATTATCTTTGGCATGGTGAATTGGAAACAACTGAAGAGTATCGGCTGACGATTAAGTTTCTGGGGGCTAAAACGGAAAAACTGGAAGCGTGGCTGCGGAAAAATCATCCCTATGAGGTGCCGCAATGGCTGGCAGTGCCCGCCGATCGTGTGGGAACACCATATAAAAACTGGGCAGAAGATGAAGCTGGGGTAAAGCAGACCAAAACAATGGATGCTCATTCGGCAAAAAAAGAAGTGCTTCGCTTGTCAAAACAGGGACGTAACTTTCTGCGCAAAAAACGCTTCCATGAGGCAGAGACGATCTTTTTGGAGGCCTTGAACCTGGATGGTAAAAACTCATATATTCTAGTAGGGCTGGCTGACACCTGCCGGGAACTGAAAAAATTTGAGCAGGCTATATCTTACTATGAAAATGTGCTGGAGTTTGATTCGGTAAATGTTTTTGCCTTGCGTGGTATCGGCGATGCCTATCGCGGCATATTACAGCACAAAAGGGCTATTCCTTATTGGATGCGCTATTTGGAATGCAACAAAAACGATATCTACGTGATGGTGCGGTTGGCCGAGTCATTTAATAAAACGGGCAATTTTGAAAAGGCCGAATCATTTTATTTGATGGCAATGAAGGTGAATGGTGAGGATAAATACGCTCTTTTAGGTTTGGGCAGTCTGTATTACAAGGTTGAGGATGATGATAAGGCCTTGCAGTATTTTGATAAACTTTTGGCGTTGGACGATAGCTATGTGGCTGTCCTGACCATGGTCGGAAATATTTATAGACGTCGGCGTGAATATCCGTTGGCTAGTCAGTATTACGAAAAGGCCGCTAAACTTGAGTCCTGGAATAGTTTTGCTTTGTACGGTCTGGGTGATTGTCATCGAGGTATGGCTGATTTGGAGCAGGCCGTTTTTTGGTGGTCAAAAATTTTGGAGAATGAACCCAATAATCAGGATTTACTGACTCGAATAGGGGATGCGATGTTGAGCTTGAATAAGTTCGATGATTCCCTGGAATATTATATGCGTAGTTTGAAGGTGGGTTTTGATCTTTACGCGCTGTTGGGGATGTCCAGGCTCTACCGTATGCAGAGTGATTTTGTGGGAGCGGAAAAATGCTGTCTGGAAATTCTGGAGAAAGTGCCAGATCATACCAGAGTTATGGAAGAGCTGCTTGACGTTTATCAGGGCCTTGGTGATGCCAGTAAAATTACTGATCTTGAGGCTAAAATTGCTGCTTTAGAAGGGTAATAAGGAAGACCTTGGCTGAGCAGCGCTTATGGCAAGTTGATTTTTTGAGGGGATTAGCAGTGTGTATGATGCTGATCTCTAATTTTCTTTTTGACCTTTTTTATTTTTCGGCTCTATTTGATCCCCAGGCAGGTTTCCCCTCCTTACTGGCTCGGAGCACCGCCGGTCTGTTTGTGCTGTTGGTCGGTATATCCCTTACTCTAAGTTACGTTCGGCCAGATTCCAGGCAACGGGGATTCTTGAAGTATTTACGGCGGGGCGTCACCATTTTTTCAATGGGGATGTTAATCACCGGAGCTACCAGGATCGCTGTCGGCCAGCAATATGTAGTCTTTGGTATTCTGCATCTGATTGGCCTGGGAATAATCTTGGCCTATCCTTTCCTGCGGCACAGGATTATTAGCCTTTGTTGTGGCTTTCTTATCATTTGGGCTTCGTTTGTTACCTCTCAAATGATGGTTTCCTGCCATTGGCTGCTTTGGCTCGGCTTACAATATAATGGTTTCAGCAGTGTTGACTATACGCCTTTAATACCCTGGTTTGGCCTGATTTTAGTCGGGATCTTTTTGGGGCCTTATTTTATGTCTGGCGGCTGGATACATCGACATACCGACTTTGCGGGGAAGTGGTGGTTTGTGAGGAAATTAGCCTTTTGCGGCAAACATTCCCTTTTGATCTATTTTGTCCATCAACCATTATTTTGGGCTGGATTCTGGCTTTGGTCTGTCAGGTAATAAAATGCGGCAAGTAGCTGTTAATAGCGATTATTCGCATTTGGAACTTTGGTCTTTGGTCTTATTGTCCGTCAATATCAGGCATCGGATTGAGAAGGTTGAGGAGGGCTGGGGGATTTGGGTCTCGGAAGATGATTACGAACATACCCGCTGGGAACTGGCATCTTTTGAGGAAGAAAATTCTAACTGGCCACCTCCCAAGCCTGTGCCGCCCACTCTGGTACATGGAACCGGACGTCCGGTCATGCTTGCGGCGGCAGGATTGGCTTGTTTTTACGCCATAACTGGTCCATGGCTCACCGATAATCCCTGGTTCCAGGCAGGGATGGTTAATAGTCGGGCCATTTTGAATGATGGACAATGGTGGCGGGTGATTACCGGCCTGACGCTGCATGCCGATATTAACCATCTATTGGGGAATATTGCCCTTGGTGCCCTGGTTCTCTACTATCTGGGCCTGGAGACCGGGGCAGGAGCGGCTTTGTTTCTGGCCTTAACCACCGGGGCCTTTGGTAATCTACTTAATGTATTTATGCATGGCAACGGCCACCAGTCGGTGGGATTCTCTACTGCTGTCTTTGGGATGATTGGAGTGCTGGCCGGATTGCGGGTCATGGAGCAGGGTCAGGGGGTAAAAAGATTCCTTGCTCCACTGGGGGCTGGGGCTGGTCTGCTGGCCATGCTGGGAACTGGCGGAGAACGTACTGATTTGGGGGCGCATCTCTGGGGGATTGCGGTTGGTGTCTTGGCGGGCTTATTATCTCGTAAGTTGTTAGATCGTTCGTGGTCTGAGGCCTGGAAGTGGCGACAGGTTATGTTAGGAATTTTGACCATAATTGTAGTTTTGACTGCTTGGTATTTAGCTTTGCGATAAAAAACTTGAAAAGATTGCTTATATATGTGATGGTGATACGGTTTGTTGCTGTTAGAAAAAAACATATGATCAAAGCGGAATTCTATCCGCCTAATAAGGAAAGATAATGACTGATAATCAACAACCACAGTGGGGTCGTAAAAAGCCATCTTCGCCGGAAGATTTAATTGCCTCTCTATTAAAAAAGATTAAAGATAGTTTCGAGGGTGGCAGTAATTCCCCGCCGGGGCGAAATCCGCCAGGCGAAGCGGGCAAAATGCCAGAGGGCTTTAGGCTGACCTTGGCGAAGATATTGCTCATCATTGGCGTTTTTGTCGTTATAAATCTTGTCTCCTCGTCTTTTTATACCATTGAACCGGGCGAGAAGGGGGTTGTGCTGCGTTTAGGTAAATTTTATGCTGTTACAAAACCAGGGCTGAATTTTAAATTGCCGCTGCTTGATGTTTTATACAAGGTTGACGTGAAAACGATTCGCAAGCAGGAATTTGGTTTTCGCACTAGGGCACCCGGTCAAAAAACGGTTTTTGATAAACGTGGTTATCAAACCGAGTCATTGATGCTCACTGGTGACAAAAATGTCATCGATATGGCCTGGATCGTTCAGTATAAAGTCCGTGATCCCGTTAACTTCCTTTTTAAAGTCAGGAATGTTGCGCAAGCAGTTCGGGATGTCTCTGAGAAGGCTCTTCGTCAGGTTGTTGGCAACCAGGATTTTGATTATGCCCTGAGTAATCGGGAGCTAATCGAATCAGCGACGGCCCTACAGCTTCAGAAGGTCATGGATAAATATCAAAGCGGTATTAAAATTGTCACGGTTAAACTCCAGGATGTTAATCCGCCTGAGGCTGTAAAACCGGCCTTCAATGAGGTTAATGAGGCGGATCAGGATATGAAACGTTTGGTTAATGAGGCGGAGGCTACCTATAACAAGGTGATTCCCAAGGCCAAGGGGCAGGCAAAACAGATTTTGGAAGAGGCCCATGGCTATGCCATTCAGCGTACTAACCTGGCTAAAGGTGAGGCTGCCCGTTTTGTTGATATTCTTAGGGAATATAAACTTTCCAAAGAGGTCACCAGAAGGCGTATGTATCTTGAAACCATGCAGAAGGTTCTGCCGAAAGTGGATTCCGTGTATATGATTGATAAGAAGCAACGCTCGGTATTACCGTTTATGGAAATTGGTAAAGCAATGCAAATCAAAAAATAAATTGTAATTGTACAGCTAAGGCACATCCGCATACGATCGTGTTCTTAACGCTGAACAGAAACAGATATTGTCTGTGCTTTTTTGTGAGTCTGGGCATATGCTTGAATAATTATAAGAAATTATACGTCGTGCAACGGTGATGTTACCGCTAGTTACTACTAATGTTTGAGGTGATTGTTGTGAATAAGCTAATTAGGGGATTTATTGTTGTTGTACTTCTGGGCCTGGTCGTTACGGCCTGGGATGGTTTTTTTATCCTTCCGGAAGGTGAACAGGCGGTGGTAACCCAATTTGGTGCGCCAGTGGGAGAGCCGGTTGTCGATGCCGGTTTGCATTTAAAAACACCATTTGTCCAGAATGTGCAGTATTTTGACAAAAAAATTCTAATTTGGGATGGCGATCCAAACCAGATTCCCACCAATGATAAGACCTTTGTTTATGTCGATGTTTCGGCCCGTTGGCGGATCTCAAATGCCCTGGTGTTTTTGCAGGCCGTGAACAATATCGATCGGGCTCAGGGTGTGCTGGATGATATTATTGGCTCCACAGTGCGGGATTTGGTTAACAAAAATGATCTTGTGGAGATAATTAGAAGTTCTGGGTGGCAGCGTTTGCGTGATAGTTCCGATTCGGTGGACGGTGGGTCTGAAAAAATTGTCCTTGGTCGAGACGGAATGGCCAGCAAAATTCGGGAGATAGTCTCTAAGGCTACCCCCAAATATGGCATTGAGGTTGTGGATGTCATGTTCAAAAGGGTCAATTATATTGAGTCGGTGCGTCGTAAGGTATATGATCGGATGATCTCTGAAAGAAAACGTATTGCAGCTGAGAAGCGTTCTCAGGGCGAGGGCCAAAAGGCTGAAATCCTGGGTAAGGTAGAGAGAGAGTTAAAGACTGTTACCTCTGCGGCCAACCGCAAAGCAGAAGAAATAAAGGGGGCGGCTGACGCTGAGGCAACCAGAATTTATGCTAAAGCCTACAGCCAAGATCCAGAATTTTACGCTTTTTCTAAAACGCTGGAAAGTTACGAGAAAACTATGGGGGCTAATTCCAGACTTATTGTCTCCTCTGATTCGCAATTCTTTAAATATCTAAATGAGATAAAGTAAAGAAGAGAGAGACTTCGTAAGGTTATTTTTCTATTTGTTGTCGTAAAGAGCCGCTCTCGAGGCTCCAGCAATATCCTGGGGCCTTGAGAGAGATGATCTGCACTTTTTCGACCATCTGCTCTTGTAGTATTTGAACGATGTGCACCACCTGAAAAAAACTATCCTATCGCCGCCAGATCATATCCTGTTTAACATCCATTTACAGAGCTTCCCCACATACTCATGATGGCTTTTACCGCAAGACTATTGTTGCACATTTTATTCCCATTAATTTCGTTAGATACTTGTAACTCACCAGAGGGTATTAAAACTGCGCAAGGGGGTATCGGAGTCTACGCTTACCTATGTACCTTGTAAATTCTTTTCTAAA
>CAYTNB010000025.1:0-21163 GCA_964439085.1 uncultured Desulfobulbia bacterium | reverse complement strand
ATTATTTCAATATGTTAGGCTTAGAAAATGACTTTTTAATTTTGCAAGAGGCTCTATCGTGTTTTTCTTTACGAGGTTAAACTTATAATTCTGGGCCCTATTTTCGTCAAGGGCAATATCTCCGTGGCGGCATCAATTTCTCTGGCGGCCTTGGGCATGCCATATACGATGGACGTTTCTTTATCCTGGGCAATGGTGTGACCGCCTCTATTCCGAATATTGAGAAGCCCTTGGGCTCCATCGCGTCCCATACCGGTGAGGAGTGCCGCAATGATCTTACCTGACCAATGTAGGGCCACTGTATGCAAAAAAACATCGACCGATGGGTGGTAAAAATTGTTTTCAGGTTCGATTGAATAACTTAACCGGCAATTCTTGCTCATCTGCAAATGGACATTGGTGTTGGGCAAAAGAACGACTCCGCCCTTCGGGCGATCCGCTTCATTAATTAATTCAACGGGCAGGTCGATCTGCTTGTTGAGCCAGGAGGCGAGGCCCGGGGTGAATTTTTTGTCCATATGCTGAATAACAATAATGGGTGCCTTGAAATTGCTCGGGAAAGTGGATAGAACTGCGGTTAGCGCTTGTGGGCCACCGGTTGAGGCACCGATCACTACCAGGGGCAGGGATGGCTTAAGTGGGCTGGGAGATGGGTCGTGCTGTTTTTGTCTCGTTGGCAGTGGGCAGCCAATTAAACAACTGATAATTTTTATTTTATGGAGTAGATCGTCCCCAGCCGTGTCTGTGCTGTTATCACCTAAAATGGGGGTGGTTACCACATCCAATGCCCCTACGCCCATGGCTTCAAAAACCAGGGACGAATTACCCGTGACTGAAGCGGTGACAATGAGAATGGCGCAGGGGCTGTTTTTCATGATCAGGCGGGTGGCTTCAACACCGTTCATCATCGGCATGATTAAATCCATGAGTATCAGATCTGGCTGTTTCTCCCGGCATAACTTGACCGCCTCTGCTCCATTTTTGGCAATCCACAAGAGATCCAGGCCTGCCGCAGAGAGGACTATGCGCCGTAGTATTTCAGCGGCCATGATTGAGTCATTTACAATCCCTATTTTCATAGTGCTTTCTCCGGGTAACCGATTAAATCCTCTACGGCCTCAATGAGACTACGGTCGGAAAAACTCCCCTTTGTTAGATAATAATCGGCGCCAGCATTCAAACCACGATTTTTATCTTCTTCACGGTCTTTGTAGGAGACAATGATGATCGGTAATTCTTCAAAATCATGAGATTCCCTTATCTGACATAATAACTCAATGCCATCCATATGGGGCATGTCAACATCGGTAATAACAAGGGCGTATTCCCCCTGTTTTATTAAATTCCAGGCATCAATACCATCAGCTGCGACATCAACTCCGAAACCATGTTTGGTTAGTAGCGACCGCTCTACCTCCCGCACGGTAACAGAATCGTCAACTACCAGTATCCGTTTGAAGTATCTCCGGGATTTATTTGGTATGTCGATGTCGATGTGCCGTAAGCGATTACCGGAAATCAGGTGATCCATGCTCATGATTAAATCCTGGATATCAAGGATCAGGATTGGCGTACCGTCCTCGGCAATGGCGGCAGCATTAATGCTGCGTAGTTTGCCAAGCTTTGGAGTCAGGGGCTGGACTACAAGGTCTCGAATGCCTTGTAGATGATCAACTATGAGGCCATAGGGGGTATTGGTGTTTTCAAGGACGATTATTGAAAGATCGTCTTCACCATGCTCATGGTATTCCAAATCAAGTGCCTGTTGCGCAGGGATAATGCCTATACGTTTATTGTGGGAAATAATATATTGTCTGCCTTCCATCTCTTTAAGTTTGTCTCTGCCCAAGCGGACGACATGGTCTATGTTAACGAGTGGAAAGGCATATGGTTCGTTATTTATTTCGGCAACAATAGATCTAATTATTGATAGGGTTAGCGGCAGGCATAGCTTAAAATAGCTGCCGTACCCCTCTTCTGAGGAAACCTCTATATTCCCTCTTACCTGTCTAATGGTATTATGAACAACATCTAAACCCACTCCTCGCCCAGATGATTCACTTAAGCTGGCTTTAGTGCTGAAATTAGGCAGGAATAGAAACTCTAATAGCTCCGATTCCCGTAGGTCACCAGCAATTTTTTTCGAAACCAGATTATTGCTAATGATCTTTTGTCGTAAGGCCTCAAAATTAACGCCGTTGCCGTCATCCGATATAGTTATATACAGTAGCCCCGATAGATGTTTTGCCGCAACCTTTATGGTGGCTTCAGTCGGTTTACCGGCTTTTTGTCTTACTCTCGGGGACTCAACGCCATGGTCAATGGCGTTGGTGATTATATGAGTTAATGGTGCCTCCAGCTTTGCCATAATATCCCGGTCTATTTGGATATCTTCTCCCTCTATTTCAAGACGTATTTTTTTCTTTTGACGGCGGGAAAGATCGCGAATTAAGCGTGGCAGGCCTTTGATGCCTTCCGAAAATGGCTGCATGCGATTAGCAATCACCTCATGCTGGAGGCGATGGGAGATATTTGTGGAATTGCGGACGTGGTCGTCAACTTCGGATATATAGCTGTTTATGAATTCCTGGCAGTATTGAATCCTGTGGTTCAGGTACGAAAATGAGTCTTCCAGGTAGGATGGCATGCCCTTATCAACCAAGCGCTTATGGATATTGCTGATTTCCGTCCAAATCTCATTTTGTTTGATTTTTAATCTCCTGGTTTTTTTCATCAGCAGGGGCAGCCACTCTGACTCTACTATTGCTTCGCCCGCCAACCCCATGAGTTGGTTCATGTTTTTTGCGGAAACACGAATGTTGCGGTCCTTAATTGTGAGACCAGACTTTTTGCTGGTCGTCTCAGAGGCGGCTAGAGGACTTTCGTTGGTAAAGGCATGGTCTCGTGTACGATCGTTGTCGTGCCGCTGGCTATCTGGAGCTGGTGAGGTAAGGAGATGACTTATTCGGGTAATTACGGCACTGCTTTGCTTAAACCAATTTTCAAGTTTACTTACGTTTATTGAGGCGAGTTCATTTAACAAATCACATCCTGCCAATAAATTGTCCACTGCTGTTAAGGTTAATGAGAAATTGTTGTTCTGTAGGTTGACTAAAACGTCTTCAATGGCGTGGGCGAGTTTGACAACGTCGTGTAGCTCAATTATCCGGGCGGCGCCTTTTATGGAGTGGGCAGCTCGCATACTCTCTTCAAGAAGAAAGCTGTCAAGAGGGCCTTTTTCAAGTTCGACTATGTCATTAATCAAAACGGTTAGGTGGCTTTTGATATCCTCTTGGAAAATATCAAAAAGTTCATGAGATATATCCGTTTTTGTGGGTGGTAATTCCAGGGGTGGGGGTGGAATAAATTCTTCTTGGTCTGCTTCCTTTGCGTATGATCGTTGCTGTGGCGCTGTCTCAGGCGCATTGCACGGAACGAGGCTGTTAATTATGTTGGCGAGTATGTTTTTGTCCTGTTTGATAGCTGGGCGTAATTGCTCGGCAGTTAAAACAGAAAATTTATTTAACTCATCTATACCGGCAATTATGGTTTGCCATAAATCGTGATTGTCGGCGCTTAAATCAGGACTCGGTCGCAGGGCATCTTCCAGGGCTTGGATCAAATGGACAACTGGGCGTAGATCAACTATGCGAGCGGCCCCTTTTGTGGAGTGCAGGGCTCGGTGTATTTCGCCATAATCCAATTGGGTATGATTAGAGTCATGCCGCTGGATGGAGCTATTATCGGTCGTGATCAGGGCCATTTGCTGATTGAGGATCAGGCACTGTTGGGCTGTCTCTATGAGGAAGAGGTCGAGCAGAGATATGTCATTTAGATTTTGTTTAGTCGGCATTTGGGGGACGTTGTGGTAAAATAGTTGTTATTATGGACATTTAACGCATATAGTCAAGTTGTACCGGTAGCTCCCTCTTATGTGGGCTACGGGGGGTAGGAGAATTGATAAATACTATTATTCAAGGTTTCTGGTTAGAACCCGGAAAAGCAGGACATCATCTAATAGGCCGATATCCTTCCCATTAATTGATAATATGCCCTTGGTGTAGGCGGCTTTGGATCCGGAAATGGTTATGGGTAATGGTTTGACATCGTCTTTTTCGTATTGCACCGGCCCCATTACTTCACTAACCGGAAAAACTACGCTTTGGCCGGCCTTGACCACCACCACCAAACGTTCCGGGGATAGGCCATATTTTGTATGGGCCGGTTCAATGCGCAGGACACCTCCGATAGAAACGCATATCTCCAGCCGTCCCCTGATGTTGACAATACCACGAAATACCCGGCTGCTTTTATGGGGAATACTGTGGATTGGCCCCATATTAACTATTTCGTGGATAAGAGAAGGCCTGAGGCCCAACCACTCATTACCAGCCCGGAAAACGAATGATTTACGATAGTGCGTTTTGACGGCTTGAATTGGCGAACCATAATGTTCGGTCAGTTGTCGTTGGTATTCTTCGTCAAGTGGTCGATCCAAAAGGCTTCGCCCGGCGGTGATAAAAACAGGGCAATTACGGCAGCGGATCATCTCCGCAAGTTTCTCACAGCGTTTCCCCGACTGGTTCTTGTCCCCGATTTTGTTCCAGCAGTCGTTAAGCCTTGTTTGGGTTGTGTCTCTGTCTGTTGTTGGATTTTCTAACATGAATTATCAACCGCTAAGCGCATTGCCACCCTTTGGCTTCTTAGTTCAAATGCTTCTGAATTGGCTGTGTCCCCCTGCCGCCGATAGATAAGGCTCAACAGCTTAATGGCTTCTAGTGAATTTGGGTTTAAATATACGGCCTTTTTTAACATTTTTATCGCTGGTTTTAAATTGTCCATTTCTACAAAGATTTGCCCCATTAACAAAAAAAATGCCACAGACGGATCATGATTTTTTAGAAATTTTTCAGACAGAGAAATTGCTTTGTCGTATTTACCCTCCTGGGCTACGACTTGTATAGCGGCAAGATCAGGGGACATAAGTCTCGGTACTTCCTGAGGCGGGATATTGAATTTGCTGTTATTTACTTCAGGAGAATTAAGTGGACTGCTGATTTGAGGCTGCTGTGGCTTTTTAGTGAGAGCAAAGGCTTTAGGGTATGGTAATGGAATAAAGGTTGTTTCGGCGAAAGCACCTGGTTCGGCATGGCCGGTAAAGATAACTCCATCGGGGGAGAGAAGTTCATCGAGAATGTCAATGGCTTGCATCTGTTTCTGTTTGTCCAAATATATCAGGAGGTTGCGGCAAAAAATAATGTCGTATTTAAGGCCTGGGACAAGGGGCTTTAAATCTAATAAGTTGCCTTGGATAAACCTAACTGAATGCCTGGCTCTTTTGGCGATAGAGTAGCCGATCTTTGTTTTCTTAAAATACCTTTTTTGTAGAATCTGGTTACTGCCCCGGAAAGAACTTTTTCCGAAAACACCCCTTTTGGCGAAGTCTAGGGCCCTGTTACTAATATCAATGGCATCAATTGAAAATAGATTCTCATCAATATCGGCATCAAGAAGTGAAATTGCCATGGAATATGGCTCTTCACCCGTGGAACAAGGAACGCTCAGTAGCCGCAATGAGGATCCTTGACCCAGTTTTAACCAATTTTGGGCAAATTTTTGCAGAGCCTTGAATGGGTCGTTGTCTCGGAAGAACCAGGTTTCGTTGATGGCGATCTCGTCAATTAGTTCGTTAAATTCGGTGTTGGGACGGCGGACAAGGGCGTAATAATCTTGAATATCCTTGATTTCTAAAGCCCGCATTCGCCGGGAAATAGCATTTTTTAGGGTGCTTGAGCCAAGGGCTCGTAAATTGAGCCCCATGGCGTTTTTTAGTCTGTCTGCGAGGATCTTGTTTGTGTTCATAGCACGAGATTATCCAGGATTGCCGCCGGTAATAATTTGCCGGGGTCAAAGAGCTGCAGCATATTGTAACCGGCCTCCTCGGTGTTAATATATTGTTTACCACCGTAAGGCTTTGTTTCTTCGCCTTCTGTCTGGAAAGCGCCTGACTTACTTATATTGACCGATTCTGTGACATCCTCTGCCAGTAGACCGACAATTTGGGATGCGGATTTAGGCGGTGCAGCATTTTCAGCATTATATCTAGTCAGAATTATTCTGGTACTGAGACGCCGTCGGCAAGGCTTATCGGTAAGCAAAAGGCTCAGATCAACAACGGGCACCGGGACACTGCGAAAGTTGATGATGCCAGGTATTAATTCTGGTTGTGAGGCAAGCTTCTCAATATGGAGATATGGTATTACCTCCACTATCTGGGATCCGGCAATGGCGTAACGATCTCTGCCCGCTGTAAATAAAATTAGTAGCATCTCGATATGTTATTCAGAGCTGTCATTAGTCAGCTTAAACCGGGATACGCTTTCTCGCAGGGTCTGTGTAGCCTCGCTAAGTTGAGTAATTGTTGTGCTGCTTTGGCCCACTGTTTCGGCTATTTGCTGGGCCGCCTCATTGAGCTGGTTGACGGCCTCGTTAATCTGTTTGGCACCCATTGACTGTGCCTCAATCCCTTCGTTCAGCGTCTCGATTGGGGGCTGTAATGCCTCTACCTGGCTGATAACCTCAGATATTTGGTTAGAACTGATTTGCACGTCGGAGAAGCTGCGGCGCACATTATCGGCGAACTTCTCAATACTCATAACACCACCAGTGACGGCGGAGCGTACCTCGTTCACCATCTGTTCTATGTCGAATGTGGCCACGGCGGTTTGATCAGCTAGTCGCCTGATTTCAGAAGATACAACCGAGAATCCGGAACCGTATTCTCCCGCTTTTTCCGCCTCAATGGCCGCATTTAAAGACAGCAGATTCGTTTGGTCAGCTATTTTATTAATCGTTTTGGTGACGATGGCAATGTTATTGGCCTTTTCGTTTAAGATTGACAGCCTATTGACAATTGAGACGGTAGATTCCTCCATTTTACGCATTATTCTATTGATATTGTTCAGGCGTTTATGGCTATGAGAGGCGGCCATCGTGGTGTTGTGCACCATATCGGTAACTTTTGACATTGTGGCCATTAAATTTTCTGAAGTGGCGGCGATTTCTGTGGTGGAGGCGGCAATCTCGTTGGAGGTGGCGGCATGCTCATTAACGGTGGCCTCCTGTTGCTTGGTTGAGGCGGCAATTTCTGTGATGGAGCTGGTAACCTGAATACCGGAGCTTTCAACGGTGGAGATAAGTTCGTTCAGGTCGGCTACCATCTTGTTAAATCCATTTATAAGTATGCCAAATTCATCATTATGCTCATAGACCAGTTTTTGGCTTAGGTCACCGTTCATCAAGTTTTTCATGGCTTGGGCAATTTGCCCAAGGGGCTTGTTAATGCTCTGCACCAGGAGAAGACTGACGATCCCGGCTAAGGTGATTCCCAGAATGAGAGACCAAATAAAATTGTTTTTGGCCTGTTGGTAACGTTTTTGGGAGGCCGCATATTGTTTGGCTATACTTGAAAGACGTTCCTGAATCAGTGCTTCGGTAACTTCTGAATATTGCTCCGCTAATTGTGATATGGTTTTATCTGCAAAATCGTCTAGCTCGGTTGTTTTTTGATTTTGTAGAATGGTTATAAGACGTTCCATGCTATGTTTTGAAAGGATGATTAACGGGTCGGCGGCACGGAGCCAGTTTTCTTGGCCACCGTTTTCTGGATGAATCTTGTGAAGATCTGCCCAATGATTGTTAAGTAATTCAACGGTCCTGGTAACCTGAACCTGGCACTGATCCCAAGTTATTTGCTCAAAGAGAAGTTGGTCAACGGGCCGGACAATGCCAGACTGAAAGAGGTGCTCTAGGTTTCGCAGTTTATTTAAGGGGATAACCTGGTTATTATAGACGGATGATAGGGCTATGTTGTTTTCTTTTGTTTCTTTTAGGCCAAAGAATCCAGTCAGCAAAGCAAATAATAATAAAAGGCCTGTTACCGTAAAAAGGCGTGTTGTCACACTGATTGATTTTAACATTTATACGTTTCCTTAGATTTAATTTATCTGTAACGAGCTAATTCTGATGCACTCGTAAAAAGTCTCGGGATGGCTAAGTAGCTAAGCGTAGACTGCGAAAAGTTTGATATACAGGTAAGCGAACGGAGTGAGACTCCGAGGCGTAGTGATTTTTTAGGTGCGAGGCCATACATATGGTATGCCTCGTGCCTAAAAAATTGCTACAACACAGTAGACCGAATTGCTATGCTCCTTTTTTGGGTACTTTTTACGATGCCATCAATTCTGTCTCTTAAAATGTACATCCAGTTGCGGAAATGGGATGGAAATTTCCGCCTCCTGCAGGGCCGTGTAAATTCTTTTTAATAGTTCGTGGGTCACCAGGCCTTTTTGGCGTGGATCTTCTACCCAGCACAGCAGATCAAAATTAATCGATGAGGCGTCGAGCATTCGGAACCGCACTCTCGCAGCAGGGGTTTTGCTCACCAGTTTAAGGTTGTTGGC
This sequence comes from uncultured Desulfobulbia bacterium, assembly GCA_964439085.1. Lineage (GTDB taxonomy): Bacteria > Desulfobacterota > Desulfobulbia > Desulfobulbales > VMSU01 > JAADIV01. The sequence goes on along the minus strand of CAYTNB010000025.1, from coordinate 12,701 downwards.
AACGGCCAGGAGTACTTCTTCGACGGCTTGCGGATGGCTGCCATAGGCCACGCCAACAGGTACTTTGATCCTGAATCTTGGCTCTGGAGCACTTTCGTTAATGATTTTGGTATTTGCCAGAATTGAATTGGGGATGGTTATTTGAATATCATCTCTGGTCATTATCCTGGTTGAGCGCATACCAACATCCAACACTTCGCCGCGCTCACCGCTATCTAAAACAATAAAATCTCCTTCCTTAAATACACTATCCATAAAGATGCTGATGCCACCGAAAAAATTGGCAAGAGAGTCTTTGGCTGCCATGGCAACTGCGATACCGGCAATACCTGCAGAAGCAAAGAACGGGGTTAGATTGACATCCCATAATCCCAAAAACCAGATTGTTGCGGTGACAAGAATGGAGATTCTGAATAATTTTCTAATAATGCTAAAAGCACTTATGGGAATCTTGCGTCTCAGAAGATCTTCAAGTGTAGATAGCCGCAGTGTAAATCTCAGTATCCTGAAACTGGTAATTGTCCAGATTATGAGGATAATGGACTTCGTAAGATTTGGTAAAACAACTTGCCATGGTTGGTTAAGGTTGCTTAATTGCAGGGCATGCAATATCCCAAGGCAAAAGACTGTCCAGTAAACCGGGCTATGAACGGCGGCAACGATCTCATCATCAAGTTTCATGCTGGACAGGCTTGCTAACCGGCTGAGACCGTGGCTGATAAAAAGGTCAACAGCTTTGGCTAGTACGGCGTAGATGATTATGATTAAAATCATCTGGATAGGCGTGTTTTGGAGTATGGGGTGGGTTGAAAAAATGTTTTCTAAATTCATGGATATCATTTTATAAATATATTGGAATTATAGCCAGTGTAAAATTACATTGAAAAAATCGGGGTTTACGAATAGTATGTAAACCATACTCATGAGTAGTGTATGCATTTGCGTTTTATACGCCCATGCGCATTGATTCTAAACCAGGAGAACACATATGTTTGGATTAGGGATGCCCGAGTTACTGGTTATTCTTGTAATTATTGTTATTATTTTTGGGGCGGGTAAATTGCCTGAGATTGGCTCTGGTATTGGTAGGGGGATCAAGAATTTTAAGGACGCCACCAAAAAAAATGATGATCCTGATGAAATTGAAGATCAAAATGATAAGAAGGCATAGCGCAAATGATGTCTGGTGACGATTTGTCTTTCTTTTTCTAAAAATAAATTTATTATAGCCCTTTGGGGAACTCTTTTTAGTCCCCCCGTATAGGGGAATAAGTGCCTTAACGGTAGATCAAGTCATTTATTCTAAAAGTTTTTTAAAATTCTCGTAGTCTTGCTTACCTGTTTTTTGATACAAAACAAGTTATAAGGCACTAAAAAGGAGATAGTTATGTTTGGTCTAGGAACACCGGAGTTGATAGTTATTTTGGGTATTGCTTTTTTGGTTTTTGGTGGCAAAAAACTGCCGGAAATTGGTGCAGGACTTGGAAAGGGTATACGATCCTTTAAAACTGGCTTGCGTGATGTTGAAGAGGGCGGAAAAAATATGCTGGAAGATAGCGTCCCTGGAGTTAAAGAGGCAATGTCCATCAAAGAGAACGTGGATAAGGTCAAGGACTTGGGTGCTGTTCTGAAGAGCTAATTTGAAAGTTCTGGCACCCCACGAGGGGGTATCGGAGTCTACGCTTACCTAGTCCTTGTAAATTCTTTTCTAAAAAACAGGTAAGCGCAGACTCCGAGAAAACAATCTGTAAGGTACTAATCCTTTAAACACCCTCTCCCCGGGGAGAGGGTGTTTAAATTTATCCCACCGTCATTTTCGAAAAATCACCCACCTGTAGGAAGAGATTGGCGATGGCGGCCAGGAGGTTAAGCCTGTTATTACGGATAGCCGGGTCACCATCCATTACCATTACCTTGTCAAAGAACACATCCACCGGTTCCTTCATCTTAAGAATTATTTCCATAGCAGCCAGGTAATCGTGGTTTTTAAGCAGGGGCAAAGCCTCTTGACTTATTTGCAGATAGCTGTCGTGTAGACATTTTTCTTCTGCGACGGTAAATAGACCTGGGACAGGATCGTTGCTCTTATGGTCTTTGATGATGTTCATTACCCTTTTGAATGATCCTGCTAAGAGTGGGAAACTTGCTTTGCTGCTGACGGAGTGCAGGGCCTCGATTCGGTAACGACTGTCCAAAATATCATCGAAACCTACTGATATCACGGCCTCAACAGTCTCATTCGGGATAGCAAGACCTATCTGGTCATTCATAAAACGTCTCTTTATGAAATCAGTTGCCTGCTGTTGGGCGGTAAGAGGATCAATCGGCAATTTATCACCATAAAGCCTTAAGGCCTCGGTGGTTAATGCGTTTATTGACAGGGTGAAATTTTTATTTTCAATTATATGAATCAGCCCCAGTGCCTGGCGGCGTAGCCCAAAGGGGTCGGTGGCGCCGGATGGTTTCTGGCCGATTCCGAAACAACCTGCAATGGTATCTATACGGTCGGCTAGGCTGACTATGGCGCCGAGATTACCTTGGGGCAGGGGGCTTCCCGCCCTGACAGGCATATAATGTTCGGCTATTGCCTTGGCCACCTCTTCTTTTTCGCCGTCCAGGATTGCGTAATCCCGCCCCATTATTCCCTGTAGTGTTGGAAACTCATTGACCATCTCGGTCAGCAAATCAGCCTTAGCCAGGTAAGCAGCTCGCTTAGCATCTTCTGACATCTCGGGGGCCAGTTTCTGGGCCAAAAATTGGGCAAGGGCTTGTACCCTGTCAGTTTTCTCTTGCATTGTGCCAAGCTGGGCTTGAAAAATCAATGCGCCAAGATCGTTTACCCTGTCAGCCAGTTGACGTTTCTGGTCTTTTCGGAAAAAGAAAAGGCCGTCTTCCAATCTGGCCCGTAATACCTTTTGATGCCCCTCTGCCCCTAATACCTCATCTTTAACGCCAGTGTTATTGACGGCGATGAAGTTGGCCCGGAGTTTTCCTTTTTCATCGACAATGGCAAAATATTTTTGATGTTTGCGCATTGATGTAATCAGGGCATCTTTAGGAAGATCGAGAAATTTGGGGTCAAAGGTGCCAAGAATGGCGTGCGGCGACTCGACCAGATTGGCGACTGTTGCCACTAAATCGTCATCGGTCAAGATATGGCCGCCTGATTTTTGGGCCGCTTTGTTTATTGCAAAAATTACTGCCGCCTTTCGCTCTTCTGGGTCAACTACTACATGACTGGCCTGTAGGCTGGTTAGGTATTGTTGATAATTTTCTATTTTAATGGCATCCGGAGCCATAAAACGGTGACCGTAGGTGATATTGCTGGAGGCTCCTACACCATCAATTGAGAAGGGGATGACTGAACCATTATATAGAGCTAAAATCCATTGTATGGGGCGAGCAAAGCTGGTTCTGGATGCCCCCCAACGCATGGACTTCGGAAAGGGAATGCCTTTGATCAAGTCGGGGAGTAATTTTGCCAGCAATTCTTTGGTTGGGCGGCCTTTTTTCTCCTGGCGAAGCATTAAATATTCGCCCTTGGGGGTGTTGGCGATCTGGATATCTGCGAGGTCAGCGCCTTTGGATTTTACGAAACCCACGGCTGCCTTGGTTGGCTTGCCGTCTGCGCCAAAGGCCGCTTTTTTAGGGGGCCCTAGTATATCTTCAGTTTTGTCGGGTTGACAATCAAGAAGATCTTCAACACAGAGTACTAAACGGCGCGGGGTGGCGGCGCACTTTATTTCACGGCAGGTCAAGTCTAAATCCGCTAGGCTGTCGGCCAGATGTTCTTTAAGGGTTTTAAGAGCGGGCAGAATATAGCCAGCCGGGATTTCTTCGGTGCCGATTTCAAAAATAAGTTGGTTATTCATGGTCTACTAGGGTTTACTAAAATTGATTGATTTGCTGAAGTTATGAATTCCGTGTGACGATTATCTGTTTCTCCTTTCTTTCTACTCAGCTCTACTCCGTCTGCCACTCCAATGCCGCAAAGGTGTTACCGCTTTGGGCAAAGTTTTTTATGTTCAAATTGAACCAGCTTATATCTTGATTCGCTCGTAATATTTTGGCCAGACTGCGGGTCATATTCTCCAGGGTGAGTTCTTCCTGAATACCTGGTTTGTCCGTGTCATTCCAGCTCAGGTTATGGCTTGTGACGGATTCAATCAGGATAATCAGGTCTTCAATCCAGATAAAGCGCAGAAAACGTAAGGCCACCTTGGCAATTCCCCAATTTCCCAGGGACTTTGGCATCACGCCGCTGACCGGAGCTGAGCTGGGAGGGCGGATGGGCACTTGAATTTCCAAAACCAGATCGTCAACGTTTTGCAATGAACCGTGCATTCGGCATTTATACTCGATGGTATTTGTTCCGGCAAGTAGGTCTGATTTTTTTAAAAAGTAGGGGAACTCAATCTCCATATGGGCGGCTTGAGCCTGGAGTTTGTCCTTCATTTCTTTTAAAATATTATGAAAGTTTTGCAGGTTTATCTCCCCATGAAAACGATTCAGGATTTCCACGAAGCGGCTCATGTGTGTGCCTTTGAATTGATGGGGTAAATTGACATACATATTGACCGTGGCCACGGTCCGTTGGATGGTGTTTTCCTTATCCAGAACGGTGATAGGGTATGAAATATTTTTGACTCCGACTTTTTTTATGTTGATCTTACGGAAATCTGGTTGATTCTGGATGTCCTTCATCTCAGCCAAGATGCCTCTTGACTGCCGCTTTCAATTCGTCAAGGTTAGCTGATTTGACCAAATACTCATCTGATGCCCAAGAAGATAAATCCTGTTTGAACTCCTGGTATGCTGAACATAAAATAACCGGTAAGCTTTGGTTAATTTCTTTGATCTGGCGCAGAGCCTCAAGACCGCTCATGCCGGGCATGTTTATGTCAAGGATTACCAGATCTGCATCGAGAGTTTCCAACTTTTCTAAGGCCTCTTCGCCTGAAAAAGCCGAAAATATCCTGTATCCTTCCTCTTCAAGTTCTTCCTGATAGAGAAGATGGATGGATTCCTCATCGTCAACAAGCAATATCTTCTTCATAATTTTACCTCTCGCAGATATTTGGCGGCATCTTCCGGCGGAGTTGGGTTGATATAAAAACCGGTTCCCCATTCAAAACCGGCGATTTGCGTAAGCTTGGGTACTATCTCAAAATGCCAATGAAAGTGTTCCATAGGCTGTGATCTCAGCGGCGACGTGTGCAAAACAAAATTGTAGGGAGCGTTAGGTACACATTTGTCCAGACGCCTCAGGCATTCGGAAAAAATTTGAGTGAGCATTGTAAACTGGTTATCATCCATGGAAATGTAAGCCGAAGAATGATGTTTGGGGAGAACCCACATTTCAAAAGGCGAGCGGGGGGCAAATGGCGCAATTACGATGAATTGGTCATTTTCGCAGACAACACGTACATTGTTATGCATCTCCTGGTGGATGATATCGCAGAAAATACAACGTTCTTTATATTTAAAATAGGTAAGACTTCCCTGCAGTTCAGAGACAATCATGCGCGGCAGGATGGGAAGGGCGACTAACTGTGAATGGGAGTGCTCAAGTGAAGCGCCAGCGGCCTTGCCGTGGTTTTTGAAAACCATAACATATCGGAAACGGGGGTCATGGGCCAAGTCAATAAGGCGATCACGAAAGGCCAAAAACACCAGCTTCATCCGATTGGTCGGTAGATAGGCAAAGACATCATCGTGTTTAGGTGACTCTATTATGACTTCGTGGGCGCCAATCCCATTCATCTTGTCATAGAGTCCCTCACCTTCTTTGTCTAAATTGCCTTCAATAACCAGGGCCGGGTATTTGTTTGGCACTACTCTTAGAGACCAGCCAGGGGCGTTGGCGGCGTGCGTCTGGTCGCTATAGCTTAATACTTCGGGAGGCGTGGTCCTCTCATTGCCGGAGCATAATGGACAAAATCCCCCTCTCGAAGGAGTCTTGTCAATAATAAAATCTGTTGGTCTTTTTCCCCTTTCTTTGGCGATGATTATCCAGCGGCCAAGAATGGGATCTTTACGAAGTTCCGGCATAATCCTACAGTGGGTATCTAATTAACCTGCATGGGTTTTCTCATGGTTTTCCTGCTTGGTCTTACAAGCGATACACAAAGTAGTAACTGGACGTGCCTCAAGTCGTTGTGGCGAAATGTCTTCCCCGCAACTGTCACAGACACCAAAATCCTCGGTGTCAATGCGACTAATAGCAGATTTGATCTTGGCTAGTAATTTCCTTTCCCTATCTCTTATCCTGAGTTCGAAATTGCGGTCTGATTCAGCTGACGCCCGGTCGGTAGGGTCTGGGTATTTATCGTTCTGGCCAGTCATCTCTACCAGTGTTTTATCTGCTTCTGATAATAGGTCATTGAGCATCGCATCTAGCTTTTCACGAAAATAATCTTTTTTATCCTTGTTCATATTTCTCTCCACTATCAGCTGTAGGGGGTATGCATAACACATGCATACCCATATGTTAGTTGGTTTCTTGAGAACTAAATCTATTATCGTTCATACGTGCCGCTTTTACCACCGCTTTTTTTGAGCAGTTTGATATCATTTATAATCATGCCTTTATCCACCGCTTTACTCATATCGTAAATGGTCAGGGCGGCTAGCGATACTGCCGTCAGCGCCTCCATCTCCACTCCGGTTTTGCCGACAATCCTCATGGTTGCTGTAATGATAATGGTATATGCGTTATCATCAAAGTCAAAGGCTATTTCGGCCTTACTGATGTTTAACGGGTGGGCCAGTGGAATAAGTTGATCGACCTTCTTGGCAGCCATTATTCCAGCAATGCGGGCCACTCCCAGGACGTCACCTTTTGCGATTTCGCCAGTTTTAACCAGATCATACCCTGCAGGGGTCATTTGAATCGAACCCTGAGCTATGGCCTCTCGGGAGGTGTCGTCCTTAGCGGAAACATCAACCATCCAGGCATTTCCTGCTACGTCAAAATGATTAAGACTATTATCTGACATTTATAAGTGGTTAAGAAGCTTTTTGAAAAAGCCCTCTTCCTCCGGTTGATCTTCTTGTTCACCGCTAAGTTCTGCGAACTTTTTTAGCAGTTCTTCCTGTTCTTTGGACATCTTGGTTGGAGTCATAACCTGCAATGTGACAATCATGTCTCCACGTCCATGCCCACGCAAACTCGGTACGCCTTCATCATGTATGGTAATTGCCTGACCAGTCTGGGCGCCTTTTTTTATAGTTAAAGGTTTCTCTCCATGGATTGTCGGTACGTCAACTTTAGTCCCTAAGGCTGCTTTTATCATCGAGATTGGCAAGGTACAATAAATATTACTACCTTCTCTTTCGAAAAATTCATGCGGCTCAACGTGGATAACCACGTAGAGATTTCCTGCCGATCCACCTTTACGGCCACCTTCGCCCTCGCCCTGTAAACGCATTCTGGCACCGGTGTCAACGCCTGCCGGAATCTTTAATGAAACTTTTTTCTTTTTATTAACTAGGCCATTGCCTCCGCAGTCCTGGCATGGGTCAGAAATGATTTCTCCACTTCCCTGGCATTGCGGGCATGTCGAGTTTATACGGAAAAAACCCTGCGAACGCATAACTTGGCCACGGCCTTTGCAAATAGAACAGGTCTTGCTCTGATAACCAGGGCGCAAACCGGTTCCTTCGCATGTCCAACAAGTTTCTGGCTTGGTTATTTCGATTTCCTTGTTGATGCCGTGGACGGCCTCCATGAATGAGATCTTCAGGTCATAACGCAGATCGGAACCGGGGATCGGACCATTACGCTTTTGTTGCGTTGACCTTTCGCCTCCAAAACCAAACAAATCCCCGAAAACGTCGCCAAAATTAGAAAAAATATCCTCGGCATTGCCTGGGCCGCCATATCCTGAGCTCTTCAGGCCTTCCTCGCCGTATTGATCGTAAATTTGCCGTTTTTGCGGGTCACTGAGAACCTCATAGGCAGCAGCGGCATTTTTAAATTTATCTTCGGCTATTTTGTCGCCCTTGTTGCGGTCAGGATGGTATTTTTTGGCCATCTTACGATAACCTTTTTTGACCTCATCGGCACTGGCGGAGTGCGACACTCCTAATGTATCATAAAAATCCATTTTAATTAACTTGCTCTTCTGGTTGTGTATCTGGAGGCGTGGGGGTGATAGTTGTGACTTCTGCTTTTTTTGTTACTGGAGTAGTCTCTGCCTTTTCGGCGGTTTCGGTCAGAGCGACAGCTTCTACAGAAGCTGTCGCCTCTGCGGCGGCTTCTGCCTTGGCAAATTCCTCAAATTTTTTCAAATTTTCGCTTGTGACTGCGCCTGCCGCAATTTCTCTTAAGGTCATTACAACTTCTTTGTTCTTGCCCTCAACCAAGAAAGGCATGCCGTTGCGATGCTGTTTTAAGCGGGCAATGGCTAGATGAATTAGGGCAAAACGATTTTCACTGCCGATTAATTTCAGACAATCTTCAACTGTAATCCGTGCCATGGTGACTCCTTCGCATATGATCAAGTCATACTGCTACTGATTGTGATATTCCTAGTCCTGCGACTATTATCTGTGATTCGTTCGTTTTGGGTGACTAGCCAAACGGGGTCAAGATGGTAACGTAAACACCGTTTTGAGCAGAAATAGCACCGCTTTTATGCAACGTCAGCTAAAACTCAGTCAGTATAATCATTTTGCAAGATTTGGCAATAATTTTTTGTGACCAGTTGCTGCTTGTTACTATTGGCACTAAACGTGCATAAAAAACTGGATGGGCTTGGGCAGTTATGAATATGGGCGGCATGTTTTCTTGCCAAGGCCCTTAAACAGCGGCTTGTGTTGGCTAATTCTTTGTGAATTTGTCGCATGGTAGTGGGAAATTAATTCCTGATAAAGTCGTCAAAAAAATGACATCTGAAAACTGATATTCTTGGAATGGTGGAATCTATGAAGAGCTGTATTTATGTGATATTGCTAATATGTATAGGGCTATTTGCCTTGACGGCGTGTGGTACTGGTGGTGGTTCTTTATCGCTTGGTGGTGTGGGGGTACGCTTTTTGGGGCCTCCTATCGGCAGAAATAGCTATCAGGCTGTAGTTTATCCCGCCTCTCGGCCAACTGGCGTTGCTGTTTCGGTACAAAACAACAATACACAATAGGTGCGATGATGATTGATAATCGTTTTTCAAAGCTAACTCCGGGTGTGACAGTTTTTTGTTTATTGGTTTGCTCGTTTGTTGTTCTTTCAGGCAGTGTATTGTGGGCTGCGGATGAGGGCTATGGTTTGGATTATTCTGAACCAATAGGAACTGACTATCAATATAGGACAGCCAGAGTGGTAACGCCCGTAAAGGCTAAGAACTTTTGGGATTATTTGTCATTTTTTGCTTGGAAAAGTAAAGATAAAAAAGAGGTTGACAAGCCTGCGGCAGAATCCAATGCGCTGAAGGCCAGAATCCAGGAACTTGGAAATCAATTGCTTGCTAATTCAAGGGAAAGTATTGCCGAAGAGTATGTTCTAAGCGTTGATTCTTTTGTTAATCTGAATAATTTATACAAAACTTCATCTTTGGGGCGTTATATCGGAGAAGAGTTGATGGGTGATCTGCAGTCCGCTGGTGTTGAGGTGCTGGATGTCCGGAAGAGTGCGGGAATAATGATTCACGAAAAAGCGGGGGAATATGGCCTGTCCAGGGACATGAAAGAGCTAAGTTATATTCATAGTGCTCAGGCTATGGTTGTCGGCACTTATACTTATGCCGACGGACAGATTTTTTTAAATGCCCGGCTTTTGAGAAATACTGATGGCATGGTTTTGTCAAATGCCAGTCTGGCTTTCGAACTGGATTCGGTAACTAGTCAAATGCTTTCCGATGAGGCCACTCCTCCTCGGAAAGGTGGGGTAGTGCGGGTGCAAAAATTTTCTGCTCAGATGGGTGGTGAATAAGGTCGGAGGAGAATATGCAAAAGACAAATGCTAAGTTAATAAAATCGAGATGGTGGCTAACTTTTACCATTTTGGCTCTACTCGTAGGTGGTTGTAGTCAAGTTAGAGAGGGCCGCACGGTGGCGGTGGCGACTCCTGATTTTTTTGGGATTGGTGAAAATCTGGCCCGCCAGCTCATTAGCAATCGTCGATCATCCTTTGGGTTGGGTGATAAATTGATATTCACTACCTTGGTAAATTTGGATGATCTATATCAGACCTCGAAATTTGGCAGGGCTCTCAGCGAATCGCTGGCGACTCGCTTGTTTAATCATGGTTACGGGGTTATTGAATTACGTAAAATGTCCGGCCTATTGATAAAAGGTCATAGCGGCGAATTGGCTCTCAGTCGAGAAACCGGGAGGCTGGCTAAAGAGCATAATGCCAATGCTATTGTGGTAGGCACCTATTCGATGACTCCCAAATCAATTATAATTAATATTAAGGTACTTGATGCTGTGTCCCAGGACGTTTTATCCGTGGCTGGGTTAGAAATTAAGCGAAGCTTGACTATTAACTATTTGTTGGCTGATGGCGGTCCGGTTATTGACATGCTGTCAGGAGACGAAAATTTTTAAGATGTCTTTTTTTAAAACTCTGGATAGATGCGTCATGTTGGTATACTTTTTAGCTGACATCTATGTGAGACAGGATCGTCAAATTGAGGTTTTTTATGAGCATAATCACTAGAATATCATTTGTGTTAGGGGTGTTTCTTTTGTTGGGTGGATGTTCTACGCTTACAGATCAGCAATCATCCCGACAGGCTGAAGTGAAAAAAGGAGCCCCAGTTGTCTTTATCCATCCGCTCAGTAGTGAGGCTTATGCTCAATCTACGGTGGGGATTATGCCATTTATGGTACCTGCTAATATGAATGCTGGCTTTGGGGCTGGGGCGGCATCTATTTTTCAAGATATATTGCTGGGCAAGCAGGCTTTTGCCAAGGTGAAGCTGTTGCCTGGTCAATATGGTAATGCCGAGGAGGCAATAGCTGCGGGACGGAAAGGGAAGGTCGATCTAGTGCTGGCCGGGCGGATTAATTATGCTTTAGAGGGTACTGAGATGGGCGGAGCCCGCCTTGACGTGGCGGTGCGGTTGATTAATGCTAAAACTGGCAAGACCGTATGGCATATCGCTCAGGCCATGGATCAGCCCTTAGATTATCCGAAGAGTGATATGCTCCATTCCCTGTTTAATGCCCTGACACCACCCACCATCAGACGTCCAAACGGCGCCCCTGTTGTGGCAAATATGCTTGCCCAAAGCGCTGTGGACATGGCTGACGTAATGAGCGGCACAATGTATCTAAGAAGGTAACTATCCAGATTAAGGGGAGTTTGTGGCTCTAGTCGTTACGATAAGTCAGAGTTTGTCCCGTTGTATAAGCGAGCTGCCATATAAAATACGGAGTGCTTCTGACCGGTTACCGATTATCGGGCTGAACAGACCCTCAAAGACAATAAATTGCCATACTTCCTATTTCTCGAAGGGGTTTTTCAACATGATAGTTTGCTCACGTCCTGGCCCTACGGAAATAATATTTGCAGGAGTCTCCGTGAGGTCTTCAATGCGTTTTACATAATCACGGGCTTTGGCAGGTAAATCGTCCAGACAGGAAGCCTTGTCAATTTCTTCGTCCCAGCCGGGAATATCTTCATATACCGGCTGTAGACGTGATGTCTGCCTTATATTGCCGGGCATAGTAGTTAGCTTCTGGTTCCCGTCAAGGTAGGATGTGGCAATTTTCAGATTTGACTGGCCGCTTAAGACGTCCAGTTTGGTAATTGCGAGTTCCGTAATGCCGTTTAGACGTACTGCATCTTGCCCTACAACAGCGTCAAGCCAGCCGCAGCGGCGCTTACGACCGGTGGTGGCGCCAAACTCGCCGCCTTTTTTCTGGATTGATTCGCCGGTACTGTCAAATAGCTCAGTGGGGAATGGCCCTTCTCCAACTCGGGTTGTGTAGGCCTTTAGGATACCAATAACTGCATCAATATGAGACGGCCCAAAACCTGAACCAATACAGGCGTTGCCCGCCACAGTATTGGAAGAGGTGACAAAGGGGTAGGTGCCGTGGTCAATGTCTAGCTGAGTGCCTTGTGCTCCCTCGAATAGAATGTGCTTCCCAGCTTTTCTGCCCTCGTCCAGTTCAACAGAGACATTTTTAATATATGGAATTAATTTTTCAGCATAGGTCATAAAAAGACTATAAATTTCGTCAAAGGATAGAGCCTTGTTGCCATTGCCAAGAATCAGGTTCTTTTCTCTGATGTTATCATGCAGCTTATCCTTAAATAATTCCTCATCGCGCAGCTCACCAATCTTAATACCCTTGCGTAAGATTTTATCCCCGTAACAAGGGCCAATGCCTCGGCCAGTGGTGCCAATTTTTTTGCATTTCTCCATCTTGGACTCGCTGGCGAGATCAAGCATATTGTGATATGGCATAATCAAATGAGCGTTTTCGCTGATGGATAGGCGGGCGGGATTAACGGTGAGTCCGTTATTGGCTAATTCGGTCATTTCTTTCAGAAGTACCCCTGGATCTAGAACAACGCCATTACCGATAAAACATTTTTTGTTTTCGTATAGTATGCCGGAGGGGATTAGGTGAAAAACGAATTTCTTTCCATCCACTACTAAGGTGTGACCGGCATTGTTGCCGCCTTGAAAACGGACAACATAATCAGCTGAACCAGTTAAAAGATCGACGATCTTACCCTTACCTTCAT
>CAYTNB010000024.1:0-21923 GCA_964439085.1 uncultured Desulfobulbia bacterium | reverse complement strand
CCTCCGGGAGGGCCGATGGTGCCATGGACATGGCCGAAATTATCTCCACCGATGCATGGAGAAGGGGTGGTAATCTTTGGGGCTAGTCATATAGCCACCGGGGCGGCCCTAGCCAGAATGACCGCCATTTTTGCCAATTATTACGATGCCTATCCCATGGTTGCCCAAATCATTCCCCTCACTGGGTATAATGCCGAAATGCAGGTACGTGACAAGGCTTTACTTGCTGCGATTAAGGCAGAAGTTCATAATATGGGTTCAGAGCTATATGCGGTGACCAAGAAAAATGACGACATTGCCCTGGGTATTCTGGAAACTGCCCAGCAATCCCAAACCAGGGGAATCGTTCTGGGACATTCGGCCATAAACCCAGCAGCCTTTCAAAAAATTATCGGCAGAATAGTCGCCGAAGCACCGTGCCCGACCATAATTATCAAGTTCAGCGGCACCTTCCATACGGAACGTATTTTGGTACCATTTTTTCACAAACAAGCGCTTAAGGAAATCAAAGACCCACTTAAAGCTATAGCCGCCGTAGGGCAGCACCAGATAACCCTGCTTCGTCTTATGTCGTCTTCTGACACCGAGCAGGATATAAGACAGGAAGAAGAAGAACTCACACATTGGGCGGCAGCCGAAAAGTTATCACAACTAACCACATGCCAAGTCATAACCACAGAGGCCCGCCAGAAAACGATATTAAAAGAAGCCGCCAATTATGATTTGATCATTATGGCAGGGCCACCTGCCCAGGCATTGCCGCAACGTTTAATGTTCGGGTCTCTCCACGCTGCCGTAGCACAGGGTTGCGAAAAAACGCTGGTAACGGTATATCCTCCAGTAAGGGGATAAGTGCCTTAACAGTAGGGTGTAACACTCTTTGTTTCAACGTACTTTTTTCATTCGTGTTCTTATAACACATCAGGACTAAGGCATAACACCCCACGAGGGGTATCGGAGTCTACACTTACCTAGTACCTTATAAATTCTTTTCTAAAAAACAGGTAAGCGGAGCGAAGCGTAGACTCCGAGAAGACAATCTGTAAGGTACTAACTCAGTCCAAACCCAAACAGACTGGACATAAGCGCAAACTTCGAATAAAACACTTGCCTTGGACAAATACCTTAACTTTAGATGCAACTATCTTATTTCAAGAGTATTTTTAACCAGTAGTATACGATTAAGGACTTGCATTGACTTATTAGTAAAGATAAAAACCTCGCATACTCGTCATCCCGGCATGTTTTTAGCCGGGATCCATTAATACTCCGAAAATAATTTTCTGGATTCCGGCTAAAAACATGCCGGAAAGACGGTTTTGGGGCTTAAAACAGCTCTAAATTGTGCTCGCAACTTTGTAACCGGACACTGCTGATTTTTAACACAAAAATACGTCATAAAGTATTAAATGAATATTACAAAATTAATCGCCGCCGTAAAAAAAGAAGTTAAATCATATAAGGTGCCAGTCGTTGATTTGATCGCCATCCAGACCAAAGATCCATTCAAGGTCCTGACCGCCACGATTCTTTCGGCCCGCACTAAGGACGAGACCACCGCCAAGGCAGCCGAGCGTTTATTCGCCAAGGCCCCCGATCTCAAAAGTCTCGCAGCCCTGGCCGAAGACGAAATTAGTAAATTAATCTATCCGGTCGGTTTTTATAAATCCAAAGCCAATTATTTACATAGATTACCGACAGCGATGGATTTTTTTGGAGGTAAAGTACCGAAAGAAATTGATGACCTGACCAAACTCCCAGGGGTAGGACGAAAAACCGCAAATTTAGTCAGAGCCGTAGCCTTTGGCAAACCCGCCATTTGCGTTGATACCCATGTCCACCGGATTATGAATATTTGGGGATATGTACAGACAAAAACACCACTGCAAACCGAAATGGCACTGCGAGACAAGTTGCCAAGCAAATATTGGCTGGAAATAAATTCCATTCTGGTAGCCTTTGGTCAAGGTACATGTAAACCTGTTGCCCCGCATTGCGAGCGTTGTGTCATCAGAGATTCATGCCCGCAAATCGGAGTTACGCCGAGGAAAATCCCAAAAGCCACAACCAGGCAGCCACAAACCAGCATAGGACAGACGATAATGTCCTGGAACGTCAATGGCATCCGAGCCATAGAGAAAAAGGGCTTTATTGATTTACTCGGCAAATTGCAGCCCAGTATTCTAGCCATTCAAGAGACCAAGGCCCAACCGGAACAATTGTCTGAGCAATTGCTTAATATCCCCGGCTATAAATCGTTTTGGCATTCCGCCAGGCGCAAGGGATATTCCGGTGTGGCCATTTACACGCAACATAAACCAGCCAACATAATTTACGGATTGGGCAATTCAGAATTTGACGATGAGGGACGAGTATTGACCGTTGAATATGATGATTTTTTTCTAATTAACGGCTATTTCCCAAATTCCCAGCATGAATTAAAACGCTTAGACTACAAACTTGCGTTTAACGCCGCCCTACACAAATTTGCCGACAGCCTGACCAAGCAAAAAGCAGTATTAGTATGTGGGGACTTCAATGTGGCCCACCGCCCCATTGACCTGAAGAATCCCAAATCAAACGAGATGAATCCGGGTTATTGTGCCGAAGAACGAGCCTGGATGGATGACTTCCTGAAAAATGGCTTCGTGGATACTTTCCGAAAATTCAATCAGAAGCCAGACAATTATAGCTGGTGGTCTTACCGTTTTAACGCCAGGGCAAGGAATATCGGCTGGCGGATTGACTATTTTTGTATAAATAAAAAGGCTGAAAACCGGATCAAAAATGCCGCCATTTTACCCGATATAACGGGTTCAGATCATTGCCCCGTCAGCGTAAACCTATCGTGATCCATGACCGTCTTTAAATTACCAAGAACACTTCCCCCCATTTTTTTACCCGTATTGTTTTTCGGGATAGCGATATTAAGCGGGGCACTCCTGCTACATAACCCCTTGAGCCTGTCGCATGGAGAAATATCCTGGCCCGACGCCCTCTTCACAGCCACCTCAGCAGCCTGCGTTACCGGCCTTTCCGTGGTTGATACCGGCACATATTTCAACCGCTTTGGTCAAACGGTTATCCTGATTCTTATTCAACTGGGCGGTTTAGGGATTATGACCTTTACCAGCCTGGCCTTTTATATGCTTCGCCAACAGGTTTCATTAACTGATAAAATAGCCGTAGGCCAAGCACTTATGACCCATAATCGTTTTGCCTTGGGGGATTTTTTAAAGGCCATGCTTTTGGGGACTTTGATTATTGAGGGTCTTGGTTGTCTCTTGCTCTATACCCTTGCTCCACCAGGTAGCTTCAGCTTATTTTCAGCTCTTTTTCACTCCGTTTCCGCCTTCTGCAACGCCGGTTTCTCCTTAAATAGCAACAGCCTCACTGCTTGGCGAGGTAACGTACCTGTTAATTTAATCATCATGTCCCTCATTATTTGCGGTGGTCTCGGTTTTTCTGTACTCATTGAAATACGGGGAACCATGTGGAGAAAATTAAGCTTTCACCACAAAGACAAAAAACAAAGCCTAAGCTGGTACGCCTCCGTAGTTATCAAAACATCTTTGTTGTTAATTGTCTTCGGCTGGGCAGCAATTTTTATGGCGGAGTTCATTGGCTTTCACCGTCAAATGCCATTTTCAGATGCCCTGCTCACCTCATTGTTTCAGTCGATAACCTGCCGTACTGCTGGTTTTAACAGCATGGACATTCACAGCATGACCAATGTCTCTCTATTTGTTATGGTTATTCTAATGTTTATCGGTGGAGCTCCCGGCTCCTGCGCTGGCGGCATCAAGGTGACAACTTTCAGAACAATCTACGCCTTTGTCATCGCCCAATTAAAGGGCCGCAAACAAGCCAGAGTCGGGGCATTTGCCATCAAACGTGAGGCAGTTAACAATGCGCTGATTCTGCTGGTGCTATCAGTTTTGATTATCTTTGCCGCTACCCTTATATTGTCAATAACGGAGGGCGGCGACCTGCCTCATCCCCAAACACGAGGCCTGGTTTTCGAAATAATATTCGAAGCAGTTTCAGCTTTTGGAACTGTAGGGTTAAGCACTGGCCTTACCCCACACTTATCTTTGGCGGGCAAATGGATTATTACGACCCTGATGTTTGTCGGTCGCCTTGGCCCTCTGGTGTTCTTAGCAGGAATTAAGGCCATGCAAAAAGAGGAGTTTTTTGAATTAGCAGAAGAAGATATACTTATTGGTTGAGAGTGTTCGGAAATAGAAGCCATAGCGAAAAGTTTGAGGATTGAGAGCAGTTTTTCGATCATTTATCCTGATTTCATGTACCTTCGCTGTGGGTGAAAGTCACATATCTTAAAATGCTTTTAAATATTCCCAGGAGTCCTTGCCTACCTGTTATTTGGGGCAGAAAGCGTGTCCTAAGACACTAACACCCCACAAGGGGGTATAAGTGCCTTAACAGTAGGGGGGACTTCTTTAACCCAAAATACTTTCTTTTTCATTTGCGTTTTTTATGACACATCAGTCCTAAGGCACTAACACCCCACAAGGGGGTATAAGTGCCTTAACAGTAGGGGGGACTTCTTTAACCCAAAATACTTTCTTTTTCATTTGCGTTTTTTATGACACATCAGTCCTAAGGCACTAAAAGGAGAATAATAAATGAATAAATTTGTCCAGGTTGGAGTTATTGGTCTAGGTAAATTTGGCCTTGAATTTGGCAAACATCTGGCTAAATTAGATATAAATATTCTGGGAATTGACCTGAATGAAAAAAACGTCAAGCGCGCCAAACATATTTTTACGCAAATTTATCGTGCCAATGCCGCTGACAAAGAAGCTCTTCAGCAAATCGGGGTGGGAGATTTAAGTCATGTTCTGGTAAGCGTTGGCGATTCAATTGCCGCCAGCGCCATGATTTCATTGTATCTTAAAGAGTTAGGAGTACCGGTCGTTTGGGTCAAAGCCATTCATGAAGATCATGCTAAATTACTACGAAAAATTGGCGTTGATGATGTCTTTATTCCGGAAAGCATGGCGGCCAGGCAATTGGCCAGCAGAACCACAATCCCCGGTTTTATCGATTATTTCCCCTTTAATAATGAAATTGTAGTTAAGGAGATAAAGATTCAAAACTGGGCAGAGCAAAGCCTGCGTGACCTTGATCTAACCAACAGACATCGTATTCAAGTCATCGCTGTGAAAAAAAATGGCGAAAAAGACTATGTATTTATTCCCAAAGCCAACGAAAAACTAGCAGTAGATGACATCCTAGTTATCATCGGCGAAATAGACAACCTGCAAAAAATTAATCCATAGCCATATCATTATTTTTAAAGCGACAGAGGTGTCGCTGCTATTATTACGATGGAGGAGGAGTGCATCATGTGTCAAATGAGCATAATTTTAGAAACAAACGGCCAAGAAGAAACCTTGCTTAAAAATGCCGCCAAGCTTATCGTCACCACAGAAGGCATTGAGATAAGCGCCCTTTTTGATGAACCAATGATTATCAAGAATGCCGCTGTCCATGAAATAGATTTTTTAGATGGCACCGTTAAATTATGCACCAAATAGACCAGAAATCATTCTCGCCAAATTGGTAATTTGATTATCTCCATAAATGAATTAACGTGATAATCTGTAGCCAATTGCGGATTTTTAAAGGCAATCATTCGCATATTAACTGAGGCCGTGTGTTCAACATCAACTTGTGAATCGCCGACATAGATACATTCAGGTACGGTAAGGCCGAAATGGGCCAGGATTTGATACAGGGCTTCCGGATGGGGCTTGGTGTTTTTAACATCGGCAGAGGTTACGACCTTTTCAAAATATTTCTCCAAATCGAACATTTCGAGAATTGTGTCCATAGTGTTAGAACGATTGGTACTTATAGCCCTGCTGATTGTCGGCATCAAAAATTTTAAGAACTCTGGTAAATCCGCCTCCATACGCATATGCTTCAAGAAGGGCAAGTATGACAGAGAACCACGATAACGCTCGACCTCCTCATAATCACTCATATAATTACGAAAAATGTGGCGGATAGAATCCGCCACATGACTAACATGTACAAATTGTAGTTCATCTTCATCCATTGGAGGATGCTTAAAATGCTGCAAGATGGTGTTATAATAAGCCCTATTGGCCTCGATGGAGTCAAACATAACTCCATCGCAATCGAAGATAACCAGTTTAAGTTTTGGCATAGTTTTTTGGGGGGGGTGGTTAAGAGAAGCGCTAACACCCCACGAGGGGGTATCGGAGTCTACGCTTACCTAGTTCCTTATAGATTCTTTTCTAAAAAACAGGTAAGCGGAGCGAAGCATAGACTCCGAGAAAACAATCTGTAAGGTACAGAACATTGAGAGCGACAATTTTTTTATAAATGTTTGGTAGAAACATAAAGGTGAAAAATAAAAAATGCAATTTGAAACTGATTTTTTAATTATTGGCAGCGGTATCGCCGGATTATCGTTCGCCTTAAAAGCCGCAACTCTTGGACGGGTGACGATGGTCACCAAAAAAGGACAGGTCGATTCCTCAACCAATCGGGCGCAGGGCGGTATCGCCTGTGTTCTTTCGGAAACGGACACTTTTGCAGACCATATTCACGACACCTTAATTTCCGGGGCTGGAATTTGCGACACAGAGGTCGTGCGGATGGTGGTGGAGAATGGCCCGGAACGGGTGCGTGAGTTGCTGGAACTCGGCGTTCATTTTGAGCAGGATGATATGGGGCACCTCGATCTTGGCCGAGAGGGTGGCCACTCTGCCCGGAGAATAGCCCATGCTTATGACCTCACGGGGCATAAAATAGAATGCTCTCTTCTTGAAGCAACCAATAGAAATCCCAATATAAAGATACTTGAAAACCACATCGCCGTAGACCTTCTACTGGCCTCTAAATTTTCAGGCACATCGGTTAGCTCCGACAACCAGGACAGCTGTTTTGGAGCCTATGTACTGGAATCCCAAACCGGCAAAATTCACAGCTTCTCGGCCAAGGCAACTATCCTGTGCTCCGGCGGCACCGGCAAAGTCTACCTATACACCACCAATCCGGATATTGCCACCGGAGACGGTATCGCCATGGCCTACCGTGCCGGAGCGAAAATTGCGAATCTGGAATTCGTCCAATTTCACCCAACCTGCCTCTATCATCCCAAGGCCAAAAACTTTTTAATTTCAGAGGCCGTTAGAGGGGAAGGAGGTCGTTTAATAGATAAAAGCGGCCAGACCTTTATGAAAAAGTATGACCCACGCGGGGACTTGGCCACCCGGGATATGGTAGCCAGATCCATTGATACCGAACTTAAGAATAGCGGTGATGACTCCGTTTTTCTTGATATAAGTCACAGATCCGCTGATTTTATAAAAAAACGGTTCCCACATATCCACAAAACCTGCCTGACCTACGGGATTGATATTACGAAGGAACCAATTCCAGTAGTTCCAGCGGCCCATTATATGTGCGGTGGGATTTTGACAGATATGAAAGGCCGGAGTACGATCAACTCCTTATACGCTTTGGGAGAAACGGCTTGCACAGGCCTGCACGGCGGCAATCGTTTGGCCAGCAATTCCCTCTTAGAGGCAGTAGTATATGCCGAACAGGCCTTTCAGCAATGTAAAAAAGACTGGCCACAACTTGCAAGTAAAAAGGTTCCGACTCCACCTGCCTGGTCAACGAGAAAAGCCGAGAGAATAGAAGAATGTATCCTAATTACCCATACTTGGGATCAAATTAGACGCCTGATGTGGGATTATGTTGGTATTGTTCGAAGTACCCAGAGACTAAAGATGGTGCAGGAATCACTGGCACCTATTCAGCAGCACGTTCGACAATATTATCAGGATTATTTATTAACCTCTGATTTGGTGGAACTGCGAAATATTGCCCTGTTAGCTGACCTCGTAGTGAAATCAGCCCTGGCCAGGCACGAATCACGTGGCCTACATTACATAATAGATTATCCAGAGAAGGTTTCTGACCCTCTACAGAAATTTACTATTTTACAAAAACAGTAAATTCATATTTACTGCGACAATGAGCAAACAATACAGCGCTACGACCACGATCTAATGCGAATGAACCACTACTCATTTTTTACGTTTTTGTGCCTTGACAAACAATAGCAGCTATAGTATCTACTAAACTTCATTATGTATAGAGAACAGGTCTTAATTCTAATATTAAATGGCCATTTGATTTTTTCAAAATAGTAAATAGGAGGAGTAACATGGCAACTGTAGAGCATAACGGTAAAACTTATAATGTGGATGAGGATGGTTTCTTGACCAATGGTATGGAAGAGTGGGACGAAGGTTGGACCGAGTACGTCAAGAGCATGGAAGGAATCACCGAAATGACAGATGAGCACAATAAAATCATTTCAATTTTGCAGGAATACTACAAGAAAAATGGTATTGCTCCAATGGTTCGTATTCTTTCAAAGACCACAGGTTTTCCGCTGAAAAGAATCTATGAGCTGTTTCCTTCAGGACCTGGTAAAGGTGCTTGTAAAATGGCTGGCCTTCCCAAACCAACAGGCTGTGTATAAGAATAGCCTTCTTTGCGTTTGAGTTGTTAAAGGACACCTTTTAGGTGTCCTTTTTTTTTGGGGGGGGGGATTTGGTTAATTCAAGATTGATGCACTCATAAAAAGTCTCGGGCTGGCTAGGCAGCTAAGCGTAGACTGCGAAAAGTTTGCAGACTCTCTATTATCGCACAGCCTACTAGTACCTTGGTACACCAAATCACATCGTAATCTTGCGAAACTTTAAGGTTTACTAGGCACCAGTTCTTCTATAATTTCCTGGTGCCTAGCCGCAATCAATTTTTCGTAGTCCCGTGCCTCTATTATTGCGCCCCTTATTCCGCCCCGCAAATTTATCTCAATCAGATATTCATCTTCTACAGTGATCATCAAGTCAATATGGGCATAAGGGAATTTACCGCGGTTCATAACCTGCTGGCACATCTCTAACTGTGTTGAAGTCAATTGCCAGGGGCGGCTTTCTCCACCGCAATGCAAATTCTTTCGGAAGTTTGACGTATTATGACGTTCATATGCTTCCATAAAATCACCAATAATAATGACCCGAACATCCCGTGCCTTAGCGTGAAAAGGCTGGACAACGAAGGGAAATGGCAGATTTGCAAGAGAGGCATGCGTATAAACATCCTCAATTGTTGACCAGAGATAAATTCCAAGACCGGCATTTTTACGATCCAATTTAGTTACAATTTTTTCATCACCACCAAAAAGCGGCATAGCATCAAGCAATTGATGAATATCATGGATCGTGCAGGTTCTGGGAGGCATCCATTCAGAAAATAACTCAGCCTGCATAGTCTTGCTGCGGCTAATCAGTTGTGGCAGTGCTGCGGGAATCATACGCACACCACGCTCAACCAGGTCGAGCAACAGATGTTCCTCACTGGGACGCAAACTCACCCGTCCAACAACAACATCTTCCCGCTGCAAGTCATTATAGTACCGCCTCAGCATGGCATTCGTCGTAATTTGGCGTGTAGGGGCCATTCCTTAAAAAAGCATGGCGAGAAAGTGTTGGTGAAAATCAGACAAATCTGCATTGCACTCTGCACAAAATAATTTTATTTCGCCCAAAACCTGAGATTCATCACCATCCTGCGTAAAACTACAATCATCATTTTGAATATAGCGACTTGTAATAATAACATTTTCAGCGATTTCAAAGAAGTCAGAATCGTTGCCACACTCGGGGCATACGATTCGCATATTGGCATTTTTGTTCATTTAAAACCTGTCAGAGACCAGAAGCTTAAATTCTGATTCATTAATAATCTTTAAGCCCAATTCTTGGGCTTTTTTTTCCTTATTGCCAGCTTTATCACCGCACAATACATGGGTGACCTTTTTACTAATTGCCGAGCCTACTCGACCACCAAGTTCCTTAACCCTTGCTTTGGCTTCGTTTCTGGACATTGACAAAGTTCCGGTAAAAACAAAAATCGTACCCGCCAATGGCAAAGCCCCGTCATCCGCTAGCGGTGCTGTTAGCTGTAGTCCAGCGTCCCGCAGCTTCTCAAACATACTAAGGGTCATTGGATTGGAAAAAAACCGCACCAAACTGACAGCCGCCTGCTCACCAATGCCATCTACCGCTAAAAAATCTTCCTTAGTGGCCCCTTTCAAGGCCTCAAAATCAGCAAAGCTTTTTTCCAAAAGTTGGGATGTAACCTCCCCCACATAGCGGATACCCAAGGCAGCGAGAAATTTTCCTAAGGAGGTTTTCAGGCTGGCGGCAATTGCCTGCACCACCTTCTCAGCCGATTTTTGTCCCCAGCCATCCAGAGGCTTTAAATCCTCTACGGATAAGGTGTAAATATCAGGTATATCCTTTATCAGTCCCAACTCATAGAGCTGTTCTACCGCCCTCTTCCCCAGGCCATCGATATCAAGCCCCGCCTTACCAGTAAAATGAATCAGGGTTCTAACCCTCTGGGCCTGACAGGCGGGGTTAAGACAACGAGTTACCACCTCGCCCTCTGGGCGAGAAAGCGAGTACCCACATTCCGGGCAAACCCTGGGCATGATAATAATCTGTTCCAGGCCCGTACGACTATCCACAATAGGCTTAACAATCTCAGGGATGACATCACCCGCCCTCTGCACCAAAACCTGATCCCCGATCCGCACATCCTTGCGGCGAATCTCATCCTCGTTGTGCAGGGTCGCCCGCCGCACCACTGCCCCGCCAATATTTACAGGCTCAAGTACGGCTACCGGGGTAATTGCCCCAGTACGCCCCACCCCAAATTCAATTGCCAGCAAACGGGTTGTGGCCTGAATAGCCTTAAATTTCCAGGCTATTGCCCACCTGGGGCAGCGGGCCTTATTTCCCAGGCGATTCTGCAAATCGAAGCTGTTCACCTTTACGACCATACCGTCAATATCGTATGGCAGTTGCGAACGCATCCTCTGAAGATGCTCAAAATGGCTGGTCACCTCCGTAATCCCCTGACAGGATTTCATTAATGAATTTACCTTAAATCCCAACTCCCGCATTAGATTGAGCGACTCAAGATGCGAAGAACAATTAAGAGATTCTGGATTTCCTACAGCATAACAAAAAAAATCCAGGGGTCTGGCAGCGCAAATTTTAGAATCCAATTGCCGCAAAGAACCAGCAGCGGCATTGCGGGGATTAGCAAACAACGCATCCCCAGCCTTACTACGCTGCTCATTTATATCAAGTAACCCCTGAAGAGGTAGATAAACCTCGCCCCGGACTTCAAGGACTTCTGGAACAGCGGGCGACATTTTAATTTTAAGTGGAATAGACTGAATAGTTTTAACATTGACAGTAATGTCCTCACCAACTTGTCCATCCCCGCGGGTAGCCCCAGAGACTAGCAGACCTGCTTCATAAACAAGTTCTACCGCCAAGCCATCCAGCTTGGGTTCGGCAACATATTCCAGGGAATTATCGATATGTAAAAAACGTTGCAGACGAACTTCGAAATCAATTATGTCTGCCTGTTGAAAGGCATTTTCCAAGCTGAGCATTGGAGAGCGATGCACAATTTGTCTGAACTCAGAAAGCGGTGCCCCACCTATGCGCAAGCTCGGAGAATCTTCAGTGATAAGATCGGGGTAACTTCTTTCAAGGGCCAAAAGTTCCTGAAAGAGGACATCGTACTCCCCGTCAGAGATAAGCGGATCGTCCTGGACGTAATAACGCTGGGCATGCAGGTTTATTTCTGTGCGCAATTGCCTAAGACGATTTGCGGCTTCTATCTTTTCCATTACCTAAAAGGTGCAAATACGGGGATTAAGTGGGTTGTGGCAATAATTTGCCGCCCTTGGCAATGTTTTCATGCTCGACCTCATCAATAAAAATCAGGATAGAATCCCTGGGTTTACTGGCGGCTTTCGCAATAACATCGGTTACCCCTGAGCAGATTTCTTCTTTCTGGTGCCTTTCTAATTTCCCGGCTATCCGAATGCTGACATATGGCATATGGTTCTCCTTTGTATTACGATATTCTCTATGTAACGATTCAGAACTCCTTAAGAAACTCCTCGATTAAGCAGGTGTCGAACATGGCCGAACAATTTTATGGGAAAAAATACGGTTGACAATGAGTACACCACCAGCCACAGATACTATCGAAGCACAACCCCCTACCAAATAAATGACAAGTGCCGATTGTTTGGTAAAAAATTACGCCAAAAAAAGTGGCTCACTTAAGAGGGGGCTTTTCCTTTATAGTTCCAGTAAAGTTCGCACCGCCCAGGTAGGCCCCATCCAGAGCGGCCTCCTTCAAATTGGCATCCGTTAAATTGGCACCAGAGAGATTGGCATTATAGAGGTCGGCCCCCTTCAAATATGCGTCCGTCAAATTGGCATTACGGAAATTAGCCCCTTTCAGGTCAGCATTTTTGAAATTTGCCCCACTAAGATTGGCCCCTTCGAAATTACTCCTCTCGAGAAAGGCACCTTTAAATTTCACACCAGTCAGATCCATCCCAGAGAAATCACACTCTATACACCTATTATCATCCAACGATTTCTGCAATAGATCCTCCTTACTGAGCTTCGCTTTTTTCGTGTCTAGCGCTGGCCCAGCTGCTTTGGGGGGTTCGATTGAAATTGCAGGCGTCGGCAGGTTTTTCCCTGTGTTTTTTAGCCCCTTAGGCTTCTCGTCAAATTTAGTTTCGGATAAATACGCCCCGTCAAAAACCGCTCCTGCCAATTTAGCTCCCCTGAAGTCCGCTTTAAATAGATCTGCCGCCTCAAAGATGGTCATAGACAAATCAGCCTTACGTAAGTCTGCGCCAGTCATATCGGCCATTCGCAAGGAGGCATTATGTAAATCTGCCCCTTGCAAGTTGGCTCCTTGCAAATTCGCCTTACCAAGATCCTTATTGGCCAAAGGCGCAGAGCTTAAATCACATTCACTGCAAGCCTTATTAGTCAATAATTTATCAAGATCAGCCTGTTTATAGGCTAATCCCGTTGAACTAGCTAGTAATACGAAACCAGATATCCCAACAATTATTTTTTTTATCATATGATGCCTTATCAAAAAAAGCCCCCAGCAGGGAGCTTCTTTTTGTGTAATAACCCCACCGTACAATGACTGGACGTAGGATTGCTTTTACAATATGGGGATAAATCATCCTGCCGGACTAATACCGATAATAGTCCGGTTTATACGGCCCTTCAACATCAACACCAATATAATCTGCCTGTTCTTTGGTCAGAGTAGAAAGATGGGCACCAATTTTATCAAGGTGCAGGCGAGCCACCTTCTCATCCAATTTTTTGGGTAGAAAATAGACCTTATTCTCATATTTATCGTGATTTTGCCATAACTCAATCTGAGCCATAACCTGGTTTGTAAAAGAGTTACTCATTACAAAGCTGGGGTGACCGGTAGCGCATCCCAGATTGACCAAACGGCCTTCTGCCAGGACAATTATCCTTTTGCCATCGGGGAAGATCACATGATCGACCTGAGGCTTGATATTACTCCACTCCAAATCACGGATTGAAGCAATATCAATTTCACTGTCAAAATGACCAATATTACAGACAATAGCCTCATTAGGCATCTTATCCATATGCTCTCTGGAGATGATTCGTTCATTGCCGGTACAGGTAACAAATATATTCCCCTGCGGGGCAGCCTCTTCGATAGTGACTACCCGGTAGCCCTCCATGGCGGCCTGCAAGGCGCAGATCGGATCAATCTCCGTCACCAGCACAGTAGCGCCCATATTACGCAAAGCCTGAGCACAGCCCTTGCCCACGTCACCATATCCGCATACTACAGCAATCTTGCCGGCGATCATAACGTCTGTGGCTCGTTTGATGCCATCAATTAGTGATTCACGGCAACCATAAAGATTATCAAATTTAGATTTAGTTACCGAATCATTTACATTAAAGGCCGGGGCCTTCAGAGTGCCATCACGCATCATATCGTTAAGGCGCAAAACACCGGTAGTTGTCTCCTCGCTGATACCCCTAATATCCTTCATTAATTCCGGATAATCATTATGCATCATTAGAGTCAGGTCACCGCCATCATCCAAGATCATATTAGGACGCCAGCCATCAGGACCCTCAATAGTCTGCTTTATGCACCAATTAAATTCCTCTTCCGTTTCACCCTTCCAGGCAAAGGTGGGAATACCCGCCGCAACCATGGCAGAGGCAGCGTGATCCTGCGTGGAAAATATATTACAGGAAGACCAGCGCAGCTCTGCCCCCAGATCAACCAGAGTTTCCATCAGCATAGCAGTTTGAATAGTCATATGCAGACAACCGGCAATTCTCGTTCCCTTTAAGGGCTTACGCCCGGCATATTCTTCCCTGATAGTCATTAAACCGGGCATTTCGCTCTGCGCAATCGACACCTCTTTCTGGCCCCATTCAGCCAATCCCATATCGGCAACCTTATAATTGCCGTCCTGCAATGTTGTAGTCATTTTTTTTCCTGTAATTATTGTGTTTGTAATATTTGAACAACAGGCTAACTCTGATGGCGTCGTAAAAAGTCCGATCTACTGCGTTGTAGCAATTGTTCAGTTAGCACAGACAACGGCTGAGGTGCTGCCAGGCAGTTACAGTTTTGCGTCAGCCCTAAGTGCTTCAGCTTTATCTGTTTTCTCCCAAGTAAACTCTACCCTTTCCCTGCCAAAATGGCCATATGCTGCGGTTTTTTTATAGATAGGACGCAACAAATCAAGATGCTGAATAATTGCCTTGGGACGTAAGTCAAAATGTTGCAGAATGAGTTTCTTGATTTCTGCATCTGGAATTTTACCAGTTCCAAAGCTGCTTACATTGATAGACACGGGTTGCGAAATACCAATAGCATAGGCAATTTGAACCTCTACCTCATCAGCCAAACCTGCGGCTACCACATTTTTCGCAACATATCGGCCCATATAGGCAGAAGAGCGATCAACCTTCGAGGGATCCTTTCCGGAAAAAGCACCACCACCGTGTGATCCCATACCGCCATAGGTATCAACAATAATTTTACGACCAGTTAGTCCACAATCACCAACCGGCCCGCCAATTACAAAACGTCCGGTAGGATTAATTAAATATTTTGTCTTATTATCAATAAGGTTGGCTGGCAATATTGGCTTAATTATCTCCTCCATTACCCCGCTTTTAAGATCTTCATAGTCCACTTCGGGAGAGTGCTGCGTTGAAATAACCACCGCATCAATCCGTTTTGGCTTTTTATCCTCATATTCAATAGTTACCTGGCTTTTGGCGTCAGGCCGCAACCATGGAAGACGCCCGGCTTTCCGCACATCAGCCTGTCGTTTCATCAGGAGATGAGCCAGGGTAATAGGCATTGGCATTAAGACCTCGGTTTCGTTAGTAGCATAGCCAAACATAAGGCCCTGGTCACCTGCACCCTGGTCAAGATCAATGCCAGTACCTTCATCAACGCCTTGGGCAATATCGGCAGACTGTTTATCGATGCTGGTCAAAATAGCACAAGACTGTGAGTCAAAGCCCATATCTGAGGAATTGTAGCCAATTTCCCGGATGGTATCCCTAACAATCTGAGGCATATCTACCCAGGCACTGGTGGTTATCTCACCGGCAATCACTGCCATACCAGTAGTAACCATGGTTTCACAAGCTACCCGGCTTTGTGGATCTTCAGCCAGCAAACTGTCTAATATCGCATCAGAGATTTGATCGGCAACCTTATCTGGATGGCCCTCGGAAACCGACTCTGATGTAAAAAGATAATTGGACATAATTTCTCCTAATTTTATTTTCTCAAAAGTTTGATGCACTCGTAAAAAGTCTCAGAATGACACAGTTTCGTTGACTTTTTCGTGTGGGGTAGCGGCTAACGCCGTTTTAAATTTTGTATTTTCAAGGTTAATTCTTTATTTATCGGCACTCCTCTTCCCAAAGATGCTGCCTCACGAATAATCGCCCCATTAATCGACTCAATTTCTGTCTTCCTATGGTGACGAATATCCTGCAGCATTGATGAAATATTCTTGCTGGTGGCCCGACAGACTGCCTTAGTCCTGGAAACAGGATCTTTAGTTATCTTTATGCCCTTAGCCAAGGCAACAGCTGCCGCCTCATTAACGGCTTGCCGCAATTGTAGCATGGCCTGCCGATTTTCCAGCAACTCACCATTAGAACAACCATACAGAGCGGTCAAAGCATTAATTCCGACATTAACCAGCAATTTATCCCAGACTGCGGCTTCAATGTCAGAACTAACCACAGTTGGCACCCCCGCCGCCTCAAACAAAGCAGCAATCTCAGCCAAGCGTTTCTGCGCAGTTTCATCAACCTCATCCATAAAACCCAAGGTTGTAATTCCACTGCCTCCATGTCTTACAACGCCTGGCTCAAGAAGTGCTGCCCCTTGGGCGGTAATCCCAACTGCCCAGCAAAGTCCCTTCGACTGCTGCAGAACTTCATGATGCCCTAAACCATTTTGCATGGCAATCAACAACGTCCCCTCTTTTAAAAGAGAAGCCGCCAGCCTTAGAGCATTATGCACATCATACGATTTTACACATAACAGGACTACATCTGTTCGGCCAATTTCTCCGGCCTCAATCGTAGATCTTACGGCATAACACTCCGAACCATCTTCAACCAGGCAGATACCCTGCGCATTAATTCTTTGCGCCCGCACCGAGTTATAATCAAGAATCCACACCGAATGTCCAGCTTTAGAGAAGAGGGCCGCAAAAAGACAGCCCAACGCCCCGGGCCCGACTACGGTTATAGTCAAGGCCCTCATCCTGCATTCTTATTTGGCGGCAGGAGCAGTCGTCTTTGTGGACGCTGCATCATCTGCGGGAACCGCATCCCCTTCAATGGAGACCGTGGCTTCTTCAACAATAACATCATATTTGTAGCCTGAGCCAAAGTCCTTATCGGACTCTACAACACCCTTAACGGTGACGATATCACCTTTTGCCGCAGTATCCTTAGTAGTTACTACCAGATCGTGGGTATTTTTCATGGGATCACCGCTACCATCTTGAAGATGAATCCAGTTTTTGCCCATAATATTCTTAGAGATCTTGACCACCTGCCCCTTAATAGTAACTTTCTTGGTATTTAAATCCTGACGTTTGGCAAACAAATCACCAACGGTTTGGGCATCAGCGCCTTCGGCCTTTGTAATTTTTAAATCAGCAAACGGCACGATACTGCCGGAACTGCCACCGGATGTCATTCCTGCGGCACCCTTGCCTGCCGCTGCCGCTGAAGCAAAATCACCGGCAGCTTTAGCCTCATCACCCCGAAGAAAACCGGATGCAAAGACAATCTTTGCAAAGGTCTTGTTCAGTGATTTACTAGTAAAATTTTCCATAACTGAGCCACCTTTTAAGGTAACCTCTTCGCCAACCTTCAAATCGCTTTTGGGGCCCGCAGCCCACAAACCATCAGCAGAGCCGTCATCCAGTTTAACATAGGTGTAACCACTGGCATTCATTGTTTCAAGGACCTTACCTTTTATGGCCCCAGGTGTTGCCGGCGGCTGAACAGGAGCCTCATTGGCTACAACAGGTTCAGTTGTTTTTTTCTGCTCAGCTGCCTTATGGCTGTTACCACAAGCCGTCAATGACAAGGCCATAGCGAAACCAGTAAAACAGCAACAAATTGTTTTCATCTTCATCGTAAATCTCCTTAATTTTTATTTTTCAAAGCCGATATGTATTAAGTTAATTCAACTTAAAAAGAGTACAATACTAAAAAAGTTCAATACCAAAGTTCAACACCATTGTTACTATGCCAAGACGATTTTATACCATTAATCTTACTTAAAGGCAAAGGTCAACTTATCATTTTTAAGGCCGATATTAACCAGACCACCTTTGCGAAGCTCCCCAAAGAGAATTTCCTCTGACAAGACATCAGCAATCGCAGTCATTATTAATCTTCCCAGAGGCCGAGCCCCATAATTAGCGTCATAACCCTTCTCAGCCAACCAGCGCCTGGCACTGGCCGTAAGTTTTATCCTAACCTGCTTATCTGCCAGCTGAATTTGCAGTTCCCGGATCAACTTATCAACTACTCGTTCGATAATCGGCAGATCAAGCGGGTTAAAACAGATTGTCCCGTCCAAACGATTACGAAATTCTGGAGAGAAGATATTCTTAATAGCCTTCAGCCCCTGATCCTTTTTGGCGGATGTAAAACCAATAGCCTGACTGGTCATATCCCTAGCCCCGGCATTGGTAGTCATTATAAGAATCACATTACGAAAATCGGCCTTGCGACCGGAATTGTCAGTGAGAGTAGCGTTGTCCATAACCTGTAGTAGAACATTAAAGACATCCTCGTGAGCCTTTTCAATCTCATCCAAAAGCAATACAGTGTAAGGATGTTTACGGATAGCATCAGTCAACTGCCCACCTTCGTCAAACCCCACATAGCCTGGCGGTGCCCCGATCAACCGTGCCACGGCGTGCTTCTCCATATATTCACTCATGTCAAAGCGTTCAAAATTAATCCCCAAAGCGGCAGCTAATTGTCGGGCTACCTCCGTCTTACCAACCCCGGTGGGCCCAGCAAATAGAAAACTTCCTGTTGGCCGTTCAGGGTTACTCAAACCAGCTCGAGCTCTTTTCACAGCCGTCGTCAAGGTAGCGACAGCATGATCCTGGCCATAAATATTATCTTTCAACACTTTGGCAAGATTTTTAAGTTGAGCCGTATCGGAAGCCGTGGCACTCTTGGCAGGAATCTTTGCCATACGTGAGACGACTTCCTCAACATCCCTAACTGTAATCTTACGTCTTTTACGACCCACTGCTAGCCGGCAAGCTGCTCCAGCCTCGTCAATCACATCAATCGCCTTGTCGGGCAAAAAACGATCATTAATGTATCGGTTAGCCAGTTCTGCCGCCGCCTCCAAGGCCTCTGGCACATATTTGATGCCGTGATGTTCCTCGTAACGCCCCTGCAACCCTTTCAGGATTTCAAAGGTCTCAGCCACCGATGGCTCATCGACATCGATCTTCTGAAAACGCCGCGATAAGGCCCGATCCTTCTCCACATAATTTTTATATTCTTCATAGGTTGTTGAGCCAATGCACCTTAAAGAACCATCCTGCAATGATGGCTTAAGCAGGTTGGAAGCATCCATACTGCCCCCGCTCGTGGCCCCAGCCCCCACAATGGTATGAATTTCATCAATAAATAAAATTATATTGCCAGCCGCCTTCACCTCTTGCAATATCGCCTTTAAACGCTGCTCAAAATCTCCCCGGTATTTAGTCCCGGATAATAACGAGCCCATATCCAAAAGATGAATAACGGTATTACGCATTACCTCTGGCACATTACCGTCATGAATCCGCAAAGCCAGCCCCTCTGCCAAAGCGGTCTTTCCGACCCCCGGTTCTCCCACCAAGAGGGGATTATTTTTACGCCGACGGCAAAGAACCTGAATGGTTCGCCGTAGTTCAGGTTCGCGGCCAATGCATGGATCAATCTTACCATCTGTTGCCAATTGCGCAAAATTTACAGTAAATTTGTCCAGAGCAGACTCCGGTTTAGCAGGTTTTACCTTTTTGTTTGGCTCTGCCCGGTTGCTGTCTTCCTTTTGTTCATCAGGCAAGCCGTGAGATATATACTTAACTACCTCCAGACGGGTAACTCCCTCAGCCTTAAGGAAATAAACCGCATAAGAATCATGTTCCGAGAATATAGCCACCAACACATCTCCAGAATCTACTTCTTTTTTCCCAGAGCTCTGCACATGAGCAATAGCCCTCTGCAAAACCCGATTAAAGCCAATGGTCTGGGTAGGCTCATGTTTCTTGTCACTGTTTATGTCCAGGAGATTTTTATTGAAAAATTGTTCCAGCTTTTTGTGCAGAGATCTAATATCTCCCCCGCAGGCTTCTATAATACGCACCGTCAAATCGTCCTGCAGCAAACCAAAGAGGATATGTTCCACCGTCACATGCTCGTGGCTGTGGGACTTGGCCTCTCGGATGGCAAACACCAAAGCTATCTCAAGTTTTGTACCGATCATTTTTCACACCTTGTTAATTGTACAGCGCAGCGGATGGCCCTCTTGCTGCGCCCAGTCATGAACCATTGCCGCCTTGGTTTCCGCCAAATCTCTGGAATACACCCCGGCCACTCCCGCACCTTTTTTGTGTACGTTAAGCATTATTTCAGTGGCCAGTATTTCGCTTTTATGAAAAATGACCTCTAAAACAGCTATCACAAAATCCATGGTAGTATAATCATCATTTAGGAGCAATACCTCATACAAAGGTGGCTCCTCCACTTTTGGTCGTTCCTTAACCCCAGGCTGTTCGTTTTCAATAGTTTTCGTCGCACTCATTTTTTTACAGCCAAGGCTCCAATTAAAAATCTTTCAAAAATAAGCGCCGGCGGCTGGCCGGAACTTTTCAAACTTAATTCAGCTGACAATAATTCCCGCAGCCAACCCACCAGTTGAGATATCGCCATTTCCCTGGCCTTACCAAACATCATAAATAATGCATATGGGTGATTGGGCATTTCTGACATCCATTCCTGCCGAACCTCTTTCAAATCAGGCAAATAGCCCTTTTGAAACACACCATAGGTCATCCCCTGCACAAAGGCGGGCTGAGGAGATTCAATAAACGAGCGCACCAGCAGGAGCTTACGAAGATGATTACGCAGACCGGAGACCAACACTAGAGGATGCATACCAGCATCAAGCAGGCGGGCCGTCAGAATAAGGGCCTGCTCCAAATCAATATTGGCGAAAGCCTCCGTAAACTCAAAAAGAGCATCTTCTCTGGTACGGCCAATAATTGCCTGTAAATGCTGCAAGGTTATCCGGGCATCCGCATCGGCGTACAATGCCAGCTTTTCAGTCTCTCGCACTATGGCAACAGGATAAAAGCCCACCCGTTCAATCAAGGCTTGAAGTGCCCGAGGTTCAATATCCTTGCCAAAATCGACCAAGGTCTGACGAATCAGATTCTTCAGCACCTCCTCCTGATCAGTTTTGGCCCCTTTTGACATACCAGAATCGATTGCTAAATCAACAACTACACCGTGTTTCTGGATAAATTTATAAAATCTTTTCCTTTTATCGACCGTTTCAGCCAAGAGAATTAAAATGTTTTCTCGGGGCACTCCCGCTGTCAAAACAGCCTCGTACTGCTCCATTACCGAATCTTGCCTACCCTTATTTTTACTATTATCCCCAGTCGGCGGGCAAAGAGCAAGCACCTCGGTTATCCAGGTTAATGAGCTTGCAGGTTTTGGGAAACCAAAGCACTGCCGCCACTTGCTAACCGAGATATCAGCTAACTCTGCCGCCGTGGCCTGTCCCACCGCCGCCAATTGATTAAGATAACGACCTGCCGCCTCAATATTTTTTTTTTGGTAGGCGTGTTGGGCCTTACTCCATATTCCTTTGGCAACCGCCTTAGAATGAAATAATTTTGAGCCCGTTACCTGAAAAATCTGCCGACCGGCAAAAAGATTGAATGATTTGAGCAGCCCCAAAGTCTTCAGTGGATCCTCCAGATCACCATCAATGGGATAAATAGCTGCGGCCCTGGCTGCTGCATCCGGCACAAGAGCGGCAATCACCTCCCCCGCCGCTTTTCGACAAAGAAAACGATCACCAAAAATTAAATATAGTTGGGTAGAATTGTTTTGTTTAGCGGCCTTTAAAACTTTGGCCATATCATTTTTTTTATATATTGCCATAGGGTATTTTCTATTGAGATATTAATCAAGTCTCGTTAACCGCAACTACTGCGACTCACTGGAGCCGAGCTCATGAATAATATTTTCCTTGACCTTTTATCCTTGACCTTTTACTGGTTAATCTTTAGTAAATGAACCTTGATGGCGTCGTAAAAAGTCCGATCTACTGCGTCGTGGACCATTTTTGTTCGC
>CAYTNB010000023.1:0-21924 GCA_964439085.1 uncultured Desulfobulbia bacterium | reverse complement strand
TACAGATTGTTTTCTCGGAGTCTGTGCTTACCTGTTTTTTAGAAAAGAATTTATAGGGTACTAGGTAAGCGTAGACGCCGATACTCCCTCGTGGAGCGTTATAACCCTGTGCTACAAAGATTGACAGCGCAACATTGAAATAAAATGCTGTAATTATTGCCCCGGTGGTTAAATATCTAAAAGATACAGCCTGTATGGCAGCAAAAAAACAGCCTTCCTGGATTCCCGATAATAACGTTCGGGGATGACGGTTATCAATGATATCGTCATCCCGGCATGTTGTTAGCCGGAATCCAGTGCTTCTTCTTTTAATGATATGAAATAACGGTATTTTAAGTTAACTATTTAAACACCGAAGCAATATCATGATTGTTCCGGTAACAGCCAGATGGTAATGACGCCGGGAGATTATGTGCTGAAAAAATCGCAGATTGTGGCCGGGAAGCAATCAGTGAATATGGCCGATTGTTGGCAACTGGACAAGCCCCTGATTTGGTAATCATGGATATGGCTATTCCTGGTGGAATGGGCGGCAGGGAGGCGGAAAAGGGAATTCTGGCCTTTGATCCCGAGGCTCGTCTGCTTGTCTCTAGGGGCTATTCTATGGATCCTGTTATGGCCAATCCGACAGATTATGGCTTTATGGGTACTCTCAACCGTATCAATTTGCGGAGCTAAAGGAGGCCGTGAACTGGAGAATAACTGCTGAAAAGCTCACTTGAACTGGAACCTTATCATGTCTGACGAAAAGATATTATTAATTGGCCTGGAAATTATATTTGCTGATGCTCTTACCGTCGCCTTGCGGGAGCGGGGGGTGGCGGCGGATGTTTGTATCGGTGCTGAGGCCCCCGGCATGGTGGGGCAGGGCTACTGGCTCCTGCTGATTGATGCGACGGCGGATCTTGATACGATTGCCAAACTGAAATTATTATGCCCGGATATCGTCGTGATTATTCTGGCTGATGCTGAGACCTTACCCCCGCCGACAGAAATTATACGCCTTGGCGGCGATGACTATTTTATTAAGTCTTGTGATATCGAACATCTGCTATTTCGTATCGATAGCTGCCTGCAACATATAACCACTAGAAAAAAAATATTGGTCCAAGATGACCAATTGCAGACGGAAACAGCCACCAAAACGGCAGCTAAGGAAGAGCTGCGGCAGTGCTTAAAATTCTATAAAACCCTTATAGATTCCATCGGCCAATCCCTCTATGTGGTTGATGTAGATGATTTTACGGTTAAATTGGCCAATCGGGCCTGTCCTTTTTACGATAATTATCAGGGGAAAACCTGTCATGAGCTGACTCACGAAAAGGATTCTCCCTGTGATGGTTTGGAACATCCCTGCACTATCCTTGAGATCAAAAAAACAGGTAAACCCGTAACTGTAGAGCATGTGCATGTTAACGCCAAGGGCGAAAATATAATTGTTGAGGTGCATGCCTTTCCCATTTTTGATGATAACGGCAAATTGGTTCAGGTAGTTGAACATTGCATTGATACTTCCGAACGTCATCAATTACAGAAGCAACTGCGTCATGCCCAGAAAATGGAGTCCATTGCCACTATGGCGGCTGGCATCTCCCACGATTTTAATAATATTCTCACGGTTATTCTGGGCTTTTCTGATTTGGCTCATTCTCTCCTTGAGGATGATAATGAGGCGCAGGCATATTTGCTGGAAGTGATTAAAGCCGGTCGGCGCGCCCGTGATTTGATTTCGCAAATCCTCTCTTTCAGCAGAGAGGCTGAGTTGTCTAAACGACCGGTTCTCCTAAATCCCATTGTTAAGGAAACGCTGAAACTCTTGCGGGCCTCTCTTCCCTCCACCATTGAGCTACGTTTTAATATCGACCCTGCTTGCGGCAGGGTTATGGCCGAACCTGCACAAATTCATCAGGTCTTGATGAATATATGCAGTAATGCTTTTCAGGCCATGGAGTTGCAAGGCGGGGTGTTAGAAGTTGATATGGAACGGCTCAGCCTTGATGGGGCGGAGGTGATGGAATTGGGTCATGATTTGCACCCTGGGAAATATGTCCTCCTACGGGTCAGTGATACTGGTATCGGTATGGATTCGGCTACTATAGATAGAATCTTTGAACCATATTTTAGTACGAAAGCGCAGGGCCAGGGTAGTGGCTTGGGACTGTCGGTGGCGCACGGAATCATTGCTGCACATGGTGGCGAAATACTGGTGTCCAGCGAACATGGGAAGGGAACCGTATTTTCTATTTATCTACCTGAAATAGCCAGTGATGTGGAGCAGGATGGCAAAGAAAAATTGCCGATTTGGCCAAGAGGCAGTGAGCATATCGTTTTTGTTGATGATGAGGGCTCCATTGCCTCGCTGGGGAGAAAAATCCTGGAAAGGTTAGGATACAGGGTGACGGTATTTACCGATAGTTTTAAGGCGCTGGCCGCTATTAGATCATCTTCGGAAAAATTTGATTTACTAATTAGTGATTTTACCATGCCTGGTATGACTGGCCTTGGCCTGGTTGAAAAAATTAAACAGGGCGGGATTAAACTGCCTGTTATTATTATTTCTGGTTATAGCATGACTCCTATTCTGCTGGAGAAGGCAGATGAATTGGGGGTGCAGGCTGTACTCAAAAAGCCCTTTGAAAAATCGCATCTGGCTAAGGCTCTCAGAGAGGCCCTGGCTGTTGAAGGCTCATGAATTCTTCCCGACTCTTTTGACCGGCTATTTCCTTTCCTAACATCTTTAGCAATTCCGGGATTCTTGCGGGGGAGGCTTCCCCTGCTGCGGCCCATTTCTGTAAGTAATCCTTCATAATAAGACTGCCAACCGGCCCCATGATGTTGGTGTAATCGGTCATTATACTGGCAAGCTTTTGAGCCATTTTTTTGTTGACCAGAATTTTTGGTTTTTTTTGAGGGCCAGATGACTTATTAACTGCGGGTGGCGAGTTCTTCTGGCTCGTAATTATGATGGCTGCCGCTTGTCTAAATTTACTCTCCAGGCTGTCGTCACCAATTTCCATGCAGAGTAGATCTATTAATTCTACCAGACGGTCGGTGCTTGTTGCTCCTGCTTTTGCCCAACTTTTCACACTATCACTCATTATAGTTCTGGCGAATGGCCCTATGGTCTCTAGTAGGGTTTGCTGAATACCCATGACAATGTTTCGCAGCGGCCCAGACAGAGCCAGGTAGGTGGGTTTCGCCGGGGACTGATTGTTATGGATATCGCTATGGGGGAGATCTTTCGATGGTGACGGCGAGTATTGCATCGCCGCAGTTTTTAGCTCTTTTTGCAGCATATCTATTGTGACGTTTAATAGGCCAAGATTTATATCTGGTGCGCAAATTACCGCCAAGGTGCCGTCATCATTAATATCTCTAACCAGAATGACAGCCTCGTTAAACCTGATTTCGAGGTCTCGACTATCTGATGATGAGTATAGCTTTTTTTGCTCATCCAGAAAGATTTCAAACTGATTGAGGGCTGAGGGGGAGAGCTCATTCTCCAAACCAGTGCTGACCATGCTAACCTCACCGATGCTTGCTAAAACCCCCTTTACACCTGGCAAAGCGTTTATGTCCTGGAATATGTTCTGCATAAATCAAGGTTCCCTATCTTTTTGTGTAACAGTTCGCCAGGGGCACTAATATTTATGTTGCCTCCGTGCCGTAAGGCGCTGGTGAACTCTTACTTTTTTGTAATAACGGTGTCAAGCTTGCCGCAACTATCTGGGCGGGGGTCTCAACGGCAATTTCCAGGCCAATAATTATTTCCAGGCTGGGCAGAATAAGCAGCTTCTTATCTTTGTGGTGGTGGAGAAGGATATATTGGGGGCTGCTGTAATTAAGAAATGCATTCAGGTTGCTGACGTGGGTGGCTGTTTGAATAGTAAGTTTGTTTATTTGCTGATTTTTGTGTCGTTCAATAATTATTGTACCGTCCGGTCGGGCTATTAGCATACTACTTTCCGGCGCAAGTTCTGAGATCGCAGTGTCAAGCCGCTGGCAAATTTTTTCAAGATGGGTGGGGATCTCTGGCGCAGTCTCTACCTGCCTTTCATCCTCATCATGCCGCCGGGAGGACTCTATGAGTAAAAAACCCAGCGGCGAATCGATCTCTTTATTCTGTTTACGGCAGGAGGCATGTAAGTCAATGGTGGCTGGGTACCAGTCGATAATCTCCAGAGCCGCCTCTTCGCCACTCTTATCTTCAGTGCAGGCATTAGATATTTCACCATCTATAAAATACAGGACACCACGTCGGTTATCTGATTTTATTCGTAGAATACAAGTCTTGCGATCCAACTCAATTAGCTGCAAAAAAGAGGGCAGTGAGACGCCGGAGATATGGGCTTCTTCGGGATGCTGCAAGGCCTTTTTAATTCCCAGGCTCAGGGACGAAAGTTCGAATGGCTCGTTTATGTGGTGAAATACGGTAAAGCTGTCCAGCAGGGCCGCATCTCTTGTGTTTATTGTGCCGTAAGCGATGGTTGATATCTGATGATCGTCCAAATAATGTAAAATGGGTAGATTGTTGGTCATGCCCTTTGCCGTATTGACCACTGCCAAGTCAATTGGGCCTAAAGAGTTACTGTCCTCAAGATCAGCAGAATTTGCTAGCAGGATATTGAGCGGCGTTATTTCAGACAGCATGTTGCTAAGATCCTGCCGCATGGATTCCTGCTCATCGATTAGAAGGACTGTTGTCATTATTTACAACCCTGGCGGATTATTAAGTCATTCCGCTCTGCCACAAAATGTCGGAGTTCAGTCTGAATTATCTTCGGTATATTCATGAATAGGCAGCCAAAGGCCACTCTCCCTAAAAATTCATGATCCAACAGCCACCGAACCTCTACTTCGATGGCAAAGTCAAAATGAATAGAGGCCAGGCCCTGTAGCTCAGCCATGATAAACCGATCGCCGGGATCAAATATACCCTCTTCGTCTCTTTTTACCGATAAACCGATACCTGACTCGCTGATATCCAGAACCATGGCCTCAGTGAGTTCCTGTCCTGAAATCTCCAGTTGTGCTACTACCTTGTCGGCCGGTGAGAAAAATAAACGGTCGTGTTGTCTGTTTTCTTTACTATTTGTCATTGGGTTTATTGAAGTTGGATAACAAATGCGCATGTTAAAAAAACAAACGCATATGATCAAGTCATACCGCTCATCAAGCAGTAAATACTCAGAGGGGGAGCTAGCTGTCCGGACATTTACTTAATGCAGGCTGCTCTGGCGTGATTAAAGCTAGTGTCGCCTTGCATGGCTTTGAGAACGGCATCCTGCAACAAGGTTCTCATCCCATTTTTCATGGCGGCTTCTCGTATCTCAGCGACGGATTTACCACGAGAAATGAAATCTTTTATTTCATCGTTGCTGGCCAGCAATTCATGAATTCCCAGTCGACCGCTAAAGCCTGATTTTTTACAGGCCGAACAACTGCCAGTGGTAAACATATTGGCGTTGACTATATCCTCGGGGGTCAAAGGAGCTAACGGGTGGTCGCCGTAGGCCTCTAAAATAGCCTGCTGCTCCTGCTTATCGGGGGAATAGGAGGTTTTACATTTTGGGCATAGGCGTTTTACCAGTCTTTGGGCCAGTACACCTAGCAAGGCATCGGCAAAGGTGAATGGGTCAATGCCAATTCCTGTAAGTCTGGTTATGGTCTCGGGAGCCGAGTTGGTATGCAGGGTGGTAAACACCAGGTGACCGGTCAGGGATGCCTCAATAACCGTATTGGCTGTTTCCTTGTCCCTGGTTTCACCAACCATTATTATATCCGGATCGGCTCTTAGAAAAGCCTTCAATACTCTGGCAAAGGTCAAGTCTATTTTGTTTTGTACCTGAACCTGGCGCAGGCCATCCTGCACAATTTCCACCGGGTCTTCTACCGTCCATATTTTTTTCTCTGGTCGATTTATATAGCGCAGGGCGGCGTGCAGAGTGGTGGTCTTACCAGAACCTGTTGGGCCGACAACTGCGATCAGGCCGTAGGGCATCTCAATAAGTTCCTTAAACCTGGTAAGGTTATGCTCTAAAATACCTGCTTTATCAAGGGGCATGGCATTGCTGCTGGCCAGGATACGGAGAACAATATCTTCATTGCCGCCGGTGGTGGGCAGGGTGGCGGCTCGTAATTCAATCTTACGGCCTGATCGGGTCTTGAATTTTATTTTGCCATCCTGAGGTAGACGCCGCTCTGAAATGTCCATCTTGGCAATGATTTTAAGGCGTGAAACCAGGGAACGCTTATAGTTAAAGGGGATATTCCTATAGTGGCTGCATTCACCGTCAATCCTGAATCTAACCTGGATTCCTTTCGTTCCCAGTTGTGATTCTATATGAATATCCGAGGCCTTGGCGATGATGCCATCTTCAATAATTTTATTGGCCATTTGCACTACAACCCCATCGGCCTGTTGCATCACCTCTTCAGGCTCTTCCTCCTCGTCACATACCAGTTCAAGCTGTTCAAATACCCCTTCTCCTTCTTCCTCCTCTGAATCAGAAAAGCTGTATTTACCGAAAAAATAATCGATAAATTTATTGATGTCATCCTTCAGGGCAACGTTAAATTTAATTGAACCACATTTAAGAGCGGCCTCTATATTATCGTTTTTAACCAGATCGTGGGGATTGTCCACGGCCACGGATATTTGGCCGTTGCCTTCGGCAATTGGCACAAAACAATTGGCCCGGAAGAAATGCTCTTTGACTGATTTTATGCACTCTGGGGCGGCTCCGGCATCTTGTTCATCAAATTCGATAAACGGGCAATCATAGAAGGAACTTAAGCTTTTGCCAATGGCGGCTTTTTCGAGATCGAAATCATCAATCAGGACATCTTCAATTAGTTTGTTTTTTTGTTTGGCCAATTCTTTTGCCTTTTCAAGGTCATCCATGTTCAGAAGACCGTCCTTGATCAGGGCGTAAAATCGACCAGCTTTCTGAGTCGATTGTGTGAGAGAAAGCAAGCGTTTAGAAGCATTGCGGAAGGTATTGTCAATGGCGGTTATTTGCTCTACGGTCCTAATCGCAGCCGGAATTGAACCCGTATTTTCGTAGACTAGCGCCAAGCGGTCTAAAATGTCCAGCTTGTTTTCCTGGTCAAGATTGTCAGTCCCCAGGGCCTGTTCAAAATGTTCCTGGGCACCAAAGGGGTTGTTCTGCTGCAGGCAGCATTCCCCCAGTTTTGCCTGGATCAAGGCTGGCTCATAGCCTGTTTGGGCGAGAATCTCAAGTTGTTCCATGGCCTCTTCAAAAAAACCGGCATCCAATAAGCCCTGGCAGGAGGTAAATTGTTCCTGCGGGTTTTGAGGCGAATGCTGCTCGAAGGTGTCCACATTCTGAGCACTGCTAATTAATGATGAAGATAATTTTTCAATAATATCATGATCTTCGGGGGTTTTGGCCTGTTCCAACAGGCGCTGGCAGAGTAGTTCTGCTTCCTGCTGCAAGCCTTGAGAACAATATAGCTCTACCTCGGCTATTTTTTGCTGAATATCTGATTCGCTCATTGCTTATTTAGTGTTTGGTTAGTAACTCAGGCTACGGAAAGTACCGGTAGGCGTTCTTCGCCTTTTACGAGAAAACCGATAAGCATAAAACCATCTGGACTCTCTAACGGATGCCATTGCCATTCCTTCTCAACGGTTATTTCATGGCTGGGGCTGTCCAGGATTGCGGAACCGCCTCGGCCATTTTTGTAGAGAAAAATCAGTGTTTCTTGCTTGGGGGGCGCAGCATCCTTGGCAGTAACGGGCAGCAGGGGCATCAACCTGGGAAGTAACATATTGTTAAGCTCTGATTTTGGCAGGGTGCTTAGCTCACCACTAAACATTGGCCCTAATTTTGACCAAGGCCAGGTCTTTAATTTTTTGATAGTCAGAGTCATGTTTTGTTGTGGGCGTAATCTTTTTTTTGCCCGGCCGGAAACATCCTCGAAGGCCAACTCGTCGGGCAGCAGGGCCACCTCCTGGTCGTTCCAACTGACGATAAGTAACTTACTCCAGGGGCAGACTTCTCCTCGTATGTCGGCGGCACCCCTGGCTGCCGGAACACTGGTCGCTGACTCAAGGGCGGCGCTGAGTTGTTTTCCTTGAATCTCCAATTGCACCCGTATCCTCTTTTGGGCGGCGTGTAATTTTTCGTATCCCTTGGTTTTACCGAAAAGATTTTCCAGAGGGATAACTTGTTTTACGCATTTTGTCAGACCGTCAATATGGTCTTTAAAGGTTTTGAATAACTCCGTAAAATCATAAGAGGCGTTTGAGGTGCTGGTATTGTGGTATTTTCCGGTTAAAGCCTTGATCAGGGGAGTTATTTGTCGTTCCAGTTGCTGACGAATTTCTTTTTCTACCTTATATAGTTTATTGGCTCCCTTTTTTTGCGCCAGTTTTTCGATGGGCAGAATTGTTTCCTGACATTCTCGGAGGATAG
This sequence comes from uncultured Desulfobulbia bacterium, assembly GCA_964439085.1. Taxonomy (GTDB): domain Bacteria; phylum Desulfobacterota; class Desulfobulbia; order Desulfobulbales; family VMSU01; genus JAADIV01. Next base: position 13,483 of record CAYTNB010000023.1, on the reverse strand, counting down.
TGATATGGGACTTAATAGCGGCGGCTAATCCTTTGGGTAGTGATAGACTGTCAGGTCCGGAAGGGGGGGCGTTATAACTGGAATTTAGGGCTGTCGCCAGGCGCTCTTTTTCTTCTTCCAATGTTTGTCTGACATTGCGGTGGTCGTTAAGGAATTTATCATATAAATTATTTTGGCTGAATAGTTTCTCCAGGGGCAGAATACGATTTATGCACTGGGAGATAATTGTTAAGTGCAGATTGATCAAATTTGTTAATTCAAGGGGGATTCTTACCTCGGGCAGATCAGCTCTCATTAGATCATCCCCAAAAGCAGGTTCTTCTTCCGGTGCCTGGTTAATGCTGGGATGGGAAATAGCTGTGGTTAGTTCCTGCAAATCGTTGATAACGGCGGCAGCCGAGTCTGCCCCTTTATTGGTGGCAAAATTCTTTAACAGTACTACGCCTTTTTGCAATGTTTTGGCAGCTGAAGGCGGTACTTTTTCGGGGGTGCTGGACATTTCTTCTCCGACGCTGTCCAACAGGGAGATTACAGAGAGTACATTAATATGCCGGGGGTTGATCATGTTCTTTATCCTGGCGAGTGAATTCCGAAAATCGGCTACTCCCCTTTCGGTAACTTCCCAGTCAAGGGTGAGAAAACTCTGCTCCAGTTCATTTAACAAGTCATTAAGCTGAGATGGCTTGGGATTTTCCTTCGCATACGATTGCGGTCGTACCGCTGTAGCGATATCCGGAGGTTTGGGCTGATCCGGGATATCGGAATTTACTTTTTTATTTTTGGGCTTAGGTGTGTTGCCGGAAGTCGTTGTGTATTTATCAGGCACTGGTGAAATTTTTTCAATAGTATCCTTTACTTCACTCGTGACCGGGTCAATTTCAACGGTTCTTTGTGGCTTAAATAAATCGTCAATAGCCTCATCAATCTTGTCGTTGAAATCGCTTTCTTTTGCATACGATTGTTGTTGTGCTGCTGTTTTGCCTAAGTTTGGCATAGCCTGTTCTCGTTTAGTTTTCTGAAGGTTTTTTGAGTGCTTTTAATACGATGATCTTGGCTAGGACAGCCTTCTAGCCAAGCAAGCGGTGCTTAAGCGCCACTTGTTTGACTGTTTGCTTACTTATTTCACGCAGGGTTTCAAAGACCCCCGTGCCATTAGTGGCTATTGCCTCAAATTCTTCTTTATGCAGGGGCGTGTTGAGATCGGCTGACAACTCATCCACTGTGAGGGTTGGTACTGATGTCTCGACAAGGTCTCTTTTGTTGTATTGTATTACCAACGGTATGTCTTCAATTTTGATTCCATGTTCCAGTAAATTTTCGCTCAGTCCTGCCAGGCTTTCTTTGTTGCGTTCTTGCCGTACTTTTAGAGGATCTGCGACAAAAACAAGGCCGTCGACTCCTTTTAAAACAAGTTTACGGGTGGCTTCATACATGATTTGGCCAGGTACAGTGTAAAGCTGAATACGGATGTCAAATCCACTTACAGAACCAAGATTTAAGGGGAGAAGGTCGAAGAACAGAGTCCGGTCACCTTTGGTGTCGATGGTCAGCATATTGCCGCGATCCTTCGGACTCATGGCGTGATGGATGTATATAAGGTTGGTTGTCTTGCCACAACGGCCAGCACCATAATAGACTATTTTGCATTGGATTTCTTTTTTGCCAAGATCAATTAAGGCCATGGGTCATTCTTCCAGTATGTTTTTAATTGGGTCAATCAGTTCAGTGATTCGACAGCGGATTAAACCAAGGGATAAGTCATCTTTAAAGACTGACATCATGATCAGTTCCTTGCCGATTCTGATAAAATGGACGCTGAGTTTTTTCCCTTGATGGAAAAGCAGTGAAAAGTCATCCTCACCGATAAGTTTGGCGATTTGGGAAGTGGCACCAAAATTAGCAGCAGCCAGGGCCGCTAGGGAAGTTGTATCTACAATATTAGAGTTCTCACCGCATTCTGTGAGAATATTGCCAGCATCATCAATAACCATGACCTTACTGACCCCCGCCCTAATAAGGTTTTTGTCGATTAAAGAACGCACTGTATCGACCTTTTCACGAGTCAGTATAAATGATGACATGGGTTGTCCCAATAAAATGCAGGCAATTTATCTGCTGATTAATCTGTTTTTTTTATAGCTGGAAAAATTGTATCGCAAAGTTTGTGCCTATTTCAAGTTTTATTTATAATTTTATTGTAAAATAGCAACATTATTGAAAAAAAACTTTTTAAACAGTGGCCGTCATGATAGGATTAATCTTGGAATGGTTAAGAATGTGACATTTATCCTATGCTAATTTATCCAGTGCGAAATACTATGAATGAAAAAAAACTACAGACAACGATTCAAAATAAGGTAAAGGCGAAATTATCACCCCTGCTAGGGCGTTATAATGCTGATTCAGCTGATTTGCGCTCGATGCTTAAGTGGAAACCGTTGGTGTTGATTCTGGGTAATTACTCTTCCGGTAAATCAACCTTTATTAATGAACTGTTGGGTCGGGAAGTTCAGCGAACCGGGCAGGCTCCCACCGACGATTCATTCACTGTTCTTACAGCGCCCAGTGAAGGTAACAGCGAGGCTGAGGTGCCGGGCGCTGATCTGGTAAATGATGAGCGGTTACCTTTTACTGAATTCAAGACCTTCGGTGAGCAATTCATTTCCCACTTTAGGATGAAAACTGTTAACTCCGAAGCCTTCACTAATCTCGCCTTGATTGACAGTCCTGGTATGCTTGATTCGGTGTCCGAAAAGGATCGTGGGTATGATTACACTGCTACCGTGAAGGAATTTGCCAAATTGGCTGATCTTATCATCCTCATGTTTGATCCCCATAAGGCGGGCACGATACAGGAAACCTACGACACCATACGTAATACTCTGCCTGAGGCTACGGGTGAAGACCGGATTGTCTTCGTAATGAGCCGCATTGATGAATGCGACAACTTGGCTGATCTGGTGCGTTCTTATGGGACGTTATGCTGGAATTTATCACAAATGACTGGCCGTAAGGATATTCCACGTATCTACCTGACCTATGCGCCTTCCGTGGGGATGGCTTCGGATGACTTGGCCATTTGGGCCGAGGAAAGGGACCAGCTTAAGGAAAAAATTATGAAGGCGCCGGGGCTTAGAATAAGTCACGTTCTACAGAATGTGGATAAGCAGACCCAGGAACTTCATATGATTGCTGAGGCTATGTGGAGTTTTGCCCAGGGCGGTAAAAAAATACTATCACAATCCCTTAAAAAAACTATGTTTGCCGGCGGACTTTGCTTTCTGTTTTTGGATTTGATTACCAAAGAGCTTTACGGTTTCCCGGATCATACCTTTCTGGTTTCTCTAATGTCCGGAATAGTGGAGCTGCCGCAGTTCGTTATACCTCTGGCTAGCTTTACTCTTGTCACATGTCTGGGGACTCTGTGGTTCCTGAAGTGGCAATTGCCCAGATATTTTAGGCGCTGTCAGCTTAAACCCGCGGGGCTGGTTGCCCTCGATACGGTATATCGACAACATGTTTGGGAAAGGGTTGGTGGCAAGGTGGAAAAGCTGTTGGCTAAAGCAAAGTTGGGTGATCTGTTTGTGGGGCATGCCAGTAATATCAATAAAATTGAAAAATTCTCAAAGCAGTATATTCAGAAATATTACGAGGAAATTAGAGGAAACTAGGAGGCTGTCTGAAAATAGAAGCCGTAGCGAAAAGTTGGAGAATTGAGACCAGTTTTTAGATCATTTTCGGGAAATAGCACAACCTCCTAGAGGCATATCACAAAAATCACACGAAATATTGCGAATATTGGACATTTCGTGTGATTATATGGTTAATTGCAGGTGCTTAGGACTTGTTCCTAGGCGAGTTCCTTCATGATTGCATTACTTACCTCTTCAATAGAGGATTTACCGTCAACGGAGATAACCTGGTAACCGTTTTTGAAAAAATTTACGGCTGCCATGGTGCCAGTGTTATCATCATAGTAGATATCGTGACGTTTGTTGATTGCCGTATCATCCTGATCATCAGGACGAGTTTTAAGGTCGCCGCCACATACCCGGCAGACCATTTTGCCATCTTTCTCTGCTGGCTTAATAGCATCAAAGGCGATGTGGTTGGGGTGGTTATTGTCGTTAACGCAGAGTCTGCGACCAGTGATTCGAAGTTTGGCAATCTCACGATCAAGGACGATTTCAATGACGTAGTCCAAGTTCATGTTTTCGTCTTTTAAGGCCTTGGCTAGTGTCTCTGCCTGGACTTTATTACGTGGAAAACCATCCAGTATCCAACCCCTGGCGCAATCGCTTTCTTGTAAGCGGTTAAGAATCATGGGGATGGTGATATCGTCGGGAACCAAATCCCCTTTGTCGATATATGACTTGGCTTTCATGCCCAGCTTGGTGCCTTCGCCGATATTTTTCCGGAAGATGGCTCCTGATTCTATATGAGAAAAATTGTATTTTTTCTGAATAATTGCCCCTTGGGTACCTTTACCGCTGCCATTAGGGCCAAAAACTAAGATGTTCATGTATTTCCTCCTGATTTGGTTTGGACTGCATTTAGTTGCCTTAGTGCTGATGTGTCATAGAAAAGACACGAACGAAAAATGTATTTTGAAATAAAGATGTTACATTCTACGGTTAAGGCACTTATACCCCTTTGTGGGGTGTTAGTTGTAAAAAACACTAAAAACTATAAACCATACTTTAAGAATTGCCAATAAAATATCATTCGACAATAATCAGGAGGAGCCTGCATTGTAATGAATTTAGACGGTATAACGCTGAATTTTTTTATCGATACTTAAAAATTCCTTGAGCAGGGTTTTACGATCCTGGAGGTTTAGTTTGAAGTAAAATGGGCTTAACATCAGTATCTTTAGTGCTTCACGACAGGTCATGGTTTACCTCCTGTATAGCGGTATTATCGGAGTCTCACTTTGTTCGCTTACCGGGAGTCGCATAAGACTCACTTGTCTGATCAAGTGCGATTGTTGATCTAGGAGGCTCTCTATTCTCGGGCAGACTCCTGGTGCCTCATAAACCTTAAAGTGTCGCATCTTACTTGTCATTTAATGCACCAACGGCGTTACGCTTCTGTTACATAGTGCTGCTATGCGCCGCCAGTCGCGCCTTGTTGGCACGCCAAATCACTTCGTAATCTTGCGACACTTCAGGTTTACGAGGTACTAGTATGTTTATCGGTAGAATTACGGGGAAACTAAAAAGGATTGTTGGATGAGTAAAATATTCCAGGGGCTGGCTGCTTGTCTCTCTGTTATCATCTTTGGTCTTTTGGGCTATATGATAATTGAGAATGCTTCGTTTTTGGACGCCCTCTATATGACAGTTATTACCATAACCACTGTGGGGTTTCAAGAGGTGGTACCCTTAAGCCCGGCGGGTAAGGTCTTTACTATTATCTTGATCTTTGTCGGGGTAAGCTTTGTTTTTTATATCTTTGGGAAGTTTACTGAGATCATTGTCGAGGGTGGTTTACGTAAGTCCTTGGGGAGAATCAATATGGACAAGAAAATGGCGAAGGTTAAGGATCACTATATCGTTTGTGGCTATGGCAGGATTGGTAAGGTTATCTGCGAAAGTTTTAGAGAAGCTGGTCATAACTTCGTGATTATTGACAATGATCCTGAAGAGATTGATAAAGTTGTTAAGGAAAAATTTATGTTCGTAGAGGGAGAGGCCGCCGACGATGAAAATCTTGTTAAGGCTGGTGTGCAGAGGGCACAGGGCCTCGTGTCTGTTGTTTCCTCCGATGCCGATAATGTTTACATTACCTTGTCTGCAAAAGAATTAAATCCCAAGCTGCTTATTCTGAGTAGGGCCAGTGGTCGTAAGGGGGCTGAGACAAAACTCCGGCGGGCGGGAGCGGATAAAGTTATTTCTCCCTATGATATTGGGGCGCGGCAGATGGCAAATATGATTTTAAGGCCCAATGTTGATGCCTTTATTGATTTAACGGTACGGGCCAATAAGCTGGGCCTGTTGCTAGAGGAAATTGTGATTCCGGCATCGGCATCATTTATAAACCGTTCGCTGGCGGATTCTGGATTACGAAAAAATTATGATGTTATCGTGGTAGCGATAAAACGTAAATCCAATGGCGATATGATCTTTAACCCCAGTTATTTAGCTACTATCGGGCCGGGAGATACCATAATTGTCCTGGGGAATACCAATAATATCAAAAGATTAGAAAAGGAATTATAAGACTTATTTTAAGTGTGTATTAAAAGAACACCCCACGAGGGGTATAAGTACCATTATAATAATGGGGCATTTGTTTCTTTGTTCCGATAGAGTGGTAGGGACTTTCTTTTAACCATCAACAAGAGAAATGGTAGCTATGGAATTAAGTCAGTTAGTTAAACAGGGCGCAGATGTCGGAGAAAATTTGTTGTTAAGGGTCTCTAAAGATGGCTTGGAGGCTATTATTGTTTCTAAGGACAAATTGCCTCTGGATGTTGCTGAGTTGGATATTCCGGCTCTCGTAAATGAGGTACGGGAGGCTGGTGTCGTGTATGGAGTTTTGGCAACTCCGATGGTAAAGGGGCCTATGCTTTGTGTTGCCAAAGGAAAGGAACCTGAACATGGAGAAAATGCCAAGATTAAGTATTATGTAAGACCCGCAGTTGTTAGGTCGCCCAAATTTAAAACTCCCCAGAAAAAGGAGATTAACTTCAGAGAACTTGGCACCATAGTCAATGTTCCGGCAAATAAGCTTCTGCTGGAGAAAATTTCTCTTACGGAGGGTACGCCCGGTACAAATGTCATGGGCCAGTCGATAAAAGCCAGGCCTGGCAAAGATCTGAAGATAAAGGTCGGGCCTGGAGTGGTGCTTTCAGAGGACGGCATGCAGGCTGTTTCCGAAATTGAGGGTAAATATATGCTAGCCGATGGTAAGGCCTCGGTGGTGGCAGAGCATATTCTGCCTTCTGATGTAGATTTAACTACCGGTAATATTGCTTTTGTCGGTAAAACATTATCCATAAATGGCTCGGTTTTGCCTGGGTTTAAAGTGAAGTGCAAGGGGGATGTATTTATTGCCAAAGGTGTACAGGATTCGGCTAGGATCACCGCCGGTGGTAATTTGGAAATTAAAGGCGGAGTAGTTGGTAATGGGGTGGTTCTTAAGTGTTGGGGAAATGCCACGGTAGATTTTATTGAAAATGTTGGTATGATTGAGGCGAAAGGGAATTTTACGATAACCGATGCCATCGTTCAAGGGCATGCCAGGATAGGTGGTAATTTGAAAGTACTCAGTGGCAAGGGGACTTTGATCGGTGGCGAATTTATCATGGGCGGCTCTGCCTATGTGCGTGAGTTGGGCTCAGATGCTGAGGTCTCTACGCATATCAGTGTCGGGATTAATCCAGCCTTGGCCGAAAAGGTGGAAGAACTGCAACAGGAAAAGGAAATATGGCCCGAAAAGATGTCTGAGATCCTAAAGGCAACCACGGCTTTGAAAAAAATGCAGCGTGATGATAACGGAAATTTGTTGCCGGAAAAGGTCGCTCTGCTGAAGGAATATAATGACATGCTGCCCGAGGTGATGGAAAAGGTCAATAATATTACGGAGCGTGAACAGGAATTAGATTTGGAAATGGAGCAGTCTGCCAGTGAGGCTGTCTATGTTAAAGGTATTGTGTATCCCGGGGTTACCATAACTATTGCTGGAATATCAAGAATGCTGACATCATCCGAAACCAGCGTGGTAATTCATTTCGATAAAGAAAAAAGGTCGATACATTGCCGGTCTATGACTTCAGAAGAAAATAAAATAGAGTAAAAAAATATGCGTATCCTTCCCGCCTTGATTTTCTCCGCTAAGGGGCATCCCGATGAGTTATTTTCCAGTTACTAATTTCAACATTTCCCGGACGGCCTGATCCATGCCGACCATAATGGCTCTTGCCATGACGGCGTGGCCAATGCTAAGTTCCTCAATTGTATCCAAATCTGCCACCCGTTGGGTCGTCTGATAATTTAAGCCATGTCCTGCGTTTACCCGTAGCCCCTGGCTGTATGCCTGTTCGGCTGCCGCAGCTATTAAATCAAATTCCCGGTTCCTTTCCTCTGCGTCCTTTGCGTCGCAATAACGGCCTGTGTGGATCTCAACAAATGTCGCCTTTACCGTGAGCGCCGCCGTGATCTGTTTTGGGTCTGGATCAATGAACAGGCTTACCGGAATTTTCTCGTTGCTCATCCGCTCAATTACCCGCCCCAATTTGTCTATTTGGCTAGTGACATCCAGACCGCCCTCAGTGGTGAGTTCCTGTCTCTTTTCTGGAACCAGAGTTACCATATCAGGGTGGATATCCAGGGCGATATTGATAATCTCCTCTGCCGCTCCCATCTCTAGATTTAATTTGGTTTTAATCGTCTGCCGCAACAACCTGATGTCACGATCCTGCATGTGACGGCGGTCTTCCCGCAGGTGAGCGACAATGCCGCCGGCCCCGGCCAGCTCGCATATACCGGCGGCTAAGACTGGATCAGGTTCATCAATACCTCTTGCTTGACGCAGGGTGGCTACATGATCGACATTTATAGCTAAAATTGGCATATTGTTTTTCCTTTCGTGGAGTTGAAGATTTTGTAATAATTCCTGTTCTTTGTCCGACATCACCGTGGCTTCCTCACCAGAGCGCTCATGATCCATGCCCATGAGATGCAGCAAGCCATGAATCAATAATCGATTGATATGGCAGCGTAACGGTCGTCCACGTTCTTTAGCTTCCCTTGCAGCCGTATCTACAGAAATGACAACATCACCCAACATAACTCCATTGGCTGGTTTTCCTTCCTGTAAGGGAAAGGACAAAACATTGGTCGGTTTGTCCTTCTGGCGGTATTGGGAGTTTAGGGCCTGTATGCCAGCATCAGAAGTCAGCAGAATGCTTAACTCACTGTCTACCTGACCGCAAAACCGCTTCAGGGCGGCAGCGGTTTTCTCCAATCGAGGCAGGCTGACATCCTGGCAGCCGGTATATTCAGATCTTAACAGAGTTGCCATGATTTATAAAAGGACATAACGCCCTGCGGGCGAACTGCTTTTTTTTAGCCAAGGGAAGCTTGCTTACCTGTGGCAGTTGCGTATAAAAGCTATTTCAACTCTTCGTTAATAATTTTTTGGATGTTATCCAGGCTGCGTTTGCGTAAGAGGCGCCCATTTATGAAGATGGTGGGAGTCCCGGTAACTTTTAGTTTTCTACCTTCCTGGAAATCACGGGTAACCTGGTTCTTGGTTTCCTCGCCCGCCATATCCTTTTGGAACTGGGGTACGTTGAGATTTAATTGTTTGGCAAAATCGGTAAATTTCTCCAGTGATAAATCCCGGTAATTCTCAAATACAAGGTCGTGATATTGCCAAAACTTTCCCTGCTTTTGAGCGGCTGCGGCGGCAAGAGCGGCGGTGGCGGAGAAACGGTGCATGTTCAAGGGGAAATTCTTGAAAACAATTTTAACATTTTCTGGATTTTGTTCGAGCACCTGCTCGAATAGCGCTCCTAGTTTAGCGCAATGCGGTCATTGAAAGTCGCTAAAAGCGACAATCGTAACCTTAGCATTTTCCGGGCCGAGAAAAGGATTGCCGGAAATGTCTACATGCTTCACGAAATCCAGGAGAAGCTCCTGCACCTTATTCTCGGTGCTGCTGATCAGAAAAATCTTGTCTCCATTAATTGCGGCTGAAATCCGGTCGAAGCCCGGAGCAACGGCGATCTCATCTTCAAGACTGCTTGGGCCGTAGATCAACACCTTGCCCTTGGTTAAAACAAAGGTGTGGTGGCCGTCTTCTGAGGTAGTAACATCCAGGGGGGTGGTAGAGGTTTGGTAAGTCTTATTGATAGTTCGATAGACTTTGGCTTGGCTGTTGGGAATGGCCCACATCAGGGTCATAACAGCCATGATTATGGCGATAATTGGTTTACGCATTGCTGCTCCTCCGTTGAATTAAAAATTGTAACTGTTCAGGAATACCCCATTTCGGTTCCTCTCGAATGCGAATGGTGTGCTTCGAAGTCTCAAGAAAAAGGCAGGTGAACGAAGATGCCGAACCGGTGGCACTTCTGAGCAATTACACTACGAAATTTGTGGCAGTTTGGATCCGGCCTGGCAAGTTACAAAAAAATTAAGCAAGTCGCTTGCCATATAAATAAACGTTGTCTGACTTTTGTCAAGATTAGAAATGGTCTAAGCTAGAGTCCATTAACAATGAAAAGTGGATAACTCTGGCTTTAATCCCGGCTGTTTTTAAACCCTGTTGCCATTGCAATAGACAGCCCGTGCAGGTGGTGGTGAGCAGACTGCTATTAACTTTAGCAAAGTCTTGCCAGAGCTTCTGACCTATTTCGTTGGAAAGTTCCGGGTAGTCGATATGGAAGGTGCCACCCTGGCCGCAGCATTGCGGGCCGTGGGGAAGTTCGGTTAGTTCCAGGTCTGGAATTAAATTTATGAGTTGGCGGGCGGGGCTTGGAGTAGCTTTTCCTGTATCACACCCTGCCCCAAATCGGAGGTGGCAGGGGTCATGGTAAACCACTTTCCTGCTCTTCTTTGCAGGCGGGAAAGTAGGCAAGCCGTTTTGTGAGTGCGCCAGCAGATAGCTGGAGAATTCCTGCACTCGTCTGGCAAACTTCTCTGCCCGTTCAGCCCATTTTTTGTCATTAGCTAAAAGACGGGGATAATCTTTTAATTGTGCAAAGCAAGAGGCGCATGATGTAAAGACAGGGAGATCCTGCCATTCAGGTGGGCTACAGGCCGTAATGTTTTGTTGGGCCAGTTTTATGGATTGTTCCAGGTTACCGGTGGAGAGCGCCGCCATGCCGCAGCAACCCTGACCAGGTGGGGCAAAAATATTCTTACCGCACATGCGCTTTATAAGTTCGCTGGCAGACCGTGCGATTGCCGGAGATAGATGATTGGCAAGGCAACCGGTAAAATACAGGACTTGGGGCGGGCTGGATAACTCGTTTTGGTTGGCGATGAACCCTCGTTCAGGTTCCAAATTTGGTATTTTAGTAAAACGGAGGCGTAAGCCGCTATATTCTGGTAGTAAGGCGGTGGCCTTGTCAATTTGGCCCAAGGCTCGTCCGGCCAGGCTTAGAAATGTGGGATGGGCAAGGACTTGCTGGGTGAACCATTTTTTCAAGGGTGCAATCCCATGGGGCGCTGTTATGTCTCTTCGGGCCTTGATAGTTATGGCCGTAATATCGATGCCTCGTGGACAAGAGGCGGCACAAGCCCCGCATAGCAAACATTTAGAGAATATTTCTTCAAACGCCTGGCTGGATAATGGCCTGGTAAGTTTACTGAGGAGATGCAAACGGCCACGGGCCGTAAGGGATTCCCGCCCCGTGGCTTGGTACACCGGACATACAGAAGAGCACGCTCCGCATTTTGCGCAGTCGCTAACTCCGCTGCCCTGCCAACTCTTTACGCCTCTTCCTTCACTCTTCACTAGTGCTTCATAAGTAGATAAGCCTTGATAAATGGATCAAGATTGCCATCCATAACGCTATCGACATTACCAACTTCGTAATTAGTGCGGTGATCTTTTATCATGCGGTAGGGCTGCATGACATACGAGCGGATTTGGCTGCCCCAGGCAATCTCCATCTTGTCACCTGCCAACTCCTGATGTTCGCACTCTTGCAGTCTTTTCTCGTGCTCATAGAGGCGGGATTTTAACATCTTCATGGCCGTGTCTTTATTACGGTGTTGGGAGCGTTCATTTTGACATTGCACCACAATATTGGTGGGCAGGTGAGTTATGCGGATTGCGGAGCTGGTCTTGTTGATGTGCTGGCCGCCGGCTCCACTGGCTCGATAGGTGTCGATCCGCAGGTCTTTATCATTAATTTCTACCTCGATATCGTCATTAAGTTCAGGAAATATAAACACGGAAGCAAAGGAGGTGTGCCGGCGTTTATTGGAATCAAAGGGAGATATCCGTACAAGACGGTGAATTCCCATTTCGGAGCGCAAATGACCATAGACGTTCCGGCCCTTAATCATCAGAGTCACACTCTTGACGCCTGCCTCGTCACCTGGCAGCAAGTCGAGTGTGTCGACGGTAAACTTTTTCCTTTCCGCCCAGCGCATATACATGCGCAAGAGGATATCCGTCCAGTCCTGGGCCTCGGTGCCACCAGCTCCGGCATGAATAGTCAGAGTGGCGTTGTTGGCATCATGCTCTTCATCAAACATGCATTCAATTTCCTGCGAGGCGATGGTGTTGTTCAGGACGGCAATCATCGTTTCTGCCTCTGCTTCGCTCTCCTCGTCTTGCTCTTCGTGTGCCATGTCCAGTAATAACTGGGCCTCTTCCCAGGCAGAATAGGTACCTTCCCAACCATCGACGATGTCTTGTAAAATTCCCATCTTTTTCTGGATAGCGGCCGCCTGCTTGGCGTCTTCCCAGAAATTGGGGGAGAGGGTCTGCTTCTCCAGGATCAGTAAATCCTCTTTTTTCTTGTCTAATTCAAAGATGACTCCGTAGTGAAAGTAGTTTTTTTTTGAGATTACTTAATTCTTGCTGTAATTCTGCTGACATTGAGAATCCTTTATTCGATGATTAGTCTTCTGCTTTCTTGACATGTTATGGAACCATAAGGCTCTAATATATGCCTTTCTTGCCAGCGGCGCAAGCCCATTAACAGGGCAATTAATAAACATAAGGGGGCAAAGAAATGGCCGTAACGGCTGAAAAACGTTTTTTGCTGGATAAGCGGCATTTGCTGTGTGAAGGTGTACTCCTGAAATAACGGCGAGATTTGCTGCCGCCCCAAGGGGTCAATAAAGACGCTGATGCCGGTGTTGGCAGCCCTGGCCAGACTGCGTCGGTTCTCCACGGCTCGCAGGGTAGCCATTGATAATTGTTGCCATGGGGCGCTACTCCGGCCGTACCATGCGTCGTTGGTGAGATTTAGCAATAGATTAGCTCCCATGATGGTCCATCTTCTGGCATTTTCGGGAAAAATGCTTTCAAAGCAAATCAAAATACCGCAACGGGCTTTGTTACATTTGATGAGTTTTGGGGAAGAACCTGGAGAAAAATTACCCATACTTTGCACTAGTGGCAAACCGCCGAATATGTTGCCCAGAGGGACGTATTCGCCAAAAGGTACCAAATGCTCTTTGTCGTAACGTTGGATGTTGAGACCCGTGGTGGTCGCCGTCAAGGCGAAGGCGCTGTTGAAAATTTGGCGTTTGCTGCCCGGCGTTGCCTCTTCATAATGCGGGGCGCCGGTTATAATGGTGGGGCCATTAATTTTGAGCCCTTGTATAACCTTGTTAAATAGGGGATTATGAAGTGGAAAGAAGGGCAGGGCAGTTTCTGGCCAGATAATCAGGTCTGCCTTGTTATCTTTTTTGATAAGGCGTTGATAAATATCGATGGTCTTCACTTCTATGCCTGGCCGCCATTTATCCGCTTGGTTAATATTGCCTTGAACCAGAGCTATATTGATGGT
>CAYTNB010000022.1:0-22791 GCA_964439085.1 uncultured Desulfobulbia bacterium | reverse complement strand
GATACTAATGGTGTGTCCATACACCAAACTGAGATCATTTTGCAAAAGGCTCAAAAGGTCTTCACAATAATTTGTGCATTCCGATAGTTCGCTTAATCTTTTTATCCATATCCTATGTTTTTTAAGCAAAGTATTGAATTGCTCAATATCTTGGAGGAAGATATCTCTGATATCAGCATCTACTATGTTATCATCCGTCTTTAGAATCACATTCTTAATTATTTCTGCAATCTCCGTGGCCTTTTCCTCAATATCGTGATGATTCAAAAATGACTCTGGGGATGGTAGTGTTGCATAATAATTAGGGGGCAGTTGTTTGATAATCATTTCAGCGCCTATATTTGACGCATTTTCATTCCCGGCGATCCCAGGGAATATATTGGGCATACTGACAATTATATTTAAGCGTTTTGCCTCTTCCTGAGTCTTTTCTGCATAATAATTATAAAGGGGTTTATGTAGCTTCATGTCTTCATCGTGGACATGTGGAAATAACGCCACAAAAGGATAAAAATCAATGGCTGGTACTTTAAGAACGTGGGCTAGCTTAACCAATTCTGGCATATCTCTCACATTGCTTGCCATCACGGTAAACGCCAGTCTAATGTCTGGACTTATTTCAGGAAGAAGCTCACATGTTCTTGTTAGCAATCGAATGTTATTGGAAAGTTTCTTGAAACTAGTGCCTAGTCGAATTGCCTCACAGGTAATCTTTGTAGCACCATCAATTGAAATACTAATTGTCCCAACAATAGGTAGTACGGTAGCCATCATTTTTTTTGAAAAAAGGGTTCCGTTTGTTGTTAAATGAAGTTTTGCACCATATTTACTCCATTCGTCGAGTCTCTCTCTGATCCCTGGGGTGCATAACGGCTCACCATTTAATGTGAGGCAGAATGCGTATGCATATGGTAAGGACTCTTTAGGGATTCTTTCCAATGTGTTGTTGTCCCACCTTTGAAGATTATATATTTTGCGCATTTCTTCCGTTCCATGTGTCTGGCAATGAGGGCACTTCAAATTACACGCATTCGTAGTCGTAAATCCTACCCACTGTGGCATTGTTTTAATGTCATAATCTTGGGCTAAAAGCTGAAGTGCCGCAGTCTTTGCGTTCAGTTCTTTTAACATAAAAAACTCATTGTCAAATGAAACTTGGCATTGTGAAGGTATATCTGGGGATAATTTTTTTGCCATATGCTTCATTTTTCTCAAATATTTAATGATCTTATCTACTTTAGTCATTTGTGTAAAATCCTTATCGCATTGGTTCGTGATATCACGCAATGTTAAAAACTGTCGTTGTCTGTTCGACTTAATTGCTTAGACAGACTTCTTATACTTTATTGGTGTTATGGTCAAATTATTGAGTTACGAGGTGAAATTGCCTCTTTAGTGCTTCAATATATTTCCCCGCAACTTCGGATTTTTCTTTAGTCACATCAAATTCATCCGCAATAAAAGCTTGCATCCGTTTAATCTCATTAAGTTGCTGCTCGTTGAAACTGCGGATAGTAACACCTTGCTGGTGGCGGCGGTGAAAATTAAGCGATAAGGGGGAAAAGGAAATTTCCCCGCATTTTAAGATCAGCACATAGACCAGCCAGTCACCAGCGACCCGATATGTTTGAATCAGATCAATATGCTTTTCAAGAACATATTTTAAGCAACTCTTTTCAAATATCACACCACTGACATTCGGTATAGTATTTTTAACGCTTAGCGCATGGGCTACTTCTTCAGATCCGTTTTTGATGAATGAGGTCAGCCAGTGCTGTGCGTCAATGTCAGCAACGTATTCCAAATAATTATCCGCCATTATGTGCCCATCTTGGTCAACCTGCTTACTCTCCGTATAACTAAGGACAACCCTAGGCGTATCAAAGCTTTGCATTACTTCATCCAAAAACTCATCACTACAGGAGTCGTCAGCTTCTGCAACCCAAACATGCGTACCTTTGGCACTATCAACGCCCTTTTTCCACTGCTTAAAAACCGAGCCGGAGTTTTCTTTATTTATAATGATCCTGCAATCTATATGTTGCGACTCAAGGGTTTCTCTTATTTTATTAATACTGTTATCCGTTGAGGCGTCGTCTAAGACAATAATTTCGTAGACTGGATAGGTTTGGTTTATGATGGATTTTAATCGTTCCTCGATATATTGCTCATAATTGTAATTAGGCACCACAACAGAAACGCGATATAGACCTGAATCCACCATATCTAAAAGATCAAACAGATAGTCTCGGAAAGAAAATTCTTCTTCAACTATTTTTTTGCCGCTATGGCCTAATTCCTTTATTTTGTCTGGATCATCAATTAGTGCCATTAGGCCTGCCGAGAACGCCTGGCTGGTCATTTCGTTAACCAACACGCCACCCCCCTTCGACAGGAGCTCCGGGGAGCCGCCGGAGCCAGAGAACGCGACCACGGGTGTCAGCACGTCTAATGCTTCCATAACCACTGATGGAAATGGATCTTCTCTGGAGGTTAAGGCATATATATCTGCACCCGCATAAAAAATGTCGGTATCATAATCTAAACCAGGAAATATGAAAAACTTATTAAAGCCTGACTCTGTTATAGATTGCCTTATATCTTGTTCTATTTGTACCTCAAAATTACCGAGCCACAAAAAATATACTTTATAACCCTTCTGAAGTATTTCTATACCGGATTTAACAAAGATATCGATTCCTTTTCTGTAGTCTGCAAATCCTACCGCCAAAACTATTTTTGCTTCTTTGGGAAGATAAAATCTTTTACGTAACTTTAATCGTGCCGCCTGAATCATTGCTGGAGACTGTAATTTATTTTTTTTGTAAAGCCCTTGTGGTCGGATTACAATTTTCTCTTTGTGCAGTTTGGCAAACAATTCAAAACCTGCCAGCACCGGAGCTGCGGCAAAAACTACCTTGTCGGCATATTCTGCAATCGCCTTAATATGCCCCTGTAACTCGTAATTTTTTATTAGCTGAGGCAACTCATGGACGAGGGAAATAACTCTAAAACCACCTTGTTTAAGTATCGGCACAATTAATCCACTTACACTTGTATTGGTAATCGCAGATTTTGCACCCTGTTTAAATAATTGCGAGACAAGGCTGCTAACTTTATCACCTTGCATGTCAGCCCCTGCCAACTCATGCACTTTCGCATATTTTTTATATTCCTCAATTAGCACTCCTTCCCCTAGAACAATGAGGTCAACAGAAAAGCCCAGACTCTCACTCAGCATTTTCGCCATGTTCAGGACGAGATATTGGGCACCATGCGGGTGTGCATCATGTGATACTAAAACAATGCGGCGGCCTATGATCTTTCTGGCTGTATCGGACAAAGCCTTACGAGTTGCCTCAAGATAGGCGCTACCAAATTTTTGATCAGGTTCCAGGTAGGCCCCTTCTGCCCATTCATTCCACGCATTTACAAAAACAAATCGTTCATCTTTCTTCTTGAAGCGGATAACGGTATCCCAAATAGCATTGCTCAGCCAGGTTTGGTATCCAGTTGGCGAATTATTCAGAAAAATAGTGCTATTATTCTTGAGCCTGGCCGTATTGTCCCAGGATGGGCAGACTCCTCTAAAAAGGGTGTACTTAGGATGCTTATAGCGCTCACTGCGTTTCGGGAAAACACTCCAATCATATATGCGCCCTGTAAATTCATTACTGAGACCAGGGACATTCTCCGTGATCAGTGGCGGGTTGGAATTATTGGGTGGAAATTCAATGGCAGCATCAAAACCATACTGCCGTGGATCAACTGTCTCAAATGATTGTGTGTAGGCTAGGTAGATTTCGCCGATTCCATTAGCTGCACACCAGTGCCGCCAGCGCTGCACTGTTTCTTCTGGGGCAGGTAACAAACTTGGACGATATACAAGTAACAACGGTTTATCACCAATACGAATATATCGTGGGTCTTGCATGTATTTGGAGACGTATTTGATGAAGGCGAGGTCGTCTTCAGCAGAATGATCTTGAGCTATAAGAATTTCGCGATCCAACCCATCCCAGCGACGGCTCCAGTTTTCATTAGCCCAACATAAACAGAAGGGCTGTTCAATATCCTTATTCTCTAAATATTGCAGAACTGGCTTTTCAAGAAGCCTTTTGCCGGCGAACCAATAAAAATAAAAGCAGAATCCTTCAATACCATGAAGTTTTGCCAATTCTGTCTGGCGTTTCATCACCTTAATATCGTCAAGATAATAATATCCAAGCTCTCCAGGCTGAATAGGGTGACAATGCCCAGAGAATTGAGGAGATGCCGACCTGACGTTTGTCCACTCTGTAAAGCCCTCCCCCCACCATTCATTGTTCTCGGCTATTGCATGAAACTGAGGAAGATAGAAAGCGATTAAACGTACCGGGGGATAAGAAACTGGTTCCCCATCAGACGGAATTTGGCGTATCTTGTGCGGCTCTTCGGCCTTGCCTGGGCTGATATTGTCATTGGTATGCAGAAAATCATCTTTTAACCTTGCCTTGGTTTCCCATGAGAAAGGTAAAATGTTCAGTATAAAATTAAGAAAGGTGGCAAATGCTTTGCTCTTATCTAATGCTAACCGCTGGGTGATGGGTAACATTATTTGGCGTTTGATGTGCTTTTTGATTAAATCTGCTTTGATCATTATATTTTTGAGGCGTGTTATGAGAGTGGGGTACTGCGGTAGATGTCGGTTAGGGCTTGCAGATGCTTGTCCCAGGTGAAATTAGCCTTGGCATAAGTTCTGGCCTCTTCAGCCATAGTCTTGTTCCTGCTGGCATCGGTTAAGAGCATAATGGCAGCTTTGGCAAAATCAGCCGCTTCGTCAGCAATCATTACGGAGGTTTCGTGTTGGTAGTTAAGTCCTATATTCCCAATGGTCGTGGATACTGATGGTCTTCCGCAAATAGAATACTGATTTAATTTGCCCCTGATTCCAGCCCCTGTGATGAGGGGGAGAATGCAGACGGATGCTCTTTGGATGGATGGAATTACATCGTCAACTCGGCCGGTATATTCGACGCTGTCATCATTTGCTGTCAGTTCTTGCAAAGGCGAGGTGTCGCCAGCTCCGATGATGAGAAATTTGTATCCGGGGACTTTATTTTTTATTAATGGGTGTATTTGGGATAAATACCACTTCATACTGTCAATATTGGGGTAATGACCGAAATAACCAAGGAAGGCGACACAGCCATTTTCCGGTTGTGTCGAGCTTTTTTCTACTTTATCGATTATCTCGATTTGTGATATGCAGGTGGGGATTATCCCGGGCCTTCTGGGGTATAGCCTTTGCAGGAAGTCCGCATCTTCAGGCGTTACCGCAATCAGAAAATCTGCGTTTTCCAGAGCGAATTTTTCCGCCACGGCATATTTCCAGAAAATGGTCACGAATTTTGACATTTCCTCTAATTTGTTGCTGGTCAACATCTCCTGGATTTTAATGACATTACTCTTTGTCAAACATTCCATGAAGGTAAAGCCCACTCTTTGGCCGTATTGCCTCATGAAGTTTGTGAGGTAAATAGTATGTGGGTATTCTAGTTGGATAATATCGTAATATTGCTTGCTTTTGCCGATTTTTTGAAGCCAGGCAGCGATATCTTTTTGGGTGGATGGCAAATCGACAATTTGTTCACTTTCGATAAGATGAATGTCTTGCAACTGATTTTTCAATAACGCTAACGAGTACCGATCTATATCTTCATCATAGACAGAGTAAAGATCAATTTCATGTTCTGCGGACAGGCCTTGCAGGATATCGAAAAGTCGTAGCCCCCCTCCGTGCTCAATGGCGGGGAATAAACCACTGACCACTAGAATTTTTAAGGGCTTGTTTTTGGCTACAGGGGCAGGCAGGTGGTCGATTTCTTTATACGTGTTCTTGGTCAGAAAATCGTTTATCTCCTGTCGTAACTGCCAGATGCCGCCTTCATACATATAGACACGGATGAGATCGATGAGAATGAGCTGGTTGTAAGAGGGGATATAATTAGGCTCATGGCTGAAAATCATTGCCATTACCTGCTCAAAATCGCCTAGCATACTGTCAAGACAGTTTATATTGGCAATGGCATCTTGTCGTTCAGTCAGAACCTTTAAGCGCCAGTCAGAAAGCTGACTGATCTGGATAGCACGGACAATGCGGTCGTCAAGGTGATTATGAGCGGCTACTAATTCATTAGATAATTTACTTAAAAGGTCGTTGTTTTGCTCTAATTGTTCTGCAAAATTTTGTTGTAGGTTGTCAATTTTTGATAAAATAGGGGCAAGACGTCGGTCTATACGCTTGGCGGCCGCCTCCAAGCACATAAATATGGGCTTGGAGTGGTAAAAAAAATCAAATATTTTTTTGGGTAGTCCCACTGTTCTTATTATGATAAGTTAGTTTTTTATTTGGGCAGGGTGCGTGTTCGATTAGAGAGTATAACACCCTCTTTTATAACATAAAACTTTAAACTGAAGTACCTGCAAGTTTTTATGATCTTAAGTACTGCCAGTTATTTGACTGTGTATGGCTTGGGACTTTGGTAATTGGGCGTAATACAAAGACATTTTATGGAATT
This sequence comes from uncultured Desulfobulbia bacterium, assembly GCA_964439085.1. Classification (GTDB taxonomy): domain Bacteria; phylum Desulfobacterota; class Desulfobulbia; order Desulfobulbales; family VMSU01; genus JAADIV01. Next base: position 16,231 of record CAYTNB010000022.1, on the reverse strand, counting down.
TACTGGCGAAAGATTTATACCCGACTGCGGGCTTGAGAGTGAAATTGAGTTGGAGCATCTACAACGGTACCTTTCCGTACAAGATATCGTGGCTGGAAAAAGGGTGCTGGACGTGGCTTCAGGTGCGGGGTATGGCACAGCATTATTAGCGGAGAGGGCAGCCAGGGCCTGTGGGACTGATATAGACTCTGAAACGGTTGCCTTTGCTAAAAACCATTACAAAGCGCCAAATCTTGAATATTGTCAAGGCTCGTTGGTCGCATTGCCATTTCCTGCGGGTAGTTTTGATGCGGTTGTTTCCTTTGAGACCATTGAGCATATCCCCGGCGATTTGCATCAGAAATTTATGGATGAGGTGCTGCGAGTTCTGTCCCCTGATGGTTTCCTGGTTATCTCCACCCCGGATAAACATATATATTCTGAACTGGTCGACTATAAAAATGAGTTTCATCTCAAGGAATATTATCGTCAGGAATTTAACGATTTCCTGAAACAATTTTTCCCAAATGTCTATTTATTGGAACAATTTCAAGAACTTGCCTACACTCTGACTGACAATAAAGCTGATGTCTGCAGGGTATTGCGCCGTAACTCCCACTCTTTGGCCGGTAAATATATTGTCGCTCTCTGCGGTCGTCAGGATATACCTGATCCCGGGGAAATTGGCAGCGTGATTTTCGATGCTGAGGGCAGCTATCAGAAAAAGATTGATCGTATTATTGAGTTACAGGGCGAAATAGTTGAAAAAAATCAAAATATAGCTGATAACTGGGATAAGATTCACGCGCGGGATGATATCATTGAACGGCTAAATACTGAGTTGGCTTGCCAAAAGGAAGAACTTGCTGCTCATCCTGAACAAAATATCGTTAGAGACAAAGAACTTGAGAACAAAAATCAGAAAATTGCCGGGTTAGAAAGTGAGATCAGGGCATCTCAGAAAAAAGTTAATGAACTCTCTAAGTCACTGTCTCATATCCAGGCCACCAAGGCCTGGAAAATTATTCAAAAATTATATTGGCTGAAGAATAAAATATTACCGTTTTGAATTTTGTGTCTCACTGCTTTTTGAGAGATATTTTAATTGGCTCAGGAGTATTATATGGCAATAGATGAAATGGCAGCGCTGGAAAAAGACAGCGATGTCTTCGGCTGGGAACAAAAGGCCTTTTATCTGTTTTTTTTATATTTTACGGTAAAGGCGGTATATTTTGCTGTCAATATTCACAGCCAGGTCTTCCCGGATGAGGCATCCTGGTTTGGCATTATAAATGTTTTCTCCCGCTCCAATCTGCCGCCGACTGACTCACCAGAATCTTTCCAGCTTGGCCTGATAACCCACATCCCGAACTTGTATTTCTTCCTGATGGGAAAAATTCTGTCTCTGAATCCTTTTTCTGTCAATGATCTTATATTTATGCGTCTAGCGAATGTGGCGATGGGACTGACTACGGTGCTTTTTTCCTGGCGTTTGGTGCGGCTGCTCTTGCCAAATGCTGCGGGGAGGTTGCTGTTTCTGGTTATGTTGACCAATACCCTCATGTTTACTTTCATCACCGGGGCGGTGAATTACGATAACCTTTCCACCCTTTTCGCCGTTCTTTCTCTCTATTATCTCGTTTTATTCCAGCGGCAGCGGATGGCTGGATCGTTATTGTGGTTTATATTGTTTTTGTTGGCCGGTATGTTGACCAAAAATGTCTTTCTTCCTTATGCCGCAGCTCTGGCTATGGTTTTTATGGTTTGCGAATGTCAGCTGATTTTTTCAACTTCTTGGCTGCGGCAGCTAGGGAACAGCTCTTTCTCATGGTTTGATTACGGTAAATTATTGGTTATCCTAATTTTGTTTGCGGTGAATCTCAATCTCTATGTCGGCAATAAGATACGTTACGGCCATTTGATTCCAGGTATGGAGCAAGTGCTGCCGGTTGAAAATTGTCTTCAGAATAGATTGTTTGCCAGAGATTATGTGGTTAGGCAGTATAAGAAAGGCAAACTAGCCATGCTTGATGCCAGACGTCTGGCTCTACAGATCAGGGATCCTGGTGATCGGGCCATGGCTATGGATTTGCTACAGAAGGCTGGGCAGGAAAAGGTCGAAGTTAAATCTGCCCGGCTGGGCCGTCTTGCTTATTCATTGGAGTGGGCCGAGTTTATTACCGCCCGTTTGTACGGAGTGGCCGCACATTTGGCACTTTATAAATCTACTGGCTGGCTGTGGGGGTATTACGCGTTTTTTATGTTGGGCTTTGTCCTGCTTGTAGTTCGTTTTTTACGGAATGGTCTGATGAATTTGGGCGGGCTTTTGTTTGTCTGCCTGTTTTACGTTTATATCCTCATGCAGGTTGTGAATTATAATAACTATATGGGTACAGGTTTTGTGGGTATTGCCCTTACTGGGCGTTATTTGTTCCCCGTTATGGTGCCTTTATATGTCTTGACTGCCCATGGTCTTATGTCTAGAATGCCTCATTGGTGGCAGTGGATAGTGGGGGTGGTTGGCGGCAGCTTTTTCATCTGGGGCGGTTTCCCTTGGTTTTTGCAGAACGTGACTCCAAACTGGTATGGTGGATGACCTTTACCCTATACCCGCAATATCTCTGCGGCAAAGGTTTGAAAAGGCAGGACTCTGGCCCGCATGTCCTTTACCTCATAGTCTTTGTCGCCCTTGTGGACCTGAAAAAAAGCGGGATATCTGTTCGGTCGGCAAAATAACCGATGTGTTTGCTGACATTGGTGTCGTCTGATTTGCATTCAACTGCCCAAAGAGGTTTTTTATTTTTTACTACCACAAAATCCACCTCCCTTTTCATTTTATCGCGCAGATAGCAAAGCTCCATCTCATCACCCTCCGTGTCCTCGATATGGTTGGCAGTACTTTAAAATATTTGAGGCCACCAGGTTCTCAAAGCGGGCCCCGTCCGTTTGACATAACGACCAATCCCACATGAAGAGTTTCTTGTCTTTTTTTAAGGCCTTGATCTTTTTCGAGCCAAAGGGTCTTAAAAGATAACAATAATAAAGGTTTGTAAATATTTTAACCCAGCGGTCAACGGCTTCGTGAGAGGCGGAAAGATCCTCCCGCAAGGAATTGATTGATAGAAGTGAACCTACTTTTTCTGGTAGGAGAACAGATAAAACCTCAAGCTGACTAATCTCTTTGACTTGCTCAAGGCTGACAATATCTTCCTTCACTACCCTCGATATTCGCTCCCGCTGCCATCTTTTCCAGTCCCTTGCCGACTGACTAAGAAAGGGCTCCGGAAAGCCACCAAAATACAGTAAGGTCTCCAGGTCAGACTTGGTTGGGAATTTGTTAAGTTCGTACAGAGAAAAGGGGTGTAAACGATGGTAATGATATCGACCCTGGAGGGAATCGCCACCCTTTCTGTAGTAGTCCAGTCGGGCAGAACCGGTGATCAAAAAAGAAATGGTCGATTTATGCTTGTCATAGAGGCCTTTGAGTAGATTACGCCACTCCTTGTACTGTGTACCCCGTCAAGAACAATGATGGGCTGATTTGACGGTAGTCGGCCTCGTATGATATTACTTTTATCTTCCCGGTAATCCCAGTTCAAATAGGCCGAATGACAAAGACTTCGAGAAACTGAATAATTGCTCTCGCATACGATCGTTGTCGTACCGCTGGAATTGCCAAGCTAAGCAAACCTCCAAGGCACTCAAACAAGAATCCTGATTTTTCAAGGTACCCCTAAGTCTATTTTTTCTTTTGGCGGGCTAGACTTCATGGATGACACCCTGTAACGATGTTGGGAGTCATCCAGAATGTCTGATGGTTGACAAATTAATTAGTCGTCATTTTAATGTGTTACGGACGACAACCATATCAGTGCCTTACAGATTGTTTTCTCGGAGTCTACGCTTCGCTCCGCTTACCTGTTTTTTAGAAAAGAATTTATAAGGTACCTATACCCCCTCGTGGGGTGTTAGTTGTTTATGCCGTTTTTTGTGTGTCATAGGAATGCTTATTAGTTGAATAAATGGCTAATGGTGATATTGTGATCCCGAGGGCCTCGGGACAAAATAATTATCCAATCTTACTTGGACTCCTGGTCATATTCTTCGTCGCGTAAACAGTTACATAGCACTGCTATGCGCCTGTCTATGCGCTTCTAATATGACCCAAAAACCGGCGTATTCTTGGTATAATTATTTTTCCCCGAGGCCCTGAGATTCATATTTTGCAAAAAGTGATTCCTGGTTGATATTTGGGTTTGAGGTAATGATTGGAAAAGTCAGAAATACAAAAAAATAACTGGTTGGCTTGGGTCGCTCTATTTATTATTTTAGGGGCGGCAGCGTGGCTGCGCTGGCATTTGCTTGCCGTGCCTCTGGAGAGGGACGAGGGTGAATATGCCTATGGCGGGCAGTTGCTCTTGCAGGGTATTGCGCCCGACACTTTGCTCTATAATATGAAGTTGCCGGGGATTTATGCGGCTTACGCTGTTGTCCTGGCGTTATTTGGCCAGACACCATGGGGAATTCATTTTGGTTTGCTATTGGTAAATGCCCTGACTGGTATCCTTGTCTTTCTCATTGGCCGCCGTCTCTTTGGTAATTTGGCAGGCCTTGCTTCTGCCGCAGTTTTCATTGTGCTGTCAATGGGCCAGGCAGTGCAGGGGGTTTTTGCTAATTCCGAACATTTTGTTTTGCTTCCCGCTATGGCCGGGGTATTTATCTTATTATTGGCTCTGGATCGGGATAAAACATGGCTCTTTCTGGCGGCCGGTTTTTTGCTGGGCACGGGTTTTATTATTAAGCAGCATGGCGTATTTTTTATCGTCTGGGGGGGGATTTTTGGCCTTGGTACATGGCTTTATTCTCGGCCATGGGGGCGGCGGCGTTTGTTGGTTCGCTCCGCCTTGTTCAGTCTGGGGATTTTTTTGCCATATGTCATAACTTGCATTATTTTGTCATGGGCCGGGGTTTTTGATAAATTTTGGTTTTGGACCTTTGAATATGCTCGGAGTTATGCTGAGCAGGTGTCACTTGTTGACGCATGGAGCCTATTAAAAATGCGGGCCTCATCCATAGTGGCAGCCTCGCCATTACTGTGGCTTATGGCCGGTTTGGGCTTTGCTGCTGTTCTTTGGCGACGCCGTAATTGGCGGCAGGCAGGTTTTTTACTTACTCTGGCTATTTTTTCCGGTATCGCAGTTAGTATTGGCGGCTATTTTCGCCCGCATTATTTTATTTTAGTCTTACCGGTTGCTGCTTTGCTGGCGGGTAGTGCCTTTGAGGTTCTTGCCGAACTACTGGCGGAATCGAAAAACCGTCTTCTGCAATATGGCCTGCCCCCGTACACGATCGTCGTCGTACCGCTGCTTTTATTATTTCTTTGCCTGGGCTTAAGTCTTTACAAACAGCGGCATTTTTTGTTTAGTCTTGGTACGGAACAGGCGGTTCGTGAGACATATTGGCCCAATCCATTTGTGGAGTCGTTGCCCATTGCCCGTTATTTGCGGGAACATAGTAAACCGGGGGACAGACTGGCGGTTATTGGTTCAGAACCGCAGTTATATTTTTACAGTGGTATGACCTCCGCCAGCGGTTATATTTATATGTATCCGCTTATGGAGGGGCATGATTTTGCGCTCACCATGCAGAAAGAGATGATTGAAGAGATTGAGGCGGTGCAGCCTGAATATCTCATTTTTGTGCGGATTGATTTGTCATGGCTGCAAAGGCCAAATTCACATACTCAGGTCTATAAATGGTTTGAAAATTATGTCAAAAGCTATCGAAGAGTAGGACTGGTGGAGATTTTTGATCAACAAAGCCGTTATTCCTGGCTGCCTAATGTGATATGGCCACCGAAATCTCCTTACTGGATTGAAATTATGAGGAGAAAATCAATAGCTCATAAAAATTAAACGCTTATTGCCTTATAGGGATGCGGATAAAAAGAATTATCCCATCTTACTTGTCTTTTCGGAGTCTCGCAGGCGCACTTACCTAATCATCATCTTCGTTGCGGAAACAGTTACATAGCGTTGCTATGTGCTTGCCTCCGCTCCTCGAATATGACTAAAAATCCGGCGTAATCTTGGGATAATTGTTTTTATCTGCGCCCCTTAAGCCACCGAACCACATCAAGATATAAAAGGTGATGTAGTCGTAAAAAGTCTCGGGATGGCTAAGTAGGTAAGCGTAGACTGCGAAAAGTTTGATATACAGGTATGCGAACGGAGTGAGACTCCGAGGCGTAGTGATTTTTTAGGTGCGAGGCCATACATGTGGAGGGTCGTGCCTAAGAGATTGCTACAACGCAGTAGATCGGATTGCTATGTCCCCTTTTGGGTACTTTTTACGACGCCGTCCAAGGTGTTTTCTAGAAGCCCCACGGGGGGATTGAATTGATTGCTTTGGTGTGAGACTTTCTCATGTATCTAAATAATAAAATAGTTGTGGTGATGCCGGCTTATAATGCCGCTGAAACCTTGCGTCGTACCTACGACGAGGTTATGGCGCAAGGAATTGTTGATTTGGTGATTGTGGTAGATGATGCCAGTCGTGATCACACAGTATCAGTGGCTCACACCTTACCCAACGTCAAAATTCATGTTCATGAGAAGAACCAGGGCTATGGTGCGAATCAAAAGTCCTGCTATCGCCTAGCCCTTGAGGCCGGAGCTGATATTGTTATAATGGTGCATCCTGATTATCAATACACGCCAATGTTGATTCCGGCTATGGCCTCTATGATTGGCAATGGCCTTTATCATTGCGTGCTGGGCAGCCGTATTTTGGGGGGCTACGCCTTGAAAGGCGGGATGCCAACCTGGAAATATGTTGCGAATCGTGTTCTGACCCTGGTTGAAAATATTTTATTTGGGGCCAAATTGTCTGAATACCATACTGGTTATCGGGCTTTTTCCAGGGAGCTTTTGAAAAAAATAAATTTGTCTAATAACTCGGATGATTTTGTCTTTGATAATCAGATGCTAGCCCAGATCCTGTGGCAGAATGTTAGTATTGCTGAGGTCAGTTGTCCCACAAAATACTTTGCCGAGGCCTCATCTATAAATCTGAGCCGCAGTATTAAATATGGTCTTGGTTGTTTGCAAGTTGCCTTGACATATCGTCTGGCCAGACTGGGGGTGCTATCCTCCAGGTTCCTTGACATATGAATAGTACCCTTGTGCTGAATTTAAACCAAAAAATCAGATTAGCGAAGACTTCAATTTTTTAAAGAATCTCAATAAGTTGCGAGACCGTAGAGTGTAATTATTTTAAAGTATTCAGGTTATGCTCAAATATCTTATAAAACCACGGAAGCGTAACTGCGCAGATGGGGTGCAGCTAAAGTTACCTGTTTGTTTTCGTATTTCTTGGCACAAGAAATATGAAAACTACCTTTACGGTTCTAAATATTACTCTATTTGAGTCGAATTAATGTTTACTAAAATATCGTTATTCTTGTTTCTCCTACTTACCTTTTCTCAAGGTGCGGCGGCAGATAGTGTTGTCGGTAAATGTATTAAAGGGGATTGTGTCGATGGCCGTGGCATGAAGGTTTTTGCTGATGGCAGCCGTTATATTGGCCAGTTTGCCAAGGGGGTTGCCAATGGTAAAGGTGTTTACATCAAAAAGTCTGGGGCAGCTACTGAAGGAGTTTTTTTACACGGCACGGATAAGGGGCATGGAGTAAAGACTTGGCTCGATGGTAGTCGCTATGATGGTCAGTTCTATAATTATTTGCCCAATGGTCAAGGTCAAAAAACAATGGCTAACGGCTCTCATTTTAGTGGTTTATGGAGAAATGGTGTGTTCTATCGGGGCAATGGGGTGTTAAATGAAGCCTCGGGGCGGCATTATGAAGGGGCGTATAAGCACGCCCTCTTTCAGGGAACGGGTCACTTGACTACAGTTGATGGCAGCCAATATGAAGGTAGATTTTCAGCAGGCAAGTTTGCGGGGCAGGGTAAGCTAACCTTAGCCGATGGCACAGTATATGTCGGAGGGTTTAAGGATAATTTATATGACGGGAAAGGAAAATTGGCATGGGCTGATGGCTCCTGGTTTGAAGGGGGCTTTGTGAAGGGCAAATATGCAGGGCAGGGGACTTTGACCAAACTGGATGGCAGTGAGTACAAAGGGCAATTTAAAGATGGTGAAATGACTGGCCAGGGGGTTATGACATTTGCTGATGGACGGCAGTATACTGGTATGTTTAAGCATGGGAAATTTAATGGCCATGGGGTTATGACGAACAAGGATGACGTACGGTTGGAAGGAGATTTTGCCAATGGTCTCTATGTGGAATTTTCAGATCATAAAGAAGTTATTACCGAGCCTGATACGGCGTTTGTTGCCCCGCCTGTTGTCTCTGAAAGTGATTTGCCTCATGAGACCCCAAGAGAAGTAAAACCGCCGGTTGGTAAAAAGGGGAAGAAATAGCTGATGTACTCTGCTCGATTACTTACCTTCATGATTATGATGTTGCCGGTTTGGGCTTGGGCTGGGGTGTCGTCTGCCGGGCACCCTACGGTCAAGATTGCTCTACTACGAACCGGGCAAATTGGTTGTTATGACGAAAATGGAGCTGCAGTTGAATTCCAGGACTCAGGGCAGGATTGTGAGCAACAGCGTGGTATCATATGGCCTCTCCCCAGGTTTGTGGCCAATGATGATGGCACTGTTTTGGACAAATTGACAGGTCTCGTTTGGCTGCGTGATGGCAAGTGTTTTGATGGCTCGGGTTGGCTTGGTGCCAAGGAGAAAATTGAAGAGTTAAATGACCATTTGCCCGGTATATGTAAGGGGTATAATGGAAAATATGAGGACTGGCGTATACCCGATGTCGGTCAATTGGTCACATTACTGGATGCCGATGCGGTGCCGGCTGACTATTTGAGAACACAGGGGTTTGAAGGTATGCGGGGGGGGGCATATTGGACCTCGACAGTGTATCAAAATTTATTGACGGTGTGGTCGGTAAATTTGGGAGATGGTACGGTAATCATTCAGGATAAGTTGGAAAAATTGTTACTTTTACCTGTGCGCTCACCAGGCAGACCAGATGGGCAGATTGAAAAAACGGCCAATCATGAGGCGGTAAAGGAGGCTGGTAAACCCGTCAGATTTACTAGACCTGGAGATGGCACGGTAATAGATAAGCAGACCGGCTTGATGTGGCTGAGTGATTTGAATTGTCTGCCGCAGTCGAATTGGACGGAAGCTCTGACTGCGGTTCATGAGTTTAACAAGTCATCTAAAAATTCTAAATGCCTTGAATATAAGGGCTCTTATCACGATTGGCTGTTACCAAATCGGGTAGAGTTGTTGAGCTTGGTTGATTTTAATCGTGATTATCCGGCTGTATTTCCCGGTGTTTTTGGTTCAGACACGGTGGGCGGAAACTATTGGAGCTCCACCACGGTGCCGGCTGCCACCAAGAACGCCTATTTGACTAATTTAGATAATGGTCAACAGGTTTTAGCTGCCAAAAGCAAAAAGAATAATGTTTTGCTCGTGCGGCGCTTTTATTCATCACCTCTAGCTCCTCGCTTGGAATCGTCTAGGGCCTCAGATAATTCAAACATAAATCCAGCCTTTTTACTAGGCTTGGCTCCTGAGCTCCATTCGTATATTGTTTGGCCTCCTAAACCACGTTTTTTGGATAATGGAGATGGCACTAGTATGGATAGACTTACAGGTATTACCTGGCTTACGGACGGTAATTGCTTCGGGCGTAAATCATGGCAGGATGCCGGTAAGGTTATAGGGGAATTTAATAGTGATCCGCGTGACTTTCATTGTAAGGGGTATGCGGTAACCTTTGGAGATTGGGAAATCCCCACCATTGATGATCTGCAAAAATTGCTTAATCCTTTGACTAGGGATAGTGCCGCCTGGTTGAATACGCAGGGCGTTACCAATGTTCAATCCGGTGGAGATTATTGGTCAAGATCTGAGACCCTGCTAAATTTATATTACGCCAAGGTTTTGAGGTTTAAAGGGGATGGTAGGGTAATGCCCTATCCAAAGAGTTTGGACTTTTTTATATGGCCGCATAGAATATTAAACTCCGGTGAGAATAGAAAACCGCTTGTCAGCTTGACCGTTAATGCCATTGCTGATGATTTGGAGCTTACACCGGCCTATCCCATTTCACTGGTTACCTTTATTCATACCTTCGGACTGACATTCCCCGCCGATTTCTGGCTGTGGTACGATACGCCGGATAAGAAGCAGTTGTGGTTATCCAGCATCAGAAGCTGGAGTGATGAGATGAAGCCTGTTTATCAGGGAGCATTATTCAATATGAGGAATTACGAAATTTTTCGCAGCCCGGCCAGTGGCCTGGCCCCTGGGGAATATACCTTTCATTTTGCGGTTGACGCTCATCCTGATGGGGTTTTGGATAAAGAACGTTTTGAGGCCAAGGTAAAAGTGACTATTTTGGCAGCCAAACCGAAGGGAGTGACTAGCCAGCAGTGATTTTTAATCTTTAGTACCTTACAGATTGTTTTCTCGGAGTCTACGCCTCGCTCCGCTTACCTGTTTTTTAGAAAAGAATTTATAAGGTACTAAGCGTAGACTCCGATACCCCCTCGTGGGGTGTTAGGGAACTATTAAGGTGCTCTTCTGCACAGTTACATTGCGGATTTAAGAGTACGAGCACCATCGATCAAGTGACAAAATGTTTCATGCTGATTGTGGTCTGGTCAGCATCTTGTAATGCCCACTCCTACAACTTATTCATGCGGATAATAACTTCCCTGCTTCAACCACGTTGCCAAATTAACGGCAAGAATCTTATTCGGCCCTACCAAAAAACGATTCTGAAAGATAGCATCATCGCCAAAGACTATAAAATGTCCTTGCCCCAACTGGCCGGTTATCACTTCGCTGAAGGCCTGTATCGCATCGCCCTTATCCCGTTTATTGTCCCGGTTTAAATCGATCCAGGCCATTGGGCTGGTTTTGGCAACAATATTGGCCTCTAGGTTGGTGTGCAATGCCCATGCCCCGTAAAGGTTGATCTGCGGGAGATTTTTGGTAAGTGGATGTGTTGCCAGGTCGGTAACATAAAAGTCTGTATCTTTGGGGGCATCAGGGATATTTCTTTGCTCGTGAACAACCCCGTTAGAAACAGCAACCCCTAGATTGTTTAAGAGCTTAGCCAATGGGGAGCCGATATGCAGCATGATTGCCAGTTGGCCGCCATTATTTAAATAATCCTTTAGTACCTCTATTTCCTTATGATTTACCTCCTGAAAGGGGCCTGAAATGATCAGGGCTGAAATGTTGTGCAATAGAGCCTTGTCGAATGGGGTAGTCGATGATTTGACGATAAAACCCTGCTTCCTAAAGGTTGCAGCTAAATTTGAAAGATCCAGTGCGTTGTTATTTTCAATTAAAAAATGCTGTTTATGCCCCTGATCGAAGAGGACAATTGGTGGAGGTAGAGGAGGTCTGCGGCATGATGCAGTCGCTGGTATAATTAGTATGGCGAGTAATAATAGCAGATGTTTGGTCATTGGGGTCCTTGGTTTTGTTTCAATAAAGAAGTTGCAAGTTTATGGGCTAAAGTTAAGCGGTAATGACAGGGTAAAGGTAGCGCCATGCTCTGATGTTTCAGAAACCTGGATATTGCCCTGGTGCTTTTTCATGATTCCGTAGCTTACAGATAACCCAAGCCCTGTGCCCTCTACTGCGGGCTTAGTTGAGAAAAATGGTTCAAAAATATAGACCATATCATCCTCTTTAATACCCTTGCCGGAGTCTTTAATATGTAATAGTACCTCATTATCTTTAATCTCGGTGGTTAGTTGAATGCTGCCGGCGTCGTCATCTTTGCTGGAAATTGACTCTTGAGCGTTGTTAAGGCAGTTTAGGATGACCTGCTTTATTTGATCTGTCACAGCATTAATTATAGGTATGTTTTCAGCGTAATGCCTGGTAACAAGAATATTTTTTTCCTTAAAACTTTTTTTGCAGAATAACAACATGTCATCTATCGCCTTGTGGAGATCAATTGGTACAGCCACGCCGCTGGTTGGTCTATTGAAATTCTGTAAGTTGCTTATTAGGTCTTTGACTCTCTGGCATTCTTCAATCGCCAAATCAAGCATTTCGGTATCGTCTGCGTCCATTATGGCAGTTTTTTTGAGTCCTTTAAGAAAATTACGGATGCCTATGATTGGATTGCCAAATTCATGGGCGATGGAGGCGGCTAGTTTCCCAACTGCACTTAATTTTTCGGCATGCAGAAGTTGTTCGTAGGTCTTTTTTAATTGTAGAGTACGTTCTTGCACATTTTCTTCCAGAATCCCTTGATGTGTCAGAACTTTTTGCTCCATTTCCTTGCGGGCGGTAATATCCTGTAATGTCTCAATGGCACCAATAATTTTACCAGCCCTATTTCTTAGCGGAGCGGCTGTAAAAAATAGCCAAACATCTTCGCCCGCCCATTCAAAAACATCCTCGACCTCATAGGAATCTTCCAAGAGAACGGAACGCCGGTATTTGCCGCTATAAAATCGTTGTATTTCTTTTTCAGGTGCCTGTTCAAGGACAAGGTCAGCCATGGTCGGTCTTTTGTGCGTATAAAAGGGCTTCCATTGCACATCCTCTCCAACAGCCTCTTTGCTTGACAGGCCGCTAAGCCTGGCCAATGCCTTGTTCCAGTGGGTAATCCGATGATTTTTATTCAATACAAAAGTGGGAATAGAGTTGCCATCAATAATCTGGCTTAGTCGTTCCTGGCTCTCCAGAAGCTTTTCTTCAGCTTTTTTGCGCTCAGCAATTTCTTTTGCTACTCTGTTGGTTTCTTGGGGCATGGTCAGTTGGCGGGCTTGGTTGATCCAATATAAAAAAAAGGCCGCCCTGAGAGAGGCGGCCTTTTTTATGACGATGTCAAAAGTTTGTACGTTGCAAATTTATTATTTTACAGCCTTTTTAAAGGCTGTAAGCATTCCCTTTTGCCCGGCAGGAGTCAGGTCTATTTTGCCTCCCAGCTTCATCTTGCCCTTTACTTTATGGGCTATATCATGACATGAGCCACATTTACCACCAAACTGCTTCAACATGGCCGCACCGTGCGGCACACCATGGCATTTTTGGCAGGTCGGAATCTGACCATGCTTGGGATGGCAGAATGCACATGTCTGGTTAGTATGCCTGGTTTTGCTGGCCATGAGAGTCTTGTAAACCTCGGTATGACAACCCCCACATATTTTCTTGGGAACCGTGGGCTGAAAGGTGATATTCAGCGGGTCGTGAGGGTTGGTGTGACAGCCTAAGCAATCAGCGGTCTTCAGTCCTGCTCTATGACCATCTTCGTCATGGCACTTAAAGCATGATGGAATTTTACCATGCACATCATGGCAGCTAGCACAGGTATTGTCAGTGAAGTGAGCGGAATTAGCCTTTTTCAGTATTGCGTAAACCTTGGCATGGCTCGGATTTATATGGCAATTGGCACATAACTCTTTCGGGGTATCCTCAGCATAGCTGATTTTCAGCGGTGTATGGGGGCTGGTATGGCACGAAAGACAGAGCTTGTTGGGTTGCTTACCTGCTATATGGAAAGGTTTACCGCCAGTTTTACTGTGGCAATCTACACAATTAGGGATAAATCCATGTGAAGTGTGGCAAGCGGTGCAGGCCATATTCGTATGTTTGCTAGGGAATTCCTTTAATAATTTAGGGGGATTAGCATGACAATTGACGCACATATCTGCTGTGATGTTGGGTAAATTCAGGGGCGTGTGGGCATTGGAGTGGCAACCGTGGCAATTGGTTACCAGTGGTTTTTCGCCATGCGGATGGCCATGACAATCGGCACATTTCGGGATAGCATCCTTATACTCTACCTTGCCGGGTGCATAAGTGTGATATACCTCGTGACAGAAGGTACACTCTTTCTGATGCCGATGGCCCTGTTTCTTCAACTGGTTGAATACTGCAATATGACATTGTGCACATTGCTCAACCTTCAACGGCTGAATATTCTTGTCAAAAAGAGCTGGTCTTGGTGGAACCGTTTTGATCTTATCTGTCAGATCTACCTTGCCTGTTCGGGCGTAAACACTGGTGCTTAAGAGCATGGCTGCAAGCAGACAGAATATACTCCCAAAGATGCTTGATGTCTTAATCTTGTTTCTCATTTTTTCTTCCTTGGTCTCAAATTAGGTGACTATTCAGGTAAGATTATTAACTACCCTTAAACTATGTAGTGTAACTGCTCAGGAGTGCCCCACATTTTCCCCGACACCTTGAAGCATCCTCAACGTACTCGAGAAGGCTAAAAGGGGACAGACTTCAACTATGGTGATTTCCTGAACAGTTACTAACAACTTAGAATATCAAGTCATGCGGGTTGCGATGACATTTCAAACACTGACTGTTAAAAGGTTTCAAGATCGAACTATCATGCGGACTTCCGTGGCAGTCCCGACAGTTAGGTACCGTTGGGTGCTTGGTTTTGTGACAGAACGCACATTTGAAAGTACCATGCTTGGCCTTGCTCTTGGAAAGCATTTTGAAAATATCCGTGTGGCATGCCCCACAAAACTTGTTTGGTATATCATCGGCATATCTGATGTTAAGAGGGCTGTGCGGTTTGTGGCAGCGCAGACAGTCTTTAAAAACCAGGAATTTAGCGTGCGGCTTGTGACATTGCAGACATTTCTTAATCTGCTTATGCTTTCTGGGATGGCAGAAAGTACAATTCTTTTTGGAGTGTTTACTGGGGAATTTTTTGAATTCAACACCCTTTTCGGGATGGCAAGTTTTACAACCTTTACTTACGAAGGGAGTATCATCAACAGTAACGTCTAAGGGGGTATGGGGATTGCGGTGACAGCCCAGGCAAACTTTGCGTGTTCCGAGGGTGAAATGAGTCTGATCTTCCGGATCGTGACACATGGAGCACTGGGGGATTCGCTCTACGCCGTTGGGCAGATGCTCAAGATGGCAATCCAAACAGGTAACTTCGGTTTTATGCTTGCCGCCGTTAGTCTTGATGTCGTTTGGCTCCCTAGTGTGACATTTTACGCAGTCTGTGACCTGCAGCACCGCCGTGTCCTGCTCGGCCAATATTGCTTGAGTGTCGGTATCCGTATTATCCGTGCTCAAAGAGGGAGACACCGTTGGTCGTGCTTGAACACAACCCCACAGGCCTGCTGAAATTGCAGCGACAATCAAAAGTTTTTTACTGTTTTTCCAAAAAGAGGCTTTACTGAACATTTGTTTCTCCCAATTTAGTTACTTTTACTTATGACAAAGTATTAGCGTTGCGCTAAACGCAGTTCAAATGTATCCATACATAATATATAAATTTGAATTTTTCTAACATAAGTTATTTGTTACCGCAAGTGAAAAAGATGGTGCAATGCTCAGGCTCTTTGGGCTAGTTCACTGATAGTTTGCAGGAAAATTTCCATATCCAGCGGCTTCGCCATTAGAGTCACTTCCTGACGAGCGAGTATTTCCTCTGAAATGATATTGTCAGTGTAGCCGCTTACAAAAATAACTGGCATGGCGGGGACATTTTTATATATAACTTCATAGACCTCCCTGCCATTACGAATGGGCATGACCACATCAAGGATGGCTAAATCAATATTATCCTTTTGGTCAATAAACATACTTATCGCCTTCTTGCCGTTATTAGCGGCTAAAACTTTATAACCGGAACGTTCCAGAGGGATAAGCAAGGATTGAAGAACCATATCGTCATCATCGGCCAAAAGTATAGTCCGCTTAGAAAATTGGTCTTTTGTGGTTGCGGGTTTCTTCGCAACGGCTTTATGTGGTGTCGGCTCCTTATCTCCAGTTGGTGTCGCATCATTCGCATATGATAGTTGCCGTACCGCTGGATATTTTGGTTTTGTTAGCCCCGTGGCCGGGGCGTTTGCCGGGAAGTAAATAGAAAAAGTAGTACCTTGGTTAATGATGCTTTTTACATCAAGTACGGCATGATGTTGCTTGATGATGGTATGTATGATGGATAAACCGAGGCCAGTGCCCTTGGATGGCCCCTTTGTAGTGAAAAATGGCTCGCAGATTTTGCTTATATTTTCAGGAGTTATGCCCTGGCCGGTATCTGAGATAGCCAGAACCATGAATCGTCCTTTGGGGATGTCTTCTTGACAAGCATGTCGGGGGGTCTGGAGATCTAAAGATCTAGTTGAAATATTTATGGTACCGCCGTTGGGCATTGCGTCTCTGGCATTGGTGCAAAGATTTATAAGAATTT
>CAYTNB010000021.1:0-22826 GCA_964439085.1 uncultured Desulfobulbia bacterium | reverse complement strand
AGGGCTTTACAAAAAGCAGCTTAGAAAAATGTCCATTTTTACTTGACCACGTCAAATTCAGTTGACCCATATGTGTAAAATGAAATAACATACTTTTTGATATATTCAGCTAACCAAGATCTAAAGAAAGGATAAAGAGCCTTAACAGTAGTGAGTAACTTGTCTATTTATAAAGTGTGACGGCATCGGGGCAATGAAGCTAAAATCAAAGTTTGTTAAAAACAATATAATTTAGGATTATAACTATGGCTGGGAACACCTTTGGTAACATTTTTAGAGTAACAACATGGGGCGAGTCACACGGTACGGCGGTTGGCGCAACCATTGATGGGTGTCCACCATCACTTGAACTGACCCCGGAGATCATTCAACGGGATCTTGACAGGAGGCGACCTGGAACTGGCGGAGCAGCCAGTCCGCGCAAGGAGCCTGACAGAGTGGAAATCCTCTCTGGTGTTTTTGAGAACAAAACAACGGGAACACCCATTTCTCTGGCCATTTTCAACAAAGATGCCCATAGCAAATCATACGATCACTTACAGGATATCTTCCGCCCGGGGCATGGCGATATTACCTATCTAAAAAAATATGGCATACGTGACCACCGGGGCGGCGGTCGGGCCTCGGCTCGAGAGACAGCAGCCCGGGTGGCGGCTGGAGCGGTGGCGCGTCTCCTCTTGTCCCAGTACAATATAAGGGTCTCTGCCTACACCATCGCTTTGGGCGATATTCATGCCAAGCGGCGGGACATGAGCAATATCAGTCAGAATCAGCTCTGCTGTCCTGATGCAGATGCCGCCCGCTGCATGGAGGAAAAAATAAAAAAAATTAGAAACCAGGGCGACACCTTGGGCGGCATCGTTGAAATCAGAACACGAAATTGTCCGGCCGGTCTTGGTGAACCGGTTTTTGATAAATTGGACGGCGCTCTAGCCCAGGCCTTAATGTCCATCGGGGCCGTAAAAGGGGTGGAGATCGGCGATGGTTTTGCTGCCGCCGCCCTTACCGGTTCACAAAACAATGATCCTCTAACTCCAACGGGTTTTGCCTCCAACCGCTCCGGCGGTATTTTAGCCGGGATATCCAATGGCGATGATATCGTCGCCCGAGTGGCAGTAAAACCCATCCCCTCCGTTGGCAGGGAACAACAAACCATCAATCTCGCCCACGAACCAGTCACCATCAAAATTGGCGGTCGGCATGACATCTCGGCCATCCCCCGGATAATTCCTGTCTGCGAGGCTATGGTCTGCCTAACATTGGCAGATTTTCTGATGCGACAAAGGGCGATTCAAGACAATGACTGCCGCTAAATCAGCAAACATCTGGCTTATAAGCCGGGAATACGGCCAATTAGCCGGGGTCGGCGGCGTCAAGGATGTAGTAAAACAGCTGGCTCATGCCCTAGCCCGCAACAAGCGGCAAGTCAAAGTGGTTATGCCGCTTTATGGTTTTATGAATCCAAAGAAAATGGGGTTTACCAAGCTAACATCGTTTAGAGTGGAATTGTCCTATGCTCAAGAGGAAAGATACGAGCAAGTATCCATCTGGCAACGCCGGGCAGAAGTTACCATATACCTGGTGGACAGCCCCCGTTTTCGGGAAAAACAGGATATTTACACTTACACCGCCGCCGAGGCCCGCCAGAATCCTTCTACACAAAAAGGACAGGGACATTTTGATTATTTTGCCATGAATATCCTGCATCAGAAAGCGGCTCTGGCCTTGATAATCCGCCTGAACGAGCGCCCTGATATAATCCATTGCCATGATGGTCACACCGCCCTGCTTCCCGCTATGCTCCGGGAAATTGAGGGCTACAGGCATTATTTTCACAAAACCGGCTGTGTGGTCACTATCCATAACGCCGGAACAGGATATCATCAGGAAGTTGCAGACCTACCATTTGCACAGGCAATTACCGGATTACCCCAAAGGGTTATCGATAATAATCTTCTTGAAAAGGCCTTTGACCCCTTACTAACGGCGGCATCTTACGCCCTGTTAAATACGGTGAGTGAAAACTATGCCAGAGAGTTGCAAGAGACCAACGACGATAAGCTGACCGGTTGGTTGGGACACGCCCTGGCCAAACGGGGTTTTTCTCTTGAAGGCGTAACCAACGGCATTGATCCGGCGGACTACGATTTAAGTAATTACCAGGTGTTAGGGTTGCCAACAGGATTTGTCCCTGGCTCAACCACATCCAAAAACAAAGCAGGAAAAGCCGCCTGTAAGCGTGATTTAATTGCAACATTATCCAGAGGCAAGATAGCCGGCCTCAAACAAACCGGCCACCTGGATTGGCAACCGGAATGCCCCCTTTTCACCTTCGTGGGAAGATTTACCGCCCAAAAAGGAATTGATAAATTACAGCTAGCCTTAAAAAAACTATTGCTTATTCAATCCAATTTTCAGATACTAATTTTAGGCAGTGGTCAAAAGGACGAAGAGGACAAGTTAAGACTACTGGCTCGGCAGCCAGCCAATCGCGGCAGGATTTGCCTGTTACGTGGTTTTGATCCAATTACCGCTACCAGGATATTTGCAGCAGGAGATTTTTTTCTCATTCCTTCGCAATACGAACCATGTGGCCTGACAGATTTTCAAGCCCAGCTCTTTGGCAACCTGCCAATTGTCCATGCCGTCGGCGGCCTGGTAAAGGTACTAGATAACGAAACCGGTTTTACCTACAGCGAACACAGCAGTGAGGCCTTGATAGCTGCTATGCAGAAGGCCATAGAGTTGTTTGAAACCAAAAACATGGCTCTTGTACAGATGCAGAAAGCGGCATTCAGTCTAATTAAAAAAAAATATACCTGGGACAAGGTTATGAACCGCTATCTGGATTTGTACAGCCAAAGTCCATGCCTCCGTAATTGCAATTAACTTTCGGCGTGTTTCTGTGGCTAAAAAAACAGTTCACCCGCAAGGCGTGATGTTCTTTGGCTAATAAAACTATAAATTAATCATCAAAAAGAGGGGATAAATCATGGCAATCAAAATTGGTATTAACGGCTTTGGTAGAATTGGCAGAAATATATTCAGGGCTATTGATAAAGATGCGGCCTTCAAAGACATCGAGATAGTTGCGATTAACGATTTGACCAATAACGAAACCACGGCTCACCTCTTGAAATATGATTCAATCATGGGAGTCTATGATAGAGATGTAAAAGCTACGGAAACAGGTATCACCGTTAATGGCCGCCAAATTGATATTTACAACCACCGTAACCCGGCCGATATCCCCTGGGGTGACATAGGCGTAGATTATGTAGTTGAATCAACCGGTCTTTTTACCAATGACGAGACCGCAGGTGCTCACCTTGATGCGGGAGCAAAAAAGGTTGTCATCTCAGCGCCGGCCAAGGGCAATGTCAAAACGATTGTCATGGGGGTAAATGAGGATGAATATGATCCCATTGAGCATAATATAATTTCCAATGCCTCATGCACCACCAACTGCCTCGCCCCGGTAGCTAAAGTAATCTTAGACAAATTTGGAATCAAGAAAGGCCTGATGACCACCGTACACGCCTATACCAACGATCAACGTATCCTTGATTTCCCCCACAGCGACCTACGACGAGCCAGAGCGGCGGCTCTGTCCATGATCCCCACCAAAACAGGGGCGGCGGCGGCCGTCTCACTGGTTCTGCCAGAGTTGAAAGGCAAATTTGACGGCCTGGCCGTCCGGGTTCCCACCCCCAATGTCTCTCTGGTTGACGTAGTTATGGAGGTGGAACGGGAAGTGACGGTTTCCGAGGTCAACGAGGCCTTAAAAGCAGCGTCCAACCGCTATCTAGGCTATTCTGATGAGCCTCTGGTCTCCATTGATTATCAGGGCAACCCTAATTCCTCAACTGTTGATGCGATGTCAACCAAGGCCTTGGGTACCATGGTAAAAATTCTTTCCTGGTACGACAATGAATGGGGCTATTCAAATCGAGTTCTTGACCTGATATTAATGATGGACGCCCAGAAACCGGTGTGATTTAGTACCTTACAGATTGTTTTTTAGAAAATAATTTTAAGGTACTTAGGTAAGCCCAGACTCCGATACCCCCTCGTGGGGTGTTAGAAAGAAGATGTATATATCTCGATGCACCGTTCCCCCAACCCTCTCCCGGCGGAGAGGGTTGGGGGAACGGTGCATTTACGAACTACTTTAATCAACATAATCGAGAAGGCTGTCCTAGAATCTGTAGTCTCACAAATTTGCTTGCCTTACACGCTTTTACTTACGTAATCTATTCCATCAGCCCTAATATTGCTGATTTGCGGTACTAAAACTTATATAATGACACAGTAGTGTCCGGTTAAGGACTTGCATTGACTTATTAGAAAAAATTCAAGCCCCAAAACCGTCATTCCGGCATGTTTTTAGCCGGAATGACGGTTTTGGGGCTTGAAATAGTTCTAAATTGTGCCCGCAACTTTGTAACCGGACATTGCTGATAAAACAGCTTTACGGGTTTATCAAAATGACTAAGGATTACAAGTATGATGGTGCTAATGAATTAATAAATTCTGATGCCCTGAAAGCAAATCTACAAGAAACAGCCGTTCAACAGGTTGAAATTGCGTCTTCTTACGAAGTACTAACGGAGATTGTCTGCGATTATCGTGGTATTTCTAAAAGTCTCCATGATCTGCTGATTGAAATCAACCACCCGTTCCGCAATTGGCTTATTATCCTACCACGACTACGGGCCTACACCCTAAAGCATAACAGTCATTATCTTCGCCATCCCAAAGGGCCACAGGCCTTTACCAGATTTGTTGATATTTTTTTGGAGGCCATTGGCGACTCGCAATCCATGGCCAAATCAAAAGCCATAACTCTACAGGCCATAAGTCATGACCAATCCTCACCCAAAAATGCCGCCGCCATTTTAAATCTGGCCATGGAATCACTCCTGGCCTATCTTGAAAAATTTATAAACAGCCTGGATAAACAGGAGTTAAAGCGCCATAAGAGGGCACTCAACCAGTGTTTCAACAAACTACATAAGTTGACTGACCAGGTTTTAACCTATATGGTGCAGGGTTATCATCCCATCAAAAAAATTGCCACAACCCTCCTGGAGATTACCAGCGAAGACAAAACATTCAAACTAGATCCCTTTTGCCAGCTCTACACAAAATTATTGGGCATTGATTATAATTACTGGCTCAGTGAAGAAGATCCCCTGCCCTGGTTCACCGAGGCCTGCGGCCATGAACAGGATGACTGGAATGTCAGCAATATTTTTGCGCCCATCTCACATGCGGCAATGCAGAATCGTTTAGCCCTGCTAAACCCAAACAAACATAAAGACAAGGGCCGGGAGAAGTTAATTCGTATTTTAGACCTGCCAGCCCATATCGAAATAGTCCGCCTCTACAAAGATATACCCAACCAGCTGCTTGATGTGCCCTTCCCTAACGCCGCCTATCCCGGCCATACAGAAAATGGTCACAAAACGCCCCCGATGGCAAAAGACAGCCAGGATCAGCAGGATCGATTTGCGGAAAACCGCAAGCTCCTCTTTCTCTTCCGCATCATGGACACCCAGGGACTCTTCCTGATTCATGAGGAAACACTGCGTGAAATAAACCGCAGCCTGGTGCATCTCATTCAGCAGCAATCTTTTGAAGAAATTGAACAATTCCTGCTCACCACCTTCCAACTTCTGAAGGCCAATGTCAAGAAATTCCCCCACACCTCACTACAATGTATTCAGGTGCTGGGAACCGAGGTATTTAAAAAAGAAAGTGGCCGTCTGGTGGAGAGTTTTCTCTGGGAGGTCGTGCGTTTTGGATTTCAATATGCCAATGTTACCGGAGTTGATGAAGACTGGCAGCCCATTACCAATCCCGCCCATCTGGTAAATATAAGGGTATGGCTCAGCCTGATTATGCAGGAGCCGAAATGGTGTTCCACCCTATTTTCCGCCCTTATTATCAATCTCCATCTTTCTGGTACCTGCATTAAAGACACCGATCTCTTCCAACGAGACATCACCGAGCTACTGAACCACCCCATAGAGCCCCTTTATAATTTGGCCAAACAATTTGCCAAATTACTGCCGGTATTTTTTAACGATATCGGCGCTGAAGGACTGTTGCGGGAGGTATCCACCGAGCTGGATGAAATCCACCGTCGGCATGACGTGCTAATCCATTTCCTTCGCAAACAAAGTCACGTCGAATCAAGCAACCTCATTGTGGCCTTCATTGAGGCTATTTTCTCCTTTTGGCGAACCAGGGATAAGGAATTGCTGGCCGATTTTCTCCCCCCTGAGGTTTTGTACCAGATCCAGCTCGAGGGACCTTTTATTGACGATCTGCATATTCTACTGAAAAGGGTATTTGAATTACCCTCTCATCATGGTGTGCTGGATCTGCTTAACTGGTCAGAGCAAGAGCGTGACAGTTTCCTAAACCAACAGGCGGATCTTAATCCCGTTGAGTTACGACGTTTTACCCTGCTGGTGGATATGTATACCTTACTCTATGAAAAATATAATTTGGGTCGGCAAGATTTACGACAGCAACTGGAACAAGCCGTCAACTCCAGCTTCCCTGAGCTTGCCGACCTCATTGATGTCCTGGATACCGGAAATACCTTTCAGTGCCTTACGGCCATCCTCGACCATCTGGAAAACCTCCAGAAAATTATCTTGAATGAACGGAAATTCGAAGCCAAAGAGGATATATACTATAAACGCCATATCGCCGTTGACATTCCTTCGGTTTATGGACGCTATCGGGAGAAAAAATTTGACGCTCTGGGCCTCACCTTCCGCCTGGAAAATCTTGCGAAAATTTACCTGGAGAAGATCCCGGAAACCGTCAACCTTTCCTTTATTACCGAAGCTACATTTATTAGAATAATAAATTGCCTGAAACTCTATCTACGTGCCCTGAAACTAGACGGAATTAGCAGTCGTCATCTGGAATCGTATGTGGCGCTCCTCTCCAGTTCCATTGAGCAGAAACGCTTTTCCTATACCCAATATCTGGATATTTTTCGCGGACTCTCGGAGGGCGTCAAAGACATTATCTATGCCTACTACACCAATGTCCATCAGAACAACCTCTCTATTATCGCCCCCCAGATAGGCACCCAAAATCTTTTACCCCGCTATAGGAGCCTTTGGCATGACGACGACCAAAGTGGCAGTATCCATCGCTTAAGCGAGTCATTCCTTCGCGATCTTATCTCCAGCACCTTTGGCCTGCAACATCTTGATAATTTCATCACCCGTATTTACCAGACACTTGAGATTCAGAAAGAATTGCTGGACGAGAAAAACCTGGATCTGCTCATGACGTATAACCCGGAAAACGTCATAACCTTTCTACACCAGAATAACAGTCACACCGACAACCTGCTGATGCTGGGGAATAAGGGTTACAATCTTACCCTGCTGGCAGCGGACAATCTGCCTGTACCACCTGGATTTGTGGTGACTACCGAGATGTTCCGCTGCTGGCCGGTGGTAAAGGACTTTTTCAAGGCCAGAGATGAATTTATGTCCCAGATCAAAAGGGCCATGGGTGAGTTGGAGGAGATGACTGGCAAGAAATACGGCAGCCCCGATAACCCGTTACTGGTTTCAGTACGCAGTGGTGCCGCCGTATCCATGCCGGGTATGATGGCCACCCTCCATAATATTGGCCTGAACGAAGAAATAGTTGAATCGTATGTCCAAAAAACAGGTCAGGAATATCTGGCTTGGGATAATTACCGGCGATTTTTACAATCCTGGGCAATGACCAAGGGCGTCGACCGGGAAACCTTCCAATCCCTGATGGACAACGCCAAGAAGAAATACGATGTCCAGGTTAAACGGCAATTTACCCCAGCCCAGATGAAGGAATTAGCCTTAAAGTATCAAAAAGCCATTCGCGGCATCGGCATCGGCATTCCCGACGATCCATGGCTGCAATTAACTGCGGCCCTGGAGATGGTACTTAATTCCTGGGATACCGCCAAGACCAAGGACTATCGTTCCCTCATGGATGTCTCAGATTCCTGGGGAACTGCGGTTATTATTCAGGCCATGGTCTTTGGAAATTTAAGCAATGAGGCTGGCAGCGGCGTGTTGTTTACCGCCCATCCCTACCGCAAGGTACGCCGGGTAGCCCTCTGGGGTGATTATGCGCCCGGCGACCAGGGTGAAGATATTGTCTCTGGTCTGGTCACCGCCTATCCCATTTCCGTGGAACAGGCAGAGATTGACGGTCGTTCAAAAGATTTCACTCTGGAAAGACTCTTCCCCCAAATTTACCAGCGTCTGCGGGAAATCGCCAGGGAACTGGTCTATGAAAAGCACTGGAATCCACAAGATATTGAGTTTACCTTCGAAGGCCCGGAGGCCAAAGATTTATATCTCCTGCAAACCCGGGATATGATAACCATCAAGAAAAAAGAGAATTTTGATACCTTCATTGATAGTATGGAAATGAATAAAGCCATTCTAGGTAAAGGAATCGGGGTGAGCGGCAGTGCCTTGGCGGGACGGGCCGTGTTCACGATGGAAAACATCCGTCGCCTGCGCCAGGAAGACCCAGATGCCTCACTTATTCTGGTGCGCCAGGACACCGTTCCCGAGGATATTAAGGAAGTCTCACTGGCCGATGGACTGGTTACCGCTCGCGGCGGGCAAACATCACACGCCTCAGTAGTGGCACTGCGACTGGATAAAACCTGCGTGGTTGGCTGCAAAAACCTGAAGGTCTATGAAACAGAGGAGCGTTGTGAGATTAGCAGTCATATCATCCGCTTCGGCGATCCCATCTGCATTGACGGACGCAAGGGTCTTTTCATGTGCGGCAACCACCCCATAAAAAGAGAGGTTCATATTCTACCGATCTGAGTCAGGCTTTGCATCTCAATAGGTAATATGTTAGACAGACGTTAATATTCGCAGTGCGGCCAAACATTTACAGAAAGATACCCTTTCTGTCCAGAAAATGAACGTCCAAGTAAGCGTGAGACTCCGAAGATGGGGTGCACCTGAACAGTTACCATTGAAGTTATAAGTCATAATGCCACTCATTCTCTATTCATATCTGGCCGCTGAGATTCTGGCGCCATTTTTCGCCAGTCTGCTTATTCTGAACGGTGTTTTATTTACCGGCCGTATAATGCAGCTAATTGATCTCATTTTCAGCATGAACATCAGCTTAGCCGACTTCATCAGGCTCTGCTTTTTTATTTCCCCCAAACTTCTCCTCTTTTCCATACCCATGGCCAGTTCCATCGCAGTGATTCTCGCCTTTGCCCGCCTAGTCAACGACAACGAGATAATCGCCTTAAAAGCCGCCGGAGTGAGCCTGTACAAGATGCTGCCACCAGTAATTATTTTTGCGACCTGCACGGCACTAACCACCGGTTTTGTAGCTACAAAATTCATCCCTGCCGGTTCCCTGGCCATGCATAATTTATTTGTAAAACTAGCCACCGAAAAGATTAATAACGGTATACAAGCCAAGCGTTTCAGTGATAATACCGGCAATATCGTTCTCTATATCAATAAAGTAAATCTAGAGACTAAACAATGGCAAGGCGTCTATCTATCTGATTTACGGGACAAAGATCACCCCATAACTATTCTGGCTCAAGGCGGGTCACTTACCCCGCACATGGAAGATATGTATCTCAGTATGAATTTACATAATGGCTCATTGCATAGAGAAAACGGTGCAATTACTCAGACGATTAATTTCAAGGATTATACAATTAATTTGCCGGTACAGGCACCAAAATCCATCAGCAGCCAAGACCTTTCCAAATCAAGCATGACCCAGACAGCTCTTTTGCGCTCTGCTACTAAATTCAAGGCAGGTTCTGACAAGAATGCCCATTTTTTAAGCGAATATCATAAGCGCCTCGCCCTGCCTGTAGGCTGCTTCATTCTCACCCTGCTAGGCCTCTCTCTGGCCCTGCGTGGTCGCCCAGGACAACGTAACAGTGCTCTCCCCTTAGGTATCGGCTTCTTTTTACTCTATTACATCAGCCTTACTATGGCAGAAAACCTTAGCGCCAGCACCATCATGCCAGTGGGACTAATTATGTGGCTGCCAAATTTTATATTTGGCGGGATTACCACCTTTATAATTTTCATCACGGCCAACGAAAAATGGCAGGATTTTCACTTGATTAATCCTTTCCAACGCCTGAGGTCATAAATACACTCATGCTATTGACTTCAATATATATGATGTTTAGTGTTGATCAGAATTTTTCAATAATAACTTTTCAGGTGTTCAGGAGGATATAGTGGATTTCAACGATTCATTAACCACAGGAATTAGCGATTTTTTTGATATAGAAGGACAGGAAATCCCAGAAGAGCTCCCGATGATGGCAGTACGGGATGTAGTTGTCTTCAACTACATGATTATCCCCTTATTTGTCGGGCGGCCAGCCTCAATTTCTGCCATCAACGATGCCATGATGAAAGATAAATTGATTCTCCTGGTGACTCAGAAAGATGCCACTCTAGATGAGCCAGGAACCAATGATATTTATCGAGTTGGCATGGTATGCATGATAATGCGAACCCTGAAACTCCCTGACGGTCGCCTGAAGGTCTTGATTCAGGCCATTAATAAGGCCCATGTAGATGACATCTCGCAGCACGACCCTCATTTTCTCGCCCAAGTCACCGTGCTGAAGGATGAAGACATCGGCACAATGACCGTAGAGATTGAGGCTCTGATGCGTACGGTTCGAGAGCACACGGACAAGATCCTGAGCATTAAGGGCATCATGTCTGCCGACCTCATGATGATCTTGAATAATATTGAAGAACCAGGCCGCCTGGCCGATCTGGTTATTTCCAATCTGCGTCTCAGAACCGCTGAGTCCCAGGAAGTACTTGAGACCTTTGATCAGGTTGCCCGCCTGCAAAAAGTCGCTGAGTTTCTACGCAAGGAGCTGGAAGTTTCCACCATGCAGGCCAAAATTGAGTCTGATGCCAAGGACGAGATGAGCAAGAGCCAGCGGGAATATTATCTCCGCGAACAGATACATGCCCTGAAAAAAGAGTTAGGCGATGAAGACGAGCGCTCCGAAGAAATTGACGAATTACGGGCAAAAATAAAAAAAACACGGATGCCCAAAGATGTCCGCAAAGAGGCCCAAAAGCAGCTAAAACGTTTTGAGATGATGCATCCAGATGCCTCGGAGGCCACCATTGTCCGCACCTATCTTGATTGGATTGTCGATGTGCCTTGGCGGCAAAGCACCAATGATTTACTGGATTTGAAAGAAGCTCGGAAGGTATTGGACGCTGATCATTACGGCCTGAACAAGGTGAAGGAACGTATTCTTGAATATCTGGCTGTCCGCAAACTTAACAAAAGCACCAAGGGGCCTATTCTGTGTTTTGTCGGCCCTCCGGGGGTTGGTAAAACCTCACTGGGCCGATCTATTGCCAGGGCAATGGGTCGAAAGTTTTATCGTCTCTCACTGGGTGGAATGCATGATGAGGCGGAGATCCGTGGTCATCGACGCACCTATATCGGTGCCATGCCGGGCCGAATCATCCAAGGTCTTAAAAATTCTGGTTCCAATAATCCCGTCTTCATGATGGATGAGATTGACAAGGTAGGTCAGGATTATCGCGGCGACCCATCCTCCGCTTTACTGGAGGTTTTGGATCCGGAACAAAATTTTTCATTCTCTGACCACTATTTAAATTTGCCCTTTGACTTGTCAAAAGTCATGTTCATAGTCACCGCCAATATGGCAGACACCATTCCAGCCCCGCTCTACGATCGAATGGAGATAATCAGACTTTCAGGATATACCCTGGAAGAAAAGCAGGTTATCGCTAAACGTTATCTCCTGCCCCGCCAAATTAAGGAGAACGGTTTAAAGAAAAAACATATCACCCTTGACGAAAAGGTCATTGAAGAAATTATTGTCAATTACACAATGGAGGCAGGCCTTCGTAATCTGGAGCGAGAAATTGGCAAGGTTTGCCGTAAGGTGGCTCGTAGAATTGCCGAGGGTGGCCGCGGTCCGTACAAAATTTCCAACCGCACCCTGCCCAGCTATCTTGGCCCTCAACAATTTTCTCCAGAGGAGGAACTGGGTAAAATCGATCAGCCCGGCGTGGCTACCGGCTTGGCATGGACTGAGGCTGGCGGCGTTCTTCTCTATATTGAAGTATCAATCCTGAAGGGTAAGGGCAGCTTAATCCTCACTGGCCAATTGGGTGATGTTATGAAAGAATCAGCCCAAGCGGCCTTGAGCTTCTGCCGCTCCAAATTGGATAAATTAAAATTACCAGACAACTATTTTGAAGAAATAGATATTCATATTCATGTCCCAGCCGGTGCCATTCCCAAGGACGGCCCATCTGCCGGTGTTACCATGGCGACAGCATTGTATTCCGCCCTCTCCGGTCAGAAAGTCCGGACTGACATTGCCATGACAGGTGAAATTACCCTGCGCGGTCGGGTTTTACCCATTGGCGGTCTAAAAGAAAAGGCCCTGGCGGCTCTGAGAGTCGGGATTAAGACTGTCATAATCCCACATGAGAATAAAAAGGATCTGATTGAGATTCCTAAGGATCTTCGCCAGAGATTACAATTCATACCGGTTAAAAATATGAATCGTATTTTAAATATCGCCTTTGTAAAATAACCGGTAACCTATTTCAGTGCTATTATGAGTTTTATTGTCGAAAGGCCTCATAACTTCGGCAATAAACATGCGGACAATTTTGTGATAACTTTTGATGGCTAAGTAGCTAGGCGTAGACTTTTTTTACGAGTGCATCACTTTTAAGTGTGGAAGAAATAAAGCAATACCCTGAGAATAATCACATATCGATGTGTGACCAGCCCGGTTGTCATAGCTCACCCTTGGTTATCTTTATCGGGGGAGCAACTATTATACTTGCATTTGCAGCTATTTTAGCAACCTGGATTTGGCATTATGCAAATGCCGTCGGTCCGCTAGCCGATAGCCAGCAAATCATCTATGTGCCGCCCCACTCTTCTTTTCAGCAAATTAATAAAATTTTAATCAACTCGAAGGTCATAAATGCCGATCGTCGTTTTGCCATTTTAGCTAGAATCCTTGGTTCAGCCAGCCATCTAAAAGCTGGTGAATACCGTTTTGCGGCTGGCATATCTCCTAAGGACATCCTGCATATTCTTCAACAAGGGTCGACAATTAATCACGCCTTCACGATCACGGAAGGTCTTAATATAGAACAGGCCGCAAATGTCATCGTTCAAACCGGGCTTGCGGACAGAAAAACCTTTTTAAATCTAATAAAAAATCCTGACTTTATTAAAAAGCTGGGGCTAAAGACGGACACTCTGGAAGGATTTTTATTCCCTGATACTTATTTTTTTAAAAAAGGTGCCAAGTTGCGTACCATGGTCAAAATTATGGTACAGAGAACAGGGCAGGTATTCACAGATGAATGCCGGCAACAGACCCATTCTAGCCAGGAAATTGATTGCAACCTTTTCACATTTGATAGTAAACTTATAAATTCAGCCCCCCCCCCACCCTTGTCTTCAGGAAAGGGGCATCAGCTCACTTTACACCTTAACGCCAGGCAAGCCCTTATCCTGGCTTCCATTGTGGAAAAAGAGACGGGTAATGCTACGGAGAGGCCGGTAATCGCTCAAGTTTTCCTTAGCCGTCTCCGAAGTAAAATGCGCCTCCAGTCTGATCCCACTGTCATGTATGGTCTACATAAATTTGACAGTCCTCTTACACGCCGGGATCTAAGAATACCATCTCCTTATAATACCTATACATTACCCGGGCTGCCAAGCAATCCTATATGTAACCCTGGCCGCGCTGCAATTAAGGCGGTTATGCAGCCAGCCAACACCAATTACTATTATTTCGTCTCACAAAACAATGGTCGTCACTCCTTTTCCCGTACCCTGAAGGAACATAACCGAGCTGTCAGGCAATTCAGGCATAAAAGAGACTCCAGGTCTCATTAGGGGTTTTTTTTCCGCCAAGAATAAGGTATTTTATTTGAGTTTAATAATCATTCAGGAGTAATACTATGAAAAAACTACTATGTAGTCTTGTACGAGCCCAGCGATCACTGAACACGAGCGGCTTTTCATTAATAGAGCTGCTGATTGTCATGGTCATACTTGGTATGTTAGCCTCACTGGTAGGTCCCAAGATGTTTGGCAAACTCGGTATGGCTAAACAGAAAACCGCTAAAACCCAAATCGAGATGCTAATGACGGCTCTTGATTCCTATCGCCTGGATATTGGGAAATACCCTTCATCCCAAGATGGTCTTGAGGCCCTGGTTCAAGGAAGCAGTGATAAATGGCAGGGGCCGTATCTTGCCAAGGGGCTGCCCAAGGATCCCTGGGGCAATGATTACCTTTATCAAAATCCTGGCGAACATGGTGAAGTTGACATTACCTCCTATGGCGCCGACGGGCAATCAGGTGGAGATGGTGAAGACGCAGATGTTGGTAGCTGGCAGTAACCCACTACCCGCATGAGACATCAATATAAGAAATTCAATTTTTGGATAATTATTCTTCTGGATTGCCTTTTTTTATCTGCGGCACATATCCTGGCATATTGGCTCCGATTTGATGACCACCTTGCCAACGAATGGCATCATATTCGTGTCGTCCTCCCCTTTTACATCCCTTTTAAAATCATTGTCTTTTTCATGCTTGGTCTATACCGGGGCATGTGGCGTTACACCGGTATCAATGACCTGATTAATATTATCAAGGCCACCGCTCTAACAACGATAGTCGCCATTGGCACCATCGCCATGCTCAATCGTTTTGAGGGCTTTTCCCGCTCGGTATTCCTTATTGACGGACTCTTCACCCTTATTTTTACCGGCGGGCTGCGCCTTTCCTTACGTATTTACTACCAACGTATCAACGCCAATATTTTTGCGCTGGGTCGAGCCGGGTCAGCCAAGCTAGCCAAGAAAAAACTGCTTATTATAGGTGCTGGGGATGCGGCAGAAAAATTGGTGCGGGAAATCATGGACAATCAAAATATCCCGTATGTTATCGCAGGTTTCCTCGATGATAAACCTGGTAAAATCGGTAACAGTATTCATGGTTTCCCGGTTTTGGGTCCTATAGCCGAACTGCATGAAACCATAATTAAGACCCACGCTCAGGAAATTCTTATCGCCATCCCATCGGCCAACCGTGACCAAATTAATCGCTTTGTTGAGCTTTGCCGCACCAGCGGTATTCCCTACAAAATCCTACCGGGCCTGGGAGAGATGATCAGCAGCGATGTGTCTATCAAAGGGATCAGGGAGGTCTCATACCGAGATTTACTGGGCAGACCGCCAGTACATCTTGGCCTGGAGCAGATCACAGGAATTATCAAGGGTCGCTGTGTTCTGGTAACTGGCGCTGGCGGTTCCATTGGTTCAGAACTATGCCGCCAGCTTTTAAGATTTGCGCCTGCAAACCTTATTCTGCTTGATGCCGGAGAAGAGAATCTCTATCAAATTGAGATGGAACTCCTGCATGAGCATAATTTTAGGGAATATGTCACCGTTCTGGGCAAGGTTCAAGATCGTGAATTACTGCATGATCTTTTTGAACGATATCATCCCCAGGTTGTCTTCCATGCTGCTGCCTATAAGCATGTACCGATGGTTGAAAAAAATCCATGGGAGGGAGTTTATAACAATATTTTTGCCTCACGCCGCCTTATGCGTGTTGCGCGGGAGTTCGAAGTAGAACGGTTCATCGTCGTTTCAACAGACAAAGCGGTTCGCCCCACAAATGTTATGGGCGCCTCCAAGCGGATGACAGAATTAATTATGCAAGCATATTTCTCCGCCTCGCCTTCACCCGGCAAGGCTAAAACGCGTTTTATGGCAGTTCGTTTCGGTAATGTTTTAGGGTCATCTGGTTCCGTAATTCCACTATTTAAGCGCCAAATTGAGCTTGGCGGCCCAGTTACCGTTACCCATCCGGATATAAACCGCTATTTTATGTCAATTGATGAGGCGGCTCAACTTATCTTACAAGCAGCCGCCATGGGTGAGGGAGGAGAAATATTTATCCTTGAAATGGGTTCACCTGTCCTTATCGCCCAAATGGCCAGAGACCTAATTCGTCTCTGTGGTCGTGAACCTGATACTGAAATTGCCATTAAATACACCGGACTTCGGCCCGGAGAAAAACTTTACGAAGAACTAATTACCGAAGGTGAGGGTATAGTCAAAACAGCACATGAAAAGATCATGGTTCTGCGCGGAAACGGTGTATCTCTAGATGATTTAAGGGCTCCATTAAAACTCCTGAAAGAACATGCTCATGCCCATAACGCTGCGGGAATTAAGAGTACATTGCACGATTTTATTCAGGAATACAGCCCCGAAACAAATGACGCTGTACTTTGAGTATCTTACAGATTGTTTTCTCGGAGTCTACGCTCCGCTTACCTGTTTTTTAGAAAGAATTTATAAGGTTCGACCTCTTACTTTACTGTGGCTTAATAAGCGAAGACGTTAGATCCTTTAAGCAATACCAGAATTTCCGAAAGCAAGACAGGTCGAATGAGAGCGCAGGTTGACAGCATTTCGACAGTCCCTTAGGAAATGGCAGTACTTTTACTGCAGGGCACTTGAAGCTACAGAAAGAAAAGTATTGGGCAGAACACCCATTATGATTATTGCGGAAATCAGGATTAAGCTTACTGCTTTGGTTGCCATATCAACCCGTAGCGGCTCTCCATTCTCAGGTTCATCACAATAAGTTACCTTAACGACAGACAGATAATAATAGATAGCAATAGCTGAATTTATCGCGCCAAGAATTACCACAGTCAAGTGTCCCGCCTGGTATGCTCCAGCCAGAAGCATAAACTCGCCCATAAAACCAACAAAAGGGGGAATCCCCGCCAGAGCAAACATACTAAGCCCCATGGTAAAAGCCAGGAGTGGGGAACGTTTATATAACCCGGCCAGGCTGGCAATAGGAACGTTCTCGCCCGCCTTTGAGACCTTGCATACCACCATAAAGCAGGCCAGGTTCATCACCAGATAACCCATTATATAGTAAATTGAAGTGGCATAACCCTCCAGCTTGAAGGTCAAAATCCCAAGTAGGACAAATCCGGCATGGGCAACAGCCGAGAAGGCCATCATCCGCTTAAAGTCCTTTTGCCGCAGTGCGCATAAATTACCATAAAACATGGAACAAACCGCCATCACTGCCAAAAAGGTAATAAGCTCATCGGCTGGTGAAACCAGGCTGACAATACGAATTAGCAGAGCCACACCTGCCAATTTAGGCACTGTAGCCAAAAATGCCGTTGTCTCATTGGCCGCCCCTTCATAGGCATCCGACACCCAAAAATTAAAGGGAAATGCCGCCAATTTAAACATAAAGACACAAAGAATCATGACGATTCCTACCAGGGCGGCAGGCTCATCCATCAGAAGATGCAACCTGGAAGAAATATCCACCAAATATGTGGTACCAGTCAGGCCAAACACATAACTCATGCCAAAGAGCATGACACCCGTAGCCATCACCCCCATTAACATGTATTTTATTGCCGCCTCCATCTGAATACGCTGGCCATTCTGGTCATCACGCATGGGCAACATAAGATAAAGAGAAAAGGAGGAAAGCTCCAGAGAGACAAAGATAGAAATCATATCAACACTGGAGACCAGCATCATAAGTCCCAGACTACTCAGGATCAGACACAGGAAATATTCCGGTCGCAAGCGAGCCTCAATATCTTTCAATTCACGACCAAATACCAGGACTGCTGCCATCCCGCAGGCAATGAGAAATTTAAACAACTGCGAGAACAAATCAACTTTATACGCCCCCATGAACAGCAAACCAGTCCGACCAAGGCTACTGGCAGTCAGCAATACCGCCCCCAGGCCTATGGCCATGGCAGTATTCCGGACACCGCTTCCGTCCTCAGAGAGGCTAAACATAAAAATAATTAGCGCTCCTAACAAGAGAAAAAGCTCAGGGGCAAATGGCATGATATTCATAAATAATCCCTATCAAAAAGACCGGAAAATTGCGATTATTAAGTTCGCACTAACAAGATGCAGGAACAAGGTTATTGCGGCTGCTACTTACTCAAGGCAAAGCCTGGGCAACTGCCGCAGGATCAAATGCACCAACTTGAGAGAGGAGGTGATTTACCGAACTATGCATAACTGACAAAAATGGTGCTGGCGCTAATCCTATCCAGAAAACAAATACCAAAAATGGTGCCAACACCACGATCTCACGGGTATTTATGTCAAGCAACCCCTCATGAGATGGATTGTTAACCCCGCCCCAGATAATCTTCTGTAACATCCGTAACATATAAGCTGCCGCCAGAACGATCCCAGGTATTGCACATGCAGTGATAAGCTTATGTTTGGCAAAACCACCTGCCAACACCAGGAACTCGCCAACAAAGGAATTGGTGCCTGGAAAAGCAAATGATGACAATGAAAAAATGGCAAAAAAGGTTACAAAAACCGGCATATACTTGCCAACACCCGTTGCTACGGCTAGTTCACGACTATGAGTCCGTTCATATATCATCCCAACGCAGAGAAAGAGAGCCCCCGTTGTAACACCATGATTCAGCATCTGGAGAATAGCACCCTCCATACCACGGGTGTTCAAAACAAAAATGCCCAATGTCACAAACCCCATATGCCCTACACTGGAATAAGCAATCAGTTTTTTCATGTCCTTTTGAGCCAGAGCGGTAAATCCGCCATAGAGAATACCGGCCACAGACAGCCATAAGGCATAAGGCATTAAAGTCATGGTGGCCTGCGGGGTAATAGGCAAACAGAATCGTAGAAGTCCATAAGTGCCCATCTTCAGAAGAACACTAGCCAGAATTACCGAGCCTGCCGTTGGTGCTTCAACATGTGCGGCCGGCAACCATGTATGTAGGGGAAACATCGGAACTTTCACGGCAAAAGCGACAAAGAAGGCCAAAAATACCAGAATTTGAAAAGTAGGCGAATAATCTTGGCCCATAAGCATGGGAATACTGAAGGTATGCGGCGCACTCGTCACATACAGGGCGATAATGGCAACCAGCAGCATCACCGAACCAGCCAAAGTGTAAATAAAGAACTTCACCGAGGCGTAAACCCTCCGCGGCCCGCCCCAAATCGCAATCAACATATACATGGGAATGAGCATCGCCTCCCACATGACATAAAAGAGGACAAAATCCAGGGCGAGGAAGACCCCGATCATAGTCGTTTCAAGTACGAGCATACAGATCATAAAGGCCTTGACCCGTTTGGCAATATAACTCCACGATGCCAGAATACAGATAGGCATAATTAATGTCGTGAGTAGAACCAGCAACAGACTTATACCATCAACACCCAAGGTGTAATTGATATTCCACTGTGGTATCCAGGAAACATGCTCACCAAATTGATATTTATAAGTCGCAGAATTAAAACCGGAGTACAACGGCAGCGAGATAATGGCATTGAGCGTAGTTACGATCAAGGCCCAAACCCTGGAAACATTATCACCGGACAACAACAAGGCAATAAGAGCCCCGGCCAGCGGCAGGAAAATGAGCACGCTAAGTATGGGAAAACCCTTATTTAAAATCAAAAAATCCATTTCAATCAAACCTCGTTCACGTAAAGACGTACAACATAAGCAGTAATCCGCCAATTGCCGTTGCCCAGAACATACTGTATTGTAAAGTTGTTTGCGCCTTGCGGACTATGCCACCGACTCCCCATACAGATCTGGCACTACCATCAACCACACCGTCAATTGCGTTCCAGTCAAACCATGACCAGAATTTGGCTGTAATCATTAAGGGAACAAGACCAACTACCCGGTAAATCACACTCACCCAATTGTCAATAGTTTGTAACGGTACCTTGGCCAACCAGAAGAAACCCCGGCCAGCCATACGATAAAACCAGTCAATATCAAGACTGATTTGAGCTGTCGGCATAATGTTTTTACGGAGGAGAAAAAAGGCCAAGGCCGTAAATGCCACGACCTGCATAGTTTCAGAAATATGCATTGGCGTATAGGCATTAAACTCATTAGCATAAGGCAGCATATTGTAGAGGTACGGAGTATAGCTACCGATAAAGATACAGAAAAAAGCCCCAATGGCCATGGCGAGCTGCATATTCCATGGCGGATCGGCGGCCTTCTCCATGGTCTCTTCCGAAGCACGACTATCGCCAAAGAACATTAAATATGGCAATTTAAGACAGACATAAAGAAAAGTTCCTGCCGAGGCCATAGTCAAGGCAAAACCGACCCAATACATATGTTCTTCAAAACCTGCCGTAATAATCATTGATTTGGTCACGAAGCCGGAGAAGAGAGGCAAAGCCGCCATACTCAAGGCCCCGATCATGGTATAAACCAAAGTCCGCGGCATCTTGCGGTATAAGCCGCCCAAATCGGTAAATTTACTTTTACCAGTCATGTAAAGAACTGAACCGCAGGCCATGAACAACAAACTTTTATAGAGGATGTGAGCAAAGGCATGGGCCACAGCCCCGTTAATGGCAAGTTCTGTACCTATTCCCACCCCACAGACCATATAGCCAAGCTGACTCATAATTGACCAGGACAGCAAGCGGCGGCTATCGTTTTCCATCACCGCATAGACCACACCGTAAATGGCCATAATAACGCCTAAAATAATCAGAATGTGCATGCCGGCCAGACAGCGAATCAGGGTATAAATAGCCGTCTTGGTGGTAAAGGCACACATAAAGACCGCACCAGTAACCGAGGCCTCCGCATATGTATCCGGCAGCCAGGAATGAAAGGGCGGTACAGCCGCATTGACCATAAAACCCATCATAATCAAATATGTATATAAGTGGGGATGAGTTACGTCCAATAAATTAAACGACAGGTCACCCGTGGCCTTGTATCGCAACACAAAACCCGCCAGCAATACCAGGCCGCCAAAGGTATGCACCAATAAATAACGGAAGCCTGTTGAAATAGACTTGGGCGTCCTCCTGAACCAGACAAGAAAGACCGAAGAGAAAGCCATAATCTCTGCAAATAAAAATATCACCAGATAGTCGCCGGCCAGAATAATACCTAACGAGCCAGCCACATAAAACCAGGCTGCAATCTGCTGCAAATCGTCATCCTGATGGAGGCTGTAAATAGTGCCAATAATCCCCATCAAACTCATGACGTAGGCAAAAATCAGGCTCAGTTTATCAACTCGTCCAAATGTGAGCTGCCAGTCCATGAACTGCACAACCCCAAAAACCCCCTTGGGGCAGAACTGCCAAACATCTATAAAGGCCAGCAACGGTATCATTACCATAAAGGCCTTTTTCGGCATACCTTTAACAAAAGGCAGAATCAGGGCGCCGATTATTAAAATGAGTGATGGATGAATCCAGAAATCAATCATAATAATCCTCTTTTTGCCGAATTCCCTGACGACCAAACCATTTGGCAACTATTATAATTATCGCTGCAACCACAAAACCAAAGATGGACCAAAAGGCAGGGAAGTGCTCAATTGCTGTATGGGCATGATGTTTATTAATCACCAGAACATCAAGACATACCAAAAGTACAAGAATGCCGACTCCTATTTTGGCCAAGCCCTCAAGCCTACTGCGTAGAAAGTCCACAAATTCAACAATCATTACAGCACCGCCTTCACGAAATTAAGGAAAATGTCAGGATAAATACCCATGAGTAACGAAATAAGAGATGTTATCATCAATGGAATCAACATAGACAAGGGCGCCTCTTTTATCCCTTCATAGGTTTCACCTTCCGGGCGCTTACCGAAGAAGGCATTATAAGTTATAGGAGCAAAATAGGCGACATTGAGCAAGGTAGAGGCCAGGAGAACCACCAGAATACCTATCTGATGAGCCTGCAGGGAGCCAACTAACAAATACCACTTAGTAACAAATCCAGCCACTGGCGGCGCCCCGATCATGGTGAGTGAGGCCAAACCAAAAGCGGCAAATGTAAATGGCATTGAGCGCCCCAAGCCACTCATCTCCGAAAGATCCTTTTTCTGGGTGGCCACAAAAATTGCCCCCGCACAGAAGAACAGGGTAATCTTGGCAAAGGCATGATTGGCAATATGAATAAGGCCACCCTGTATACCCGCAGGAGTAAGCAGGGCAACTCCCAAAATTATATAGGAGAGCTGGCTCACAGTAGAGTAGGCCAACCGGGCCTTAAGATTCGTCTTGGACAGAGCGATGACCGAGGCCATCAAGATGGTAAACGACACAAAATAGGCCGTCGGTATCCCTAAATTCAGGGAACTCATCGTATTAACCCCAAAAACGTATAACATTACCCGAGTGGTGGAGAATACCCCAACCTTTACTACAGCCACGGCATGAAGCAGGGCGGAAACCGGAGTGGGAGCCACCATAGCACCAGGCAGCCAATGATGAAAAGGCATAATGCCGTTTTTGGCGAAACCGACAAGACAAAGAATATAGAGCACTGTGACTAAAGTTGCATTGGCCCCAGCCGGCAGAATGCCGGTGGAAATATTATGGGCAAAATCCAAATTGCCGGTAAGGACATAGATCAAAACCATCGCTGGCAGAACAAAGGCATGCGAGGTTCCACAGAGATAAACAACATACTTCCGAGCCCCGCTATAGCCCTCCTCATCCTGGTGATGACCAACCAGGGGATAGGTACAGATGGAAACAATCTCATAAAACATATACATGGTAAAGAGATTATCGGACAAGGCCACCCCGATGGCCCCGAAAATAGCCAAAGCGAAGCAGGCATTAAACCGGGTCTGGGCATGTTCCTTCAAGGTCCGCATATAACCC
>CAYTNB010000020.1:0-23091 GCA_964439085.1 uncultured Desulfobulbia bacterium | reverse complement strand
TCCTGGACCTGGCCTCTGCGCCTGAGTCCGGCAGTATCAATAAGATTGTAATTCCTGCCCTTGTGGTTCAGGACTGTATCGACAGAGTCTCTGGTAGTGCCGGGTATATTTGAGACCACCATGCGTTCTTCGCCGAGAAGACGGTTAATTAAAGATGATTTACCGACATTTGGTCGGCCAATAACAGCTAGGCCAATTTCATCCTTTTCCGCATCCTGGTCAGTATCGGATGATGGTAAATGCTTGACAAGTTCATCCATGAAAGTATTGACACCAAGGCCATGTGAAGCGGAGATCGGCCACAGAGCCGGGGTGCCAAGCTCAAAAAAAGGCGCTAATAGTTCATACTCTTTGGCTTGATTGTCAATCTTGTTGACTACATAGAATATATGTTTGTCCGTTTTGCGTAACAGGCGAATTAACTCATAATCATCTTTGATGAGGCCGCCACGGCCATCAAGAATCAGGACAATGATGTCGGCATTATTAATAGCTTGCCAACTCTGTTCCCTGATTAGGATAGATATTCTTTTTTCAGAATCGATCTCGGCTGAAGTTATGTTGTCTGGCTCGATACCACCAGTGTCAACCAGAATAAAGGACTTCTCGTTCCAGGAAACTTGTTCGTAATGGCGGTCGCGGGTTACACCAGGAGTCGGGTCTATAATCGCTTTATTCTTGCGGGCAAGTCGATTGAAAAGTGATGACTTTCCGACATTCGGGCGGCCCACCAAGGCCACTATTTGGTGCTGGTTATTTTTCATGAACATATTTCCATGCCTGCCTGAATGATGGCGGCTGAGTCGATTTTCGCAATTTTGCGCAAAGTGTCCTGGGGGCCTTGCTCTATAAAATGGTCTGGTAGCCCCATGACCTTTGTTTTAATTTGCATGGTTGTTGCGTTAGCCAGCAATTCCAAAACAGCGCTGCCAAAGCCGCCGCTGCATACATTTTCCTCTATGGTTATTACCTTACCTGTTTTTTGGGCCCACGAAATGATTAAATCATGGTCAAGGGGTTTTACAAATCTGGGGTTAATAACAGCGGCTGAAATTCCTAATTTTTGCAGCCCTTCTGCCGCTTCAATGGCAGGATAAACTCGGTTGCCGATGGGTATGAGAACCACGTCGCTGCCCTCTCTCAAAAGCTCGCCACGACCTATGGCCAAGTTCTTTAACTCTACATCAATCTCGGCCCCTACTCCCCTGCTGCGAGGATAGCGTATTGCCGCAGGGCCGGGGTGGTTTATAGCAGAGTGGATCATATGACGTAATTCATTTTCATCTTTGGGGGCCATGATAACCATATTGGGGGCTATCCGTAGAAAGCTAAGATCGAAAACCCCATGGTGAGTCGGGCCGTCATCACCTACCAGCCCGGCTCGGTCCAGTATAAAAGTGACCGGTAGATTGGGCAGGCAAACATCATGAATTATTTGATCTAAGGATCGTTGTAGAAAAGTTGAGTATATGGCTACGACGGGAGAAATACCTTCCGTTGCCAGTCCGGCGGCAAAGGTTACGGCATGCTGTTCAGCAATTCCAACATCAAAAAAACGTTCTGGAAACTTTTTCGAAAAATTCTCCAAACCTGTGCCGACAGTCATAGCAGCAGAGATTGCCACAACTCGGGGGTTATTTAAGGCAACCTTTTCAATGGTGCTGCCAAACACGGAGGTGTAGGAGGGCGGGCCTGGTTTGGCTGTTTTGGTCTTACCGTTACCTATTTCAAAGGGGCCTACACCATGAAAACTGTCTGGATGATCTTCGGCGGGTTTATAGCCCTTACCTTTAGTGGTCAAAACATGCACTAAAGTAGGCCCGCGGCCAAACTCACTAATATTTTTTAATGTATCAATCAGACCTTCCAAATCATGACCGGGGATGGGGCCGACATAATCAAATTTAAAGGCCTCAAAGAGCATGCCAGGTGTAAAGAAGCTCTTGAAACTTACTTCGCTCTTTTTCAGTACCTGTAAAATATTTTCACCAACATTGGCAAATGATTTAAGAAAGGACTCCATGTCTTTTTTAAGCCTTGCGACTTTGCCACTCGTCATTTTTCGGCTTAGAAAGCTTGATATGGCCCCAACATTTGGAGAAATGGACATCTCGTTATCGTTTAGGATTATAATAAGATCTTTACCCAAATGCCCTGCCTGATTAAGGGCCTCAAAGGCCATGCCTCCAGTCATTGAACCATCCCCAATTACCGAAATAACCTTGCGGTTCTGGTGGTTTA
Organism: uncultured Desulfobulbia bacterium; assembly: GCA_964439085.1. Classification (GTDB taxonomy): domain Bacteria; phylum Desulfobacterota; class Desulfobulbia; order Desulfobulbales; family VMSU01; genus JAADIV01. Next base: position 20,850 of record CAYTNB010000020.1, on the reverse strand, counting down.
GTTCTTTAGCGCAGGCAACGCCCAATCCAACTGAAATTGAAGTGCTGCTATGCCCAGTATCAAAGGTATCGTATGGACTCTCCTCTCGCTTGGGAAACCCGCTAATGCCTTTATACTGACGAATAGTAGCGAATTTCTCACGTCTGCCGCAAAGAAGCTTATGGGCATAACATTGATGACCTACATCCCAAATCAGCTTGTCATTCGGGGTGTTAAAGACATAGTGGATGGCCAGAGTTAACTCAACAACTCCTAGACTTGGGGCTAGATGGCCGCCTGTCTTGGAGACGGTCTCAATGATTACACGTCGTATTTCTTTCGCTAATTCTGGTAGACTTTGCTGCGAAAGTTTTCGAAGATCTGCCGGTGAATTAATTTTATTTAAAATGGTATTAGTGTAATCCATAATTTTTTAGTGAAGCCACTTTAATTTGTTCTTTTAATTTGTTCTATTGTAAATATACTTGGCTAATTCCCGCAGCGGGTCGGCGCGCTGATCAAATTTAGTTAAGGCATCCAGGGCATTATCCACCGCGGCCCTGGCTTTCTTTTTTGTCTCTTCCATCCCAAACAGGGCCGGGTAGGTGGCTTTCTTGTGGGCGGCATCCGATCCGGCGGCCTTGCCAAGTTCTTCGGTGGTGCTGGTTACGTTCAATAGGTCATCAACTATTTGAAAAGCCAGACCGATATTATTACCATAGCTTGTCAGGTTTTGGAACTGATAGTCGTCGGCTCCACCTAAAATGGCACCAGCCTGCACAGAAACGGTGATAAGGGCACCGGTTTTACAGCGATGGATTGTCTGAAGGGTCGCAAAGGAAATTTCTTTTCCCTCTGAACCAATATCAAGTGCTTGCCCTCCCACCATTCCCAGAGAACCGGCGGCTTTGGCAATAAGATTTACAATCCGCATCTGGCGTTCACAGGAGAGCCAGTCCGGTGGCGGGGTGCTCAATAAACTGAAGGCAAAGGTCAGTAAACCGTCACCCGCCAGAATGGCACCAGCTTCACCATATACTATGTGATTGGTCGGTTTACCACGCCGAAGAGAGTCATCATCCATGGCAGGCAAATCGTCATGAATGAGGGAATATGTATGAATGCATTCCAAGGCGCAGGGGATGGCCATTATATCTTCAATTGTGCGGCCAAAGGCCTCAGCTGTTGCCAGACATAAAATGGGCCGCACTCTCTTACCACCGGCATTTAAACTATAATTCAATGAACTAATATGCTGACCTAACTTGCCGGAAGGGATCATCTCCAGCCTTGTTAACGCTTGCTCTACTAAGGCACGTTTTTGGGCAAGATAGGGCTTGATTGTCATTATGAATTATCCTGGGATGGGAATGCTTCCGTGTTTACTTCACCATTTTTATTTTGTAAGATGTCAACTTTCGCCTGAGCTTCGTCTAGTTTTTTATTACAGAACTCCGCCAGCTTAATTCCTTCGTCAAATTTTTTTAAGGAATCGTCAAGGCTAAGTTCGCCATTTTCAAGATCGTTTGTAATTTTCTCGAGTGTCTCTAAAGACTTCTCAAATGTTTTCTTTACCATATATCATTCCTCATTTTGCATTGCCCGTTAAGTAGCGTATATGATAAAAGAATATGGATGATTGAGCAATTTAAAAAAGATTTATCCTCATATATGGAACCATTTGCCAATTGGTTGGCTGTAGAAAAAGGATATTCTAAACATACTGTCAGTAATTATTGCCGTGATATTAGACAGTTTTCTGATTACGTTGAGGGAATGTGTCAAATTGAAGATATTAATCATGAAATTATCAAAAGCTATATTTGTAACTTGAACAAGATTAATAGGCCCGCTTCTGTAGTTCGTAAGCTTTCTGCAATGCAGACTTTTTTCAGTTTGCTTCTTCAAAAACATATAATTAGCAAAAATCCCCTTGTCGGTGTTGTTCGCCCTAAACAGGGGCATTATATCCCGGTATTTTTGACAGTTGACGAGGTCTTTCGGTTGATGGATGTCCCAAATGCCAGTGATACTTATGCGGCACGCGACCGAGCAATCCTGGAGATATTATATTCCACTGGTATGCGGGTTTCGGAGATGAGCAGCCTAGATTTAAACTCCCTTGATTTTGAAACAGAAATGGTTAGGGTAACCGGCAAAGGAAATAAGGAGCGCCTGGCCCCGGTTGGTGCTCCCGCTCTTGATGCCATTCGTAAATATCTGCCCCAACGAGAATTATTGTTACGCAAGCGCCAAGATAGGGGGCGGCAAACAGATGAAAAGCCCCTTTTTGTCAATGGCCGAGGCAGTCGTTTGACAATGCGCAGTGTCGAACGTTTGGTTAAATTATATGCCCAGCGGGCTGGGATACTTAGCCGGGTTACACCACATTCTCTCCGTCATTCTTATGCCACTCATCTCCTGGAAATGGGCGCTGATTTGCGAATGGTGCAGGAATTATTGGGACATGCCAGCTTGTCTACAACCCAGAAGTATACCCATTTAACGGTAGATCATTTAATGGAGGTTTACGATAAGGCACATCCCGCCGCTAAACACAACTGAGCATTTATTGTTCCAAAAGGATGCGTTTATTTTTTTATGTGCAGACATCCGATAATTATAGTTTTCGAAGTCTCGCAGTTTCGCTTACCTGTAGTCGGACTCTGCGCTTACCTGCAATTAACTTTCTGAGTGCTTCTGTGCAATCCTTGTATGGTGTTTCTAAGCAAGAGGTAATCAATAAAATATTTCAGTGTGTTTCTGTGGCTTAAAAAAAGCAGTTCGTCCGCAGGGTGTTATGTTCTCTCAATATTTTTTTAAGGACTAATATGAAAATACGATCAACTACAATCATTGCTGTACGTCACAAAGGCGAGGTCGTTTTGGCCGGTGACGGGCAGGTATCTTTGGGCAATACGATTATGAAGCATAACGCCCAGAAAGTTAGAAGACTTTATAATGGCAAGGTAATTTGCGGATTCGCCGGGGCTACAGCTGATGCCTTTACCCTCTTTGAGAGGCTGGAAAAGAAATTGGAGCAGTATAATGGTAACCTTTTACGGAGTGCTGTTGAATTGGCTAAGGATTGGCGCACTGACAGACTACTGAGGAAACTTGAGGCCTTTCTGGTTACGGCTGACCACGAGCATTCTTTGTTATTGAGTGGTACCGGTGATGTGATTGAGTCAGATGATGGCATTCTGGCCATTGGTTCGGGCGGACCTTATGCCCAGGCAGCCGCTAAGGCTCTGCTTCAGCACACGGAAATGAACGCCGAGGAAATATGCCGGGCCTCTATGGAGATTGCCGGTTCCATATGTATCTATACAAACCATCATCTTACTTTGGAAAAATTATGATTGCTCACACTCTGACACCAAAAGAAATTGTAACAGCCCTTGATAAATATATTATTGGCCAGGATAATGCCAAAAAATTTGTGGCGGTCGCACTAAGAAATCGCTGGCGGCGCCAGCAGGTAGAGCAACCCCTGCAAGATGAGATATCGCCCAAAAACATTATTATGATAGGCCCCACCGGGGTCGGTAAGACTGAAATCGCCAGACGACTTGCCAATTTGGCCCAGTCTCCATTCTTGAAGGTTGAGGCCTCCAAATTTACCGAAGTTGGTTATGTGGGACGTGATGTGGAATCCATGGTGCGTGATCTTACCGGCTTGGCCGTTAATATGGTACGTAGTGAGGAACGAAAAAGAGTAGATGAAAAAGCCGCCGTCCAGGCCGAGGAACGCATGCTTGATATTCTGGTGCCGCCGCCTCCCCCCCAGGCTCCTACAGCTAATGCTGATGCGCCTTTAGATGTGGATGCATCTGTTAAGGTAATACCGGCGGTATTGTCCACCAGAGAAAAATTCAGGGAAATGTTGCGTGACGGCAAACTGGCTGATAAAGAGGTGGAAATGGATGTCACTCAGTCTCCTTCTATACCCATGGTTGAGGTATTCTCAAATTCCGGCATGGAGGATATGGGCTCTGGAATAAAGGATGTTTTCGGTAAAATGTTCCCTAAAAAAAGTAAAAAAAGAAAGTTACAGGTGACAGAGGCCTTGAAAATTTTAACCATGGAAGAGGCCGAAAAACTAATTGATGATGAGAAGGTTACCCAGAAGGCTATTCGCCGAACTGAGCAGTCTGGAATTATATTTCTGGACGAAATTGACAAGATAACCTCCAGACATGGTGAAGGAACACAGGGCGGCGAGGTTTCCAGAGAAGGAGTTCAGCGCGATTTGTTGCCAGTTGTGGAAGGATCCAATGTTAATACTAAATATGGTATGGTTAAAACGGATCATATCCTGTTTATTGCCAGCGGTGCCTTTCACATGTGTAAGCCGTCTGATTTGATACCGGAATTGCAGGGCCGTTTCCCTATTAGGGTGGAGTTGGAATCGTTGGGGGAGGCGGAGTTCTACCGTATTCTTACTGAGCCGGAAAATGCCCTGCTAAAGCAATATACCGCTTTAATGGCTACCGAGGGCATTAATCTTAAATTTGATGATAAGGCCATTCGGGAAATAGCCCGGATCGGGGCATATGTTAATGACAAAACAGACAATATTGGCGCTCGGCGGCTGCATACAATCCTTGAACGTCTTTTGGAAGATCTTTCGTTTAATGCCCCTGAACTGGAGGAAAAGTCCTTTACGGTAACTGCTGATTACGTTCTGGAACAGCTTGATGACATTTCGCAGGATGAGGACTTAAGCCGTTTTATTTTGTAGATGTACGGTAATCTAACTCCTCCTGAAGTATCCGTTTATCTCCGGGGAAAAAAACACGAACATTACCACTAAGGCACTAACATCCCATGAGGGAGTATCGGAGTCCACGCTTACCTAGTACCTTACAGATTCTTTTCTAAAAAACAGGTAAGCGCAGACTCCGAGAAAACAATCTGTAAAGTACTAAAAGTCTTTTTTAATTTTTTGTTATTTATGACACAAAACAAGTTAAAAGACACTAATAAAAATGGTGTAATTATGACCTTAAAGATTGACCCTACTATGCGATATTGTTTGGAATGTGATGACGAATATATGCCACAAATTAAAAAATGCGGTGTTTGTGGCACCGATTTAATTACAGGCAGGGAATTATTGGTTCAAAACCTGGGCCGTGAGTCTGAATTGGCAACCCGTCTAGGTGATTTGACTGAGTACGATGAGATTGTGACCATTTTTAAGGCCAAGGTAGAGGAAGTAAAGAGGATTGAGCGTCTCCTAAAAGCTGATAATATAGGTACATTAATTATTGGAGATGAAAATAGTTGCGGCCAGGGTTGTTGCGGTGGCAATGTGGAGTTGAGGGTACGTGCACAAGATGCTCGTGATGCCATGACAATTATTGAAGCGGATTTAGATCGGACAACTATGATGCATGAGCATACAGCTTATGCGGATTATGGCTTTAATCAGGAGGTCCAGGAGCATTCCTGCCCGGCCTGTGGTACTGTCTTTTCGACCAGTGAGACGACCTGCCCGGATTGTGGGCTTTGTTTTGGATAGATTGAGAGTTGCTGTTCAGTACCTTACAGATTGTTTTCTCGGAGTCTGCGCTTACCTGTTTTTTAGAAAAGGATTTATCAAGGAACTAGGTAAGCGTAGACTCCGATACCCCTCGCAGGGTGTCAGTAATATTTTTAGTCCGACAGTAATAGTTACGCTTGAAGTTACTTTTTGTCATTGTATTTTCAGGTAATATGGTTATTTTCAGACTTAAGGCTTAGACTAAAAAAACAAAAAAATATTAATAACCGTTTTGAGGAGATTAAACATGCATAGTCAATCTGTTAGCACGGCACCTGTAACTTCTATGGCCCAGGCAAAATCACAGGCCTCTACCGTATTTTTGGCCAAGGTATTTAATTGGATGGCCATTGGTCTGGCACTCACCGGTATCACTGCTTTTTTAACCGTCAATTCTCAGGCCATGTTGAACATGATTTTTGGTAACAAAATGGTGTTCTATGGTTTGATGTTTGGTGAACTTGGGATGGTTATTTATCTCTCTGCCCGGATACAAAAAATTTCCGCTCAGATGGCGACTGGCCTGTTCCTGACGTATTCAGTGCTGAATGGCGTTACGCTTTCAGCCATTCTGCTGATGTACACCACGACTTCGGTTGCGGCTACTTTTTTTGTGACTGCTGGTATGTTTGGCTCCATGGCTGTGTACGGTTTTGTGACCAAAAAAGATTTATCTGGAATGGGATCATTTATGTTTATGGGTCTAGTCGGAATGGTTATCGCCTCGGTGGTGAATATCTTTTTAGGCAGCTCCATGATGTCATGGATGATTTCCGGGATTGGAGTTGTTGTTTTTACCGGCCTTACCGCCTATGATGTTCAAAAAATTACTCAAATGGGTGCCATGGGAATTATGAATCAGGGTGAGGCTGCTATCCGCAAGACTGCCATCATGGGTGCCTTGTCCTTATATCTTGATTTTATAAATTTGTTTTTGAGTTTGTTGCAATTTATGGGCAACCGTAGATAGAGCTATTTATAATTTGAATTCTAGGGAAGGGTGTCATTAGTACCTTACGGATTGTTTTCTCGGAGTCTGCGCTTACCTGTTTTTCAGAAAAGAATTTATAAGGTACTAGGTAAGCGTAGACTCCGATACCCCCTCGTGGGGTGTTAGCTTTTTATTGACGCCCTTTTTTTTATGACAGTGCCAATGAATGTAGTTATCTTTTCAGACCTTGACAGAACAATTATTCCCAATGGGCCACAGATTGAATCTAAGTTGGCCCGACCCATGTTGCGACAACTTGCCAACGAGATTGGCATTAAGCTTGTTTATGTCAGTGGCCGGAGTCAGAAGCTGATAAGAAAAGCCATTGCCCAATACGATTTGCCAATGCCTGATTTTGCGGTTGGCGACGTTGGCACAACGATATACCAGATTGATTCCAAGGGCTGGAAAATGGTATTGCCATGGCAGCGTGAAATTTCCGAGTCGTGGGAGGGCAAGTCGGCATTGGAATTGGCCGATATGCTCACAGACTTTGATTTTTTGACTCCGCAAGAATCTGCAAAGCAGAGCCGTCTCAAATTAAGTTATTATTTGGCAATAGATGATGACCATGCCATTTTGCAACGACTGGTCTCTGATAGGCTGGCTACAAAAGGTATCAAAGCCGCTGTGATTAGTAGTATAGATGAGAGCGAGAATAAGGCATTTTTGGATGTATTGCCCATAAATGCTACGAAATTGCATGCTGTGCGTTTTTTGCTCAGCGAAATGGCTTTAACCTCGAGTCAGGCCGTATTTTGTGGTGACTCTGGAAACGATTTACCTGTGCTGACCTGTGAGATCCCTGCCGTTTTAGTCGGTAATGCCACCCAAGAGGTAAGGACCGAAGCCATTCGAAAATCTGCCGAAGCTGGCCATAGCACAAAACTTTATTTGGCTAAGGGGATCAGAGAATTAAACGGCAATTATAGCGCCGGGGTGTTAGAAGGGGCAGCCTATTTCTTGCCAAATGTCAGGGAATGGTTATCTCGCATATGTCCGTGAATGAACTTTTAGTTCGAGATCAAGGGCGTTGCCGTTGAATCGAAGATAACACCCCCCACAAAGAGGATATCGGAATCTACGCTTACTTGTGGCTTAAAAAGCACGTTGCCCGTAGGGCGTTATGTTCGAGAAGTATTGCTAATTCAAAACGCCGCTCTAATAAATTCTCTATTCAAGCGAGCAATATTCCGAATAGAAATGTTTTTAGGACAGCTTGCCTCACACTCTCTTTCATTACTGCAATTACCAAAGCCCAACTCACTCATTCGGCTCATCATAGATTCTACTCTTTTAGCTCGTTCAGGATTCCCCTGTGGCAATAGGGCTAATTGCGAAATCTTGGCTCCGGTGAAGAGCATAGCCGCTGCATTTGGGCAGGCCGCAACGCATGCTCCGCAGCCGATGCAGGCCGAGGCATCGAGGGCCTTTTCTGCTATATCCTGCGGGATAGCTGTAGTATTGCCATCAGGAGCACCGCCGGTATTAACTGAGATGTAGCCGCCTGCTGTTATAATATGGTCAAAGGTACTGCGGTCAATAATAAGGTCTTTTATTAATCCAAAGGCCTTGGCTCTGAATGGCTCAATTACAACGGTTTCACCATCCTTAAAATGGCGCATGTGTAATTGGCACAAGGTAGTAGATTTTTCCCGACCATGTGCGTAACCATTCACCATGATCCCGCACATACCGCAGATTCCTTCCCGGCAATCGTGGTCAAAGGCGATTGGTTCTTCACCCTCCAAGGTTAGCCGCTCATTTAGGATATCCAGCATCTCCAAAAAAGACATATCTGTGGAAACTGGGCCGGAATCATAGTCCTGAAACCTTCCATTATCATTGTGACTTTTTTGGCGCCATACCTTTAATTTGAGATTGATTATCGCCATTATTTATAATTCCTTTGGCTTAATTGAATATTTTCAAAGAAAAGAGGTTCTTTATGAAGGTTTGGAGGATCATTTAAACCGTTATACTCCCAGGCCGCCACATACGAGAAATGTTCATCATCACGTTTAGCCTCGTTTTCGGCGGTCTGGCTCTCCTCGCGGAGATGACAGCCGCAAGATTCTTTACGGTTTAAGGCGTCTATGACGATTAATTCGGCAAACTCCATAAAATCAGCTACCCGGCCTGCTCGTTCAAGTGATTGATTTAAATCGTCACCGGAACCTGGCACATTTACATCCCGCCAGAATTCTTCCCGCAAATTGGGGATTTTCAGTAAGGCCTTTTTTAGTCCCGCCCTATTTCTAGCCATGCCACAATAATTCCACATAATTTGACCAAGTTTGCGATGAAATTCATTAACGGTATGCTTACCATTCGCAGATAGGAGACGGTCTATTTTGTCTTTAGTCTCATCTTCGCATTCAGCAAATTTTAAGTGGGAGGTGTCAACTTTTCCAGGAGAGATTTCTGCCAGATAATTTCCTATGGTTGCAGGAATTACAAAATAGCCATCAGCTAATCCTTGCATAAGAGCACTGGCCCCCAGCCGATTAGCGCCGTGATCGGAAAAATTGGCTTCACCCAAAACAAATAAGCCGGGCACAGAACTCATTAAGTTATAATCGACCCAAATACCGCCCATGGTGTAATGTACCGCAGGGTAAATGCGCATTGGCGCTTTTAAAGGATCTTCACCAGTAATTTTTTCGTACATTTCAAAGAGGTTACCGTATTTTCTGACAATTTCTGCTTCTCCACTGCGTTCAATGGCATCAGTTAGATCGAGATATACCGCAAAACCGCTTTTCCCAACCCCCTTGCCATTGTCGCATTGCTCCTTGGCATTGCGTGATGCCACATCACGAGGCACCAGATTACCGAAGCGTGGATATTTGTTTTCTAAAAAATAATCACGCTCGTTTTCTGGTATCTCAGCTGGTGTCCGTGCGTCACCTGGTTTTTTTGGCACCCAAACTCTACCGTCATTCCGCAGACTCTCGCTCATTAAGGTAAGTTTTGACTGATGTTCACCATGAACAGGAATACAAGTTGGATGAATCTGAACAAAACAGGGATTTGCGTATGCCGCACCACGCTTATAGGCCCGCCAGGCCGCTGTTACATTAGATCCCATGGCATTGGTTGAGAGGCAATATGTATTACCATAGCCACCGGTGGCCAAAATTACGGCATCGGCGGCGTATCTCTCTATTTGTCCGGTAAGCAGGTTGCGGGTTATAACCCCCTTGGCGTGCCCATCAACGACCACAATGTCCATAATCTCTGTGCGGGTCTGGATTTTTATCCGACCAGCGGCCACCTGGCGCATTAATGAACTATATGCCCCCAAGAGGAGTTGCTGACCGGTTTGGCCGCGAGAATAAAATGTCCGGGATACCTGCGCCCCGCCAAAGGAGCGGGTAGCCAGTTGGCCGCCGTATTCCCGGGCAAAGGGGATGCCTTGGGCTACGCATTGATCAATGATTTGATTGCTGATCTGGGCCAGTCGATAAACATTTGCCTCACGGGAGCGAAAATCTCCACCTTTGATGGTGTCATAAAACAGTCTTTGAATAGAATCACCGTCATTAATATAATTCTTGGCAGCATTTATACCGCCCTGAGCTGCAATACTATGAGCGCGACGTGGACTGTCCTGAATGCAAAAGCTTCTTATATTATAACCAAGTTCCGCCAGTGTAGCAGCAGCTGATGCCCCAGCCAAACCAGTACCTACAACAATTATATTATAGTGCCGCTTATTAGATGGATTAATAAGTTTACTTGCAAAGCGGTGGTTGTCCCACTTATCTGCCAGGGGACCAGAAGGAATATTGGGATTAAGTTCCATTGATAGTCTCAAGTTTTTTGAGGGTTAGTTGAAATTAAGCATGTAAGTCATTTTAAAAATGATGGACAAAAAATTATTAAAACAGGAATTGCAATAAAGACAAGTCCTCCTGCTACACTAATAACCTTGGCTCCACATTTAATAAAATCCTCATATTTTTCACCAATCAATCCAAGGGATTGGAAGATGCTCCAAAATCCATGACTGAGGTGAATTATAAGGGCGGCAAGACTAATAACATAATACAGTGCCATAAGAGGGTTGCTCAAGGTGTTATGTACAATTATTGCGACATCCGCAGACTTTATGCCACGAAAGGCCTTTAGATGTAAAACAACAAAAAGAAGAATCAAAAGACCGGTATAGGGCATTGTGCGAGAACCCCAGGTGCGGCCGCCGGCATTATTTTGTTTATAATACCGCTTATCCCGGGCAGTGATATTTTCAAAATATAAAAAAGCAGCAAAAACTATATGAATCATAAAAATGGTCAACAAGCTAATCTCAAAAATAGAGATCAGTGGACCTAAGGCATGCAGATGGGAGGCATAGGAAATAAAAGAGTCTGCCCCCCAGAAGGCTGTACTATTGCCGATAAGATGAACTAACCAAAAGAGACCTAAATAACCACCAGTCAGGGCCATTACCGCCTTTCTACCGATAGCAGACCAAATGAATTTACCAAAGGACATACGCTTCACCTCTTTTATGCATAAAGATCATTACCTTTATTGTCACAAACGATAAATGCCGGAAAGTTTTGGACGGTTATTTTGCGAACCGCTTCCATACCTAGTTCCGGGAAGGCCATAATTTCTACAGCGGTAATACATTCTTTAGCAAGGACAGCCGCAGGTCCACCAATAGAACCAAGATAAAATCCACCATACCGTTTACATGCCTTGCTTACCTCTCTAGATCGATTACCCTTGGCCAGCATTATCATGGAACCGCCCAAACTTTGAAACGAATCCACATATATATCCATGCGCCCAGCAGTAGTCGGTCCAAAACTGCCCGAAGGCATGCCCATTGGCGTCTTGGCAGGCCCGGCGTAATAAACCGGGTGTTCTTTGAAATAGTCCGGCATTGGTTCATTACGATCAAGCATCTCTTTGATCTTGGCATGAGCAATATCGCGGGCCACAATGACAGTACCGTGCAAATGAAGCAGCGTGCCTACAGAATGTTTCTCCAACTGGGCAAGAATTTCTGACATGGGCTGTTCAAGATCAATGTCAACTGGAGTGGCGGTCTTGACCTTATCTTTTTCATTATAAGGGCTCATGTCCATCTCTAGCTGCTCTAAAAATATGCCATCTTTGGTAATCTTGGCTTTGATGTTTCGGTCAGCGCTACAACTTACCGCCAAACCGACAGGATTGGAGGCGGCATGCCGTGGCAGGCGAATCACCCGAACATCATGGGCCAGATATTTACCTCCAAATTGAGCACCAATCCCGGATTCCTGGGCAATTTTCAAAATACGTTTTTCCCAATCCAAATCACGAAAGGCGCAGCCATATTCGTCTCCACTGTTGGGCAGATTGTCATAAAACCCGGTAGAAGCAAGCTTCACTGTTTTGAGATTAGCCTCAGCTGAGGTACCGCCAATAACCAAGGCAATGTGGTAAGGGGGACAAGCGGCAGTACCAAGTTTTGGTAGTTGTTTACGGCAAAATTCGGTCAATTTTTTTTCGCTTAAAAGGGATTTTGTTTCTTGATATAGATAAGTTTTATTTGCTGAACCACCTCCCTTAGCCAGAAAGAGGAAATGGTATTCCGCACCGGAAGACGCAAAAATGTCGATTTGAGCTGGTAGGTTGCATTTAGTATTTACCTCCTCAAACATGGATAAGGGTGCCATTTGGGAATAGCGCAGATTATCACTTGTATAGGTGTCAAATATGCCGTGCGATAAAAATTTCTTATCGTTAGCATCAGTCCATACCTTCTCTCCTTTATAGCCGACCACAATAGCCGTACCTGTATCCTGACAACTGGGCAGAATCTGATGGGCTGCCTCACAGGCGTTTCTAAGCAGTGTATTGGCAACATAACGGTCATTGTCGGAAGATTCTGGATCGCCAATAATTTTATGAAGCTGCTGTAAATGATTACGGCGCAGAAAGAAGGCAATATCGTGCATGGCTTCACGGGCCAGGAGACGCAAACCCTCCGGGGCTACTTGTAAAATTTCCTGCCCAGCGGCATTTATGATTGTTACATGCTCTGTGGTAAGTCTGCGATACATAGTCTGATCTGGGCTGGACTGAAATAGGGGCGAATAGTGAAAGGCTGGACAAGTAGTCATGAATAGTTACCCTGTTGAGTTAAGCCGCTTTGAAAAAAAAGTCTTTTGGCTCGATGGCAGCGTCATTTTGATTTTGGTATACCGCGGAGTTTTAGCTCACCTGCACTCAAACAAAAATCCTGATTCTTTAAGGAGCCTTTAAGAATAATTACTAACACTCCAAGAGGGGGTATCGGAGTCTACGCTTACCTAATACCTTGTAAATTCTTTTCAAAAAACAGGTAAGCGCAGACTCCGAGAAAACAATCTGTAAGGTACTAAACCTTACATGAATACTTTCAATATCTTAAAATCGGTGCAAGTAAGAGGGGAGGGGGTAGGCTTTTAACAGCCTATCCCACATATCACATGACGGTTTATTCAACCTTTTGATTGTAACGCTCTTTATAATACTTCTTAATTTCTTGTAATTTCTTTGGGTCAAATCCCTGTGTGAACCAGGAATGACGGGGGTCTGAATCGATGTATTTAGCAATGATTTCGTCATATAATTTGGGTTGCCCAGCCTTTTCACAGGCCTCTTTGACCTCAGGAAGAAATTTTGAGTAAAAGTTTTTTGCTACTTCGTATATTCCGTGCCACCAGGCATAATCAGGGCCGGACATCGCAGCTCCGTGACGGGCACGGCGACCTTCATGATGCCATAGCTCGAAATAGGTCCAGTCAATCGCATCATCAAAATTGCCCTTGGAGATTACACCTTTTTTCATCAGAAGTGAACGAATATCCCTGGCGGGAATGGCAAATTTAGTATTGTAAAGATCTACAAGATCATCCAATTGTTTGTAGAAACCATTAACAAACTCAACGCCGTGACAAGCCTCGCAAACATCGTTCATGGCGGCCAGTTTTTTCTCCCAATTTTTGGTACGTGTGGAAACTGGTGCTCTAAGGTTCCAACTTAGACGAGTCCCTACATCGTGCGTTACCGGCAGGTCAGCTGCCGCACTCATGTGACAGGTGGCGCAAGTTGGGGCGTCAAAATAATCCTCACCGGCTACCCATTTTGGATTGTCGATGTTTAACTTATCTTTAAATGCCTGGTAGAGTATGCCGTGTTTTGACTCTTCGTAAATTTCCTTTTGAGGATGATCTGGACCTAAATGGCATTTACCGCATGTTTCAGGTCTTCTGGCTTGGGCTTTACTGAAGCGGTGCCTGGTATGGCAGGCAGAACAACTGCCCTTGGAACCATCAGGATTAATTCTGCCGATACCGGTATTGGGCCAAGTACTGGGATCCAAAGTCCCGTCGGGATTGGTTTTAACAATAGAACCATGACATTGTCTACAGCCAACAGCAACAACTGGTTCTCCACCCACCGTCTGCCCAAGAAGACCGTCCTTGGTGTTTAAAATGTTACCTGCCTGGGCGTGATGGCTGGCCTCCTGTTCTGCCACTTCCTTGGGATGGCATTTGCCGCAATCCTTTGGTGACACAATTGAGGCCACCAAAAAACCGTTGTGATCCATGGCATCAGTGTCACCCTTTTGAGCACCATGACACTCATAGCAGCCAACTCCTGACTGCCAGTGCGCTGAGGCTTGCCATTGCTTGACCAACCCAGGCATGACTTCTAAATGGCATTTTACGCATTTCTGACTTTCGCTCGATATTTTGGCATTAACGTTAATTGCCAAGTTACTAAAAATAAACGCTGTGGCCATGATTAGAGCCATTTTTCGGGATAAGACACTTTGCATGTTTTTCTCCACTTTTTATTTGTTATTTACATGGGCGAAATTACATATAAAAAATGCTACCTAAATTTATCTGTCTTTGTCAAGAAAATGAGGGAATTTTTGTGTGTAGAGGCTAATAATTACATCTTCAATAAATTTAAGTTGTTTCTTTTATCAAATTAATTTAATTTCGAATCATATAACCATATCAGAATTTATATCAAATCAAGCAGGCTTCCTTTAAATTATGAAAAAACATAAAATTGTATTAGCTGATGATCATGTCTTGCTTCGCCGTGGCCTAAAAAAGATAATCGACGGTGAGGTTAATATGCATGTTGTTGGCGAGGCAAATGACGGTCAGGAGTTAATCAACCTTTTAAAAACTCAATCAGCTGATTTGATATTGCTGGATATCTCCATGCCTAATTTAAGGGGTATTGAAGCTATTGAGGCGATTAAACATATTAACCCGAAAGTAAAAATACTCATATTGACGATGCATAGCAGCAAAGAGTTTTTATACAGCGCAGTACAAGCTGGTTGTGATGGCTATGTTCTGAAAGAAGACTCCGATATCGAGTTGTTAACTGCGATAGAAAAATGTCTGCAAGGTGAGTTCTATATATCGTCAGTTCTAGCTGGAAGTTATTTGCCGGAGGAGTTAATTCAGATTCGTTCCGGAGATAAGATCAACGGTAAGCGTCTGACCAATCGCGAAAAACAGGTTATCACCTTGGTAGCTGAAGGGAACAAAAGTAAGGAAATTGCCGAATTGTTGCGAATCAGCATTCGAACCGTAGAACATCATCGAGCTAATATAATGCGCAAGATCGACACAAAAAATACCGCAGAAATGATTATGTACGCCGTTCAACATGGCTTTATCTCTCACGTTAAATAGGTCGTTTAATATCACCACTTCGTAGCCCTCCCCCCTTATCATAATAATCTCTTGAAAAGTCCTCAAAAATTTATTGGTTGTATTCTGATAGGCGGTAAAAGTTCCCGAATGGGGCATCCAAAACATTTAATTGAATATGGAGGCCAAACATGGCTTTCTCATATTAATTCTTGTCTTAAACACTTTTGTGATGAAATTGTTATTGTAGGGAAGGGAAAGTTGCCTGAAGGTGAATGGTTGCAGTTAGCCGATGCACCTGGATGCAACGGCCCAATGGCTGGAATTCTGGCGGCCATGCGAAAATATCCCCTCAACTCGCTGATAGTTTGTGCCTGTGATATGCCCGAGGTTAGCGTAGATGCCATTAAGTGGCTTATCTCCCAAATTCGCCTAGATGATTGGGCTATAGTCCCACAAATTGAGGAGCGTCTCCAACCCTTGTTTGCAGTCTATGATCCCAGAATAAGATTGCTATTTGAAGATTTGGCTGTCCTGGGAATAATGAGGATGAGAGAAGTTTGCACATCCTCGCAGGTGAGAATTGTCCGTCCACCATCTGAAATATCCTGTTCCTGGAATAATATAAATGATGGTACTGCTTTAAAAAAATGGCGCCTGGAATACCAATTAAAATAATCTGGCATTTTGTGCTTTTATGCTTATTCTGTGCTCAAAACTATTAATTTAAAATGGAGCTAATTATGAAGAGAATATTTATCGTTTTTTTAGCGGCTTTACTCATTTCCTGTTCTAATAGCGGCAATAGTACTGCAACAAAGGTTAAAAATGTGAGAGTGGTGGAAACATCAAAGGCTGTGGCGGCAACCTTAAAGCCAGTTCACGCAACCTGTACGCCGCATCAGGTGATGAATCTTATTCAGAAAAAGAAGGATTTGCTTCTGATAGATGTACGTTCGGCCCAAGAATTAAAAGAGGGCAAATTGTCGAATTCAATCTTGATTCCCTTCTGGAATATTATGCGCGGAAATTACAATATACCACGCAATCGCCCCATAATGCTCTACTGCGCTGTTGGTGGTCGAAGCTATGGCGCCATGCAGATTTTGGCAAAAAAAGGATATACAGAGGTGTATAATATGAAGGGCGGAATTTCTGAATGGAAAAAAGAAGGACTACCGGTAGTTTATTAAGACTGTAACTGCCAGGCCAGGGCACCCCTCATCAAGATTTTGTACTCACCTGTACCATCTAGGCATATATAAACTGCCACCGCAGGTTGTTGTTTTAGTGGTTGTTTTGTGCTTGAATTAATAAACTTAAGACGTTCAATGTAAATGTTTGTTGCTGGCATGAATCTTCGTATGTGTACGTTCAAGGCCGTGACAAGACGTTCTCAGAATGTTGCCGGACATTTACTCTTCCTTAATTGCCGTGAAAGGCTCCATATTGGCAAGTCTCAATACCGGTAACAGCGCACCGATAAGGCAAACAATAATGCCTACTCCCAGGGCTGTGAGACTGATTGGGAGGTTGGTCGCCGAAAAGGAAGAAACAGCGTTAAGCTGCTTGAGTAAGTGAAAATTAGAGGCGAGTTCTTTTAGTAATTGATGCCCGAGAATTACGCCGGTAGCACTACCCACTAGACCAATTATTAAGGCCTCGGTCAGAAAAAGTCTGATGATATGTAAACGTTTGGCTCCAATGGCTCTTAAAATTCCTACTTCGCGCTGCCGTTCATTGGCCAAGGCTGTAAATGTTGACCAGGCTAGTAAAATTGCCAGGGCAGAAGATATGCTGATTGTGAGGGAAAATATGCTGATTATATCGCTTAATTTTTCCCTTATTGAGGAACCCAGGGTGCCACGCGTCATAATACCTGTTGTTGGGGCTATTGACTGAATCTTACCAGCCATCTCATCCAGGTCATAACCTGGCTTAAGTTTAATGAATATTAATGATATTTTACTACGGTCAAACTTCCCTAGGGCCTCGGCTGAAACTAAATCAAGATCTTGCTGGCGAATAAAGAGGGCGTGGTCAAGTCCTGAACCGCTTTTCTTTAAATGATCAACCACCTTTATCGGTGTGCCGAAGAGTGTGGGGGTATCAATGAGCCCCAAGTATTCCCAGACATAACTACCCACATAGGCCTCACCTTTTTTAAGTGGCGGTGGATTTTTCATCCAGGAACGCACAACAAAATCTGTATCCTGGTCAATCGCCACGACCTGTCCTTCTACTATACTGCAGCACCCAGAGGCTAACGTCTTGAGATAAATCTGGGTGGTGGCTGCCGCCACTCCTGGCAGGTTTTTTACTTGATCATATATTGTTTTGTCCATATAGAAGGTCTTATCCTTACTCTCCAGGATAAACTCCTCCGCCTTATCCATGGCCTCAACAGGTACCATGACAATATCTGCCCCAAGACGTTTATTGGCAGCATCCAAATCATCTTTTACCGCCTTATTAAATAACATGGCAAAGACTAGCAGGGCGACAAGCATACCCACGGCCAGAATCAAAACCAGGTTACGAAATAGTTTGCGCGAAACACCCTTTAAGGCAATACGGCCAATGGATATCTTGATTTGTTTAGGCATTTGTTTGCTCTTATAATCTGACCCACAAAAGTGTAAATGGGCTTATGACTTTCTAGGATAAGTGCCTTGGGGAGTTGTTTAACTTGGCAATTTAAAAAGCAATTGTCCTGTTTCCAGGAGTATTAGCTTACCTGCTTTTTATGACAGACTTTCTGATTTAAGGCACAGAAATTAAAACGAAAAAAAAGTCCGTGAATGGTATTAATACCATGCACGGACTTTTTTGTCATACCAACTTAGTTAAATGATTAACTTTTCCAGTTGGCATCTATACCACATAATACCGCATTATCGTCCATACCTTCTTCATTATGACATGGCAGACAAACTGAGGTAGCTTGTCCAATAAACTTTCTGGCCTTAACATCGTAAAGTTTGAGTTGGCCATCCATAATATAGTCTTTCGGGCCTAACTCGCCCTTGGGTGCTATTTCAGCGGTACAAGAGGGGTTTTTCATGGTTATTCTGCTGGCATTGCCGCTCATCAACGTCTTGGTTCTTGAGGTAGCAATGACGTACTTGCTATCTGGAGTAAAAATGGCATCATGATTTTCTTCCAAAGGACCCATCATCTCAACATCTAAAACTTTTAGGGTCTTAGCATCGATAAGATACATGCGGTCAGCACCTGAATTGGCAATTAACTTTCCGTCTGGTGAGAAATATTGGCGAAAACTCATAGTCTTGCCAGGTGCGCCGGGGGCGATACCACTGGCAAGAACAACTACCTTGCCTTTGACTAAAGCGTCAGCATCCAACATAAACATATGCATTTTACCAATTGGCGGGCCCTGAGGTTTCTCTGATTCATTGATAGTAATGAGAATCTTTTTCATATCTGGAGAGTTAGTGCCGTGATAGAAAAGATATGGTTTGTGAATGTCAGCATCGGTACCTTCCAGAAACACCCGATTAACGTGCTTCAAATCAGATTTCCGAAAAACATCAATATAAGCCTTGTTTGTCATAGTCATTGGCAGATAATAATCTTTGGTCTGAGCTGAAGCACAATACATATGATGGGTATGAGTGGCTTCTGGTGGTACGGTAACATTTACATCTTCCAGGATCTTACCCGTCAAGAGGTCAGTTTTACCCACATGAGGCATGCCGGTTTCCTTGTCGATGTGGTAGGTGGACCAGAACATAACGTTACGATTCTCTTTGTCGATTCGTGCGTCATGAACTGGATGAGTGTCTTTGTCGCCAATGATAATTCTATGCAAGGCATGAAGATGTAAAGGTGAGGGTGAACTTGGTTCAATAGTCATATCTGCCTTGGCAAAATGACCACCCATTCCTGCAACATAAAAGGTCGCAGTGTAAACATCCTTGGCTTGACTTTGACTGCCAAGACCCACTAATCCCAGGGCCATTGCCCCAACAACTACACTTCTTAATACATTTTTTTTCACAAGCTTCATGTCTCCCTCCTGAATAAAATTGTCTTTGGTCATATGCCCTCTCTCGTAAAAGCATTTACGACCCGTCTCTATCTTTTGGAAAGCAAGTAAATATTGCACCAAACAGTAAAATTTGGTTTAGTTAAGTACCTGCTTCCCCCCCCATTGGCTAATTTAAGCCTCCTGATAAATCTTTATTAAGGAGAATCAAAAATTAGCTGTTGACACACTACCACACAGTGGCATAATTACAACTACAAAAATAATCTTTTTTTTGAGGAATGTAAATGATTATTCAGTGCAAGAATTTAACAAAGACCTACAAAAGTGACGAAGGGGCATTTAAGGCCGTTAATAACGCAACTTTGTCAGTAGAACAAGGTGATTTTGTTGTGATTTTAGGTCATTCAGGCTCTGGCAAGACAACGTTGCTTAGTCTTGTTGGCGGCCTAACAAAGCCGGACCAAGGAGAAGTGCTGATTAATAATGTTTCAAATTGGCAACAACCAGATCACTGTTTATCCACTATGCGCAACAAGACAATTGGCTTTATTTTCCAGTTTGCCAGCCTGATACCAACCTTAAATGTTTTAGAAAACATGGTACTGCCATTATGTTTTGCTAGACACCACCATGATCATACCGAACTGGCCTATGATCTTCTGGAACAAATTGGTCTGGCTGACAAGGGTACTGCTTTTCCAGCTCAGTTGTCCGGAGGTCAGCAGCGGCGAGTAGCTATTGCCAGAGCCTTTATGAACCAACCGGAGATTATCCTGGCTGATGAACCTACTGGTGATCTTGATGAAGATACCGAAGGAGAAATTTTGTCACTTTTTAAAAGATATAACGAAAATAACACCACTTTTATGGTAGTAACCCATAACAACGATCTCGGCAAATCTCAAAATTCGCCTCGTACATTATATATGCGCCAGGGGGTTGTATCCTCTGGAGATATGTAGGGTAAACTATATGGTATTGAGTGAAATAAATTTAATGAAACTGAGCATACTCCCCGTCTTTTTTTTATTGTTATTGTCGTTGTCTGGTTGTAGTGCCGATGAAGAACAAAATAGACTCAAAATCGGCGATCCTGCACCCACTTTTCAGGCCCATGATATAAATGGTAAAACCATAGATCTAGAAGCTTTTCATAATCAACCCGTAGTGTTGCGATTTTTCTATCCAAATTGTCAGTATTGCCGGGCAGATACTGCTATATTTAATGATTATTATGCCAGGTTTAAGGATAAGGGCTTACACGTTATTTACCTTAACACCTCGCCTAATTCAGAAGACCTGCGGCAGTTTGTTGATGATTTACACATTAAATTCCCGGTAATCTGGGATGCCAAGATGGAGATTGCCAACAAATACCGGGTAAAAATGGTGCCGCAGGCCATTGTCATAAATCCTGATCACAAAATTATTGCCGCAATCCTGGGTGGCGTGAGTAAGGAACAACTGGATTCCTTACTTGGTAAATTCTTTAAATGATGTACGTGACCTCCCAAAAGGGGGCGGCTAAATAATAATATGAGAGGTGAAAATATGAAAAAATTTCAACTACTAATTTGCATAGGCTTAGTATCATTTTTTATTGGAGCATCAGCTTTGCAGACAATAGCGGCCTCTGACCCCGGAGTCAACGAAG
>CAYTNB010000019.1:0-23192 GCA_964439085.1 uncultured Desulfobulbia bacterium | reverse complement strand
CAAACTTTTCGCAGTCTACGCTTAGCTACTTAGCCATCCCGAGACTTTTTACGAGCGCATCAATGTCTATTTCTTATTGACGAGAAATGGCCCGGTTTACCCCCACAATATTCCCGACTCCTTCCAAACTAAAAAGGATGGTAAGGCGATAATCCTCATTAGTAGCGGTACTAGCCAGCATCTCCATAGACCAGCAAGCCGGATCATAGAATAACCGCAGTGAGGCCTGGGAGGTCTCATCCGTTGCCAGCGAATGGTCAAAAATAGCCTGGGCCAGGAAATGGGTTGTAATTTTTTTGGTGACATTAACATTCACCTGATTAACAGCCGAAGAAGGATAATAACGGTATTCAAGGCCAATGGCATCACCATTCTCATTACTATAAGCAGAGGTCAATTCGTAATTCAGAATTCCACGACCATAGACATTCCATTTGGTTTTATAAATGAGACTTAACGAGCTGACAGGATATGCTCCTGCCTCGATGGCAATATCAGAGAAGGGGTGCCGATGATCCAGGGGCCCGCTTAAATCTCGTTGCGCCTCCCTAATATCATAAGACTGGCTGAACTTGGTATAGGCCAGCTTGCGGCCTGCTGCACCGCTATTTTCCCCCATGCCCGAGAGATCAAAGTCATTATCCAGACCATAACTTATGATATTCTGAGCGCCTATTCGGTCAACCCCATCCATACTGGGCAGGTATGTCTGCCGTTTGTAGGGTACATAGGTATAATTCAGGTTGGGGCGAATCATGTGGGTCATGCGCCATAGCTTTTGAGGCAAGATAAAATCACGCATAAAAATGGTAGAGGTGGCAACATTAAAGTCATAAAGATAGCGAGTCAAAATACCGCTGCCGTAACCAGCCGAGATGGCACTATTATCGTCCACATCATAGAGGGTTTCCCGCACACCTACCGTCGCAGTTGTTTCCAGATAAGGACTAATATGGAGTGGTGCCTTAAGTTGTGGATGCAAATCAAGACGTCGCCCTCCGACCCCAGCTTCACGCCAATAATCCACAAATTCGGTCCCCCAGACAAAATCGGTATTTTCGGCAAAGGCCCGCAGGCCGGTAGAATCAAGCTGAGGTTGCAATACAGGCTGACTACCGGCAAAGGTAAGCCTGGGCAGAGTCCAAAGATGGTGTGTTGAACGGGTGGCCGTTATATCATCAACAACCCGCAGTTCACCGTTCAGGCTCATATTCGTCCCCGACTTGGAGATTTGGGCGGTATTGGAACGAATATAGGTTGTTTCCGATTCGAAACCACGATTAAATTGCTGATTAAATTTTTGATCACTCTTAATGAAGCCCAACATACCGCCATCATATTCTTCCAGATAATCACGGTCTGAAACCAGATCCAGATCCA
The DNA here is from genome assembly GCA_964439085.1 of uncultured Desulfobulbia bacterium. Classification (GTDB taxonomy): domain Bacteria; phylum Desulfobacterota; class Desulfobulbia; order Desulfobulbales; family VMSU01; genus JAADIV01. Next base: position 21,812 of record CAYTNB010000019.1, on the reverse strand, counting down.
ATTTCCCCTGCCAGGCGTTCCCAAAATCCTGATCAGCCTTGGCTCTGAACCAATAACGATTCTCTCGTGACTGCAGGATACCATCCAATTTAAAATTATCCTTGATGGTATCCTTATGACGATCACGAAAGTAATTTAAGGCAAAGATGCCCTTGGAATTCTCGTCACGAACATATCTATACTCAGCGCCGCCCAAGGCTCCTCTCTTCGTATATCCTCCACCATAGAGGGTTACATCCTGACTAGGAGAGAGGTTTATAAACAGTGGAAGCAAAATCCCGGTACCGTCAATGCCGTCCTGTGATAATTCAGGCATAAGAATACCAGTTTTTCGGTGTTGATTGGTTGAAAAGGCGAAATAAGGTGAATACATAACCGGAACGTCCTTTACCCGCAAAGTTGTATTCATAAAATGTGCAAATCCCTCCTGGGTAATATAACCCGTGCTCCAGGCAAAACTCCAGGGCGGCGCCTTACCATCTTGCGGATCACATTTTGTGACCCACCCATCCACTAAATGGTAGGTCAGCTCCCCCATTTTTTCCACCTCTTCACCAGCCAGGTATATATGTCGATTGGGAAAAAAGAGGGTGGCATGATGCAGAACACCCGTATGATTGTCGAGATCAAGATAGGCGGAAGTGGCGGTGATATGTTCTTCGGCGGAATCTAGCACGGCATGGCCACTCACCTTGACGATATTGCCGCGCTCAAGACGCAGCCAATCACCGGTAATAACCAACGGTTTAGGCAGTGGGGATGATGATGCGCTGCCAAGCGCAGCTGCCGGAGCGGCAGGAGTTGGTTCAGCTCCGCTCAGGGTTGCACCTTTGCGAGTCATTACCACATTGCCTTCCGCCACCAGACATTCCGGATTTTTAAAATGCGAAATGCGATCGGCCGTAACCTGCCAAGGCAGAGAGCTTGTGGCTCCAACCCGACCACTGCACAGGACAATAGCCAGCATAAGGCCAGCATATAAAATTTTATTCCACATATGTTGAGAACAAACCTCACGCATCCTGACAGGTTCCTTATTCTTTCAACATAGCGCCGGTACTACCAGAGGTAACCATTTTGGCGTAACGAGCCAAATACCCTCTGGTAATTTTAGGAGGTGGAGCCTGCCATTGTGCGGCACGGCGACCCAGTTCTTCTTCACTGACTTCCATATTAAGGGAGTGCTCTGGAATATTGACATGTACGATATCGCCTTCCCGCAACAAGGCAATGGGGCCGCCCAAGGCCGCTTCCGGAGATATATGGCCAATACAGGCCCCCTGGGTGCCGCCGGAAAACCGGCCATCGGTGAGCAATGCCACGGACTTACCCAAGCCCATGCCAATAATGGCTGCGGTTGGCGACAGCATCTCCGGCATGCCAGGCCCACCCTTGGGGCCAAGATAACGTAGTACCACCACATCGCCTGGGTTAATCGCCCCTCCCAGAATTGCCGCCTGGGCGGTCTCTTCAGAGTCATATACCCGGGCAGGGCCGGAATGTACCATCATCTCAGGGTCTACAGCCGACTGCTTAACCGCCGAGCCGTCTGGGGCTAAATTTCCAGAGAGAATCGCAATACCGCCAATCTTGTGATATGGGTCATCTATCGGTTTAATCACGTTTCCAGCCCGCACCCTGGCCTCCTTGAGATTTTCCCCCAAAGACTTGCCGGTAGAGGTCATCACCTCTTGGTCAATGGCACCCTTAATATTGCAGAGCTCTGCCATAACCGTCTGCACACCACCAGCGTCATTCAATTGCTGCATACTGTACGAACCGCCGGGGATCATACTACATATATGGGGCACTCTGGCACTAACCTCGTTAAAGCTTCTAAGAGGTAAGTCGACTCCTGCCTCTTTGGCAATAGCCGGGATGTGTAATACAGTGTTTGTCGAACAGCCCAGGGCCATATCAACCGCCATAGCATTTTCAAAAGACTTGCGAGTAGCAATATCACGAGGCTTGATATCATTTTCAAGGAGGTTCATCACTGCCATCCCGGCATGCTTGGCCAAACGGATTCGCGCCGCATCTACCGCCGGGATTGTACCGTTGCCTGGCAGTCCCAACCCCAGAGCCTCAGTGAGACAATTCATGGAGTTAGCCGTAAACAATCCGGCACACGAACCGCAGCCCGGACAGGCCGCATCCTCAAGCTCCGCCAAATCTTCCTCGCTCATCTCCCCGGATTTAACCTTACCAATCCCCTCAAATACCGTCACCAAATGCGTGTCCTGCCCACGGAAACGACCAGTGAGCATAGGGCCACCGCTGACCATCAAGGCAGGAATATTCAAACGTAGCATAGCCATCAACATGCCGGGTACAATCTTATCACAGTTGGGAATTAGAACCATGGCATCAAATGGATGTGCCATGCCCATAATCTCGACAGAATCGGCAATAATTTCACGGCTGGCCAAGGAATATTTCATCCCCGTGTGTCCCATGGCCACCCCATCACAAACACCAATGGTGCCAAATGATATTGGAGTCCCACCAGCCATGCGGACACCGGTCTTTACCGCCTCCAGAATCTTATCCAGATTAATATGGCCAGGGATAATTTCATTTTGAGCGTGCCCAATGCCTATTAATGGACGGGAAAGTTCTTCATTGGTGTAGCCCATCGCCTTCATTAACGATCTGTGTGGTGCCCGCTCAAGTCCTTTAGTAATCGCATCACTTCGCATATTTTTAGTCCTCGATATATTAATAAAACATGCCATTCGGGCATAAAAGATAAACGCCCATAAACACGAACGCAGCCTTCTTCCAGTAGTCTTACTTTGAGACGACGACGGGTCTTATATCCATAAATAGCTTAACCTCCAGAACTTACGCTCCATACCCGTCAGTGTCAAGCCAAAATCTTGACATTGACAGGGAATAATGGTATCGGTAGCTTATTTATTTTACCACTATACTGATGAAGTACCTGTTCGGATCCGTCAATTCACGGCGGCTCGGCATATCGCAAGACATTGATCTTCTGCCTGGACTTTGTACATTTATTTGCACATACTGCGAGACAGATTGCAGGAAGATCCAGACCTGCCAACGCCAGGAATACACCCCTACAGCGGCAATAATCGCTGAGACAGATGCACTGTTTGAGGCTCAGACAGCAGGCAGCCCAGCTCGGAGATATATACCGCCAGTGGCGAGCCGATTCTGCACACAGGTATAGGAAAAATAATTAGTACCTTACAGGTTGTTTTCTCGGAGTCTACGCTTCGCTCCGCTTACCTGTTTTTTAGAAAAGAATTTATATTGATTTACAACAAATTATAACGGGAATTCAGCAGTTCAGGCTCGAATTCCCTGGAGAATTATGGCTGAAAGTTTTACTGGCCGAAGATATTAATGATAGTGAGGAAGATATTGCCGCTTTACGAGAAGCAATTGAATTAATATCGCCTTCAAAAATACAAATTAACACTGCGGATCGTCCTCCCTTTGAGGACTTTTCTCATCCCGTTTTTTACGATAAGTTAAACAGAATTGCCCAGGACCTTAGCGGTAAGGTTGAGATTATTTCCAGCCCTCCGGAACGTGAGGTAACAACTCAACAAGTCGTTGAGGAATCCAGGCTTATAGAACTTTTACGGCGTCGGCCCTGTAATACGACAAATCCCTGACGGAAGCCGCTTTGCGGCATCTGGCTGACGCTCATCAAATTACCCTAGCAGCACATCGTTCCAAAGAATATTGGACGGTGCACAAGGACTCAAATGGACAAGGATAAAAAAGCACCAACCTCTGCCAAAACAGAGGGTACACCCGCAGCGAAAGATACAAAAGACACAAAATCCCCCATCCCCAAAAAACCGGGGCGACCAGCCAAAAGCCGCCAGACAAAACCTGCGGCAGCCGCCAAAAAGACCACGCCTAAAAAAACTACACCAGCCGCAACTAAAAAGGTACGCAAACCCAAAACGACTAAGGCCAAAGCTGCCAAAGCCGAGGATTCCAAGCCTAAAAAAACCACAGCCCAAACAACTACAGCCGCCAAGAAAAAACCGGCAGCTAAAAAGTCAGCAGCGGCAACCAAGACAAAAAACGCCGCAAAATCTACTCTAGCCAAAACGAAATCCACCCAAAAACCAAAGGCAAAGGTTACGGCAACACCGGCCAAGCCACAAGCGGAGAAGGACAAAACGCAAGCCGCCGCCAAGCGCAAGGCACCTGCCAAGCCTAAGGCCGCACGAACGGTGAAGAAGCCCAAAACAGAATCAGCAAAAACAGTTGACACCGAACAAACTGAAACAGGTCAGCATGTTGAAAACAAAGATACTGTAATCTTGGCACCAAGGGCCGCCATTAAGACCAAACCGCACCAGAAGGTCGATAAAAATAAAACGGAGGGGAAAAAGCAGAGCAGTAAACCTATTGCGAAAAGCGGCACCCCAAAAACTAAACAGGACAAAGCCGAAGCCAGACCACCTTCTGACAAGCAACCTCGTGAGGCCGTAGAAAAGACCGCGGGCAAAAATAACAAGCAGGGAAAAACACGGAGCAGTAAATCTGCCGTCAAAAGCAGCATCAGAAACTCGGAAACAGACAAAGAGAAGCAACCTGCCAATAAGCAGCCAATTAAGGCCGAAGAGAAGGTCGATAACCATAAAAAACAACAGGGGGAAAAGCCAAAACACAGCTCCCAACAATCTGAGCAGAATAAAGATGCAACCAGACGACCTTCCTGCAAACTGCTGATTAATGCAGAAGAGCCCGAAGAATGTCGGATCGCCCTGCTCGAGAATGGCAAGCTAGAGGCCTTTTATATTGAAAGTACTTCCCGAGAACGCACCAAAGGCAACATTTATAAGGGTAAAATTGTTTCCATTGAAACAAATCTACAGGCAGCCTTCGTTGATATTGGTACAGGCAAAAATGCTTTTTTACCCTTTAGCGAAATCCATCCTGAATATTACAGTAAGGAGTTGCCCTCAGACCTGCATTGGAAAGATGTAAATTTTAAGGCACGATTAAAAATCGGCCAGGAAATACTCTTGGAAGTAGTAAAGGAAACAACTGGCAACAAGGGTGCCAATATGACTTCCTTTCTATCGCTGCCGGGACGTTATGTTGTGTTGATGCCGGGCAGCGATTCACATGGTATATCACGCCAAATTGATTCGCAGGATCAACGCCGCAAACTACGGGAAATGCTGGACAGTTGTAAGCTGCCGGAGGGCGTCGGTTACATCATCCGCACTGCAAGCAAGGGCATAACCAAAACCGCCCTGACCCAGGACGTCCTTTTTCTTATAAAGCTATGGCAGGATATCAGACAACGGGGCCAAAGCACACCCGCTCCAGCCCTTATTTACGGCGAGCAGAATATTGTCACCCGTTTTCTGCGGGATCATTTCACCAGCGATATTCGGGAAATTCAGGTTGATAGCCAGGATGCCTTCGAGCAGGTCAACAACTTCATTGACTTGCTGCCTACGCCCAAGAAAAGCAAGACCATAGCCAAGCTACACAAAGGACCGCGTCCTCTGTTAAACTCCCACAATATTGAAGAGCAGATTGGGCAAATATACCGTCCCAACGTAAAGCTACCCTCTGGCGGCTCCATCGTCATAGACCCCACCGAGGCCTTGGTGGCAATTGATGTCAACTCCGGCAGCACCGGCAAGGACAAAAATTTTGCCGAGACCATTTTTTTAGCCAATATGGAAGCGGCCGAGGAATTGACCCGGCAATTACGTCTGCGTGACCTGGGCGGCCTGATTGTAGTTGATTTTATCGATATGCGCTCCTCTGCCAATATTCGAGCGGTAGAAAAGATGGTCAAGGATAGTATGAAGAGGGATAAGGCCAAGGTTGACTTCGAACGAATATCAAAATTTGGCCTTATGCAAATTTCCAGGCAACGCATGGGCTCGCCAATTGCCGCCCGTAATTACGTCACCTGTGAATGTTGTAAAGGTAGGGGAATTATCCGTTCCGTCGAAACACAAGCCCTATCCTATTTACGCCAGATCCAGACAGGATGCGCCCGCAAAAATATCACAACCATTCGCTGCCACCTGCCCATTGAAGTCAGTCAATACCTCTTGAATAAGAAGCGCAACGAATTATCCGATATGGAAAGACGCTATAAGGTTAATATTTCAGTGGAGATCGACTCCAGCCTGAAACCAGCGGAAGCAAATATTGAGTTTTTGAAAGAAACGTAAGGAACCGCTCATACCAAGGACACAAACCTACCATTATCGTAATAAATTAGACCTACCAGAATATCAGCCCGCTTGGCCAGGCTACTAGTGACATCCTTATTGTTTAAAATGGCCGCCACCCTGACAGCCAGCCCCTGCACTAGCAAGTCGGCTGACGTCAGGTATGGCTGCAAATACTTCATAACTTCTTTAGCAATTAACAAATCACGATTTACCTGACTACTGGCGGCCAAACGTCCCAGGCCCCACATCAGTCCACGTTGCAGGGCCGGTAATTCCAGATAAAATCCATCTTCCCTCATAAAGGCCACCAGGATATGAGAAAATTCCTGCGCCATTTCCGGCTGGCAGGCCATAACTTCTCCCATGGCCTCTGGTACTCCCCAGCCAATACCACCTGACTCATCATTTAGCATCCACATGAAACGGCGCATCACAACTCTGGCATCTTCAAGTTCAGTAGCGGCCAAAACGCTTACGACCCGGCCCATGGCGCTAACAGCATACCATTTCACCTTTTCGTCACAACTACATAGACAGGAAAAAAGTGGCTTCAGCATAGTGGCTGGAGGCTCCTGAGCAATTTTAGCCATAGCCTCCGCAAAGCTTAGATCCTTTAACAGACCCGCCACATATTTATTTAAAGCCCTTACCCGCACAGACTGCCTATTGCCCAGCCTTTACAGCCTGGGCAATCTTATTCCCTAATTCCTTACACTGGGAAAAATCATCTTCGGTTGGCACATTTTTCACCCGAAAGCCAGGATCGATTAACTCCATACCCATATCTTCAATAGCAGCATTCATCAATTTAACGGCCTCACCACTCCAACCAAAGGAGCCAAAGGATGCGCCCAGCTTCCCCTTAGGACGTAATCCCTTAAGATAGCACAAGAAATCAGCCATCCGAGGTAATATACCATTATTCAAGGTTGGCGAACCAAAGACTATGGCCCTAGCGTCCAAAGACTCCGCCATAATATCACTGCGGTGGTTTACCGCCAGGTTAAACATTTTAACGTCAACGCCATGCCGGGATATTGCCCCGCCAATGGCCCTAGCCATTTTTGAGGTACTTTTCCACATAGAATCGTAAACGACCAGCACCTTCTCTTTTGTTTCGCACTTACTCCAACGATCATAGGCGGTAATAATCTCACCCGGATTGTCCCGCCAGATCAAACCGTGATCAGGGGCAATCATGTCAATATCCAGTTTTAGTTCAGCCACTGTTGCCAATAATTTCTGGATATTACGTGAAAACAAATTAAGGATATTGGCGTAATATTTGGAGGCATGCCGCATCACCTCACCAAGCTCTATTTCATCAACAAAACGCTCTGTACTGGCCAAATGCTGGCCGAAAGCATCACTGGAAATCAAGAGTTTATCTTCCGGTATATAAGAAAACATGCTATCCGGCCAATGCAGCATCTTCGTTTCCAGGAAGGTAACTGTTTTCTTACCCAAGCTGATGGAATCACCAGATTTAACGACAACTAAGGGCCAATCATCACGATGAAAATGGGATTTGAGTACCTTTTCACCCATGGGGGAACAAAATATCTTCTCCGGCTTCACCAGATCAATAATTTCAGGCAAAGAGCCGCTATGATCCATTTCAACGTGATTGACAACAATATAGTCTATCTTCTCCGGGTCGGTTAGTTCTCGAATATGATAAAGTAGTTCATCCTTCATATTGCTCTTCACGGTATCAAAAAGGGTGATCTTCTCATCCATCGCCAGATAGGCGTTATAAGTAGTTCCCTTGTAGGTTGAATAGCCATGAAAATCACGAATATCCCAATCAACCGCTCCAACCCAGTACAGCTTATCTTTAATTTCTGTAACACCCATTATTTACTCCAACGCATTCATTCAAATTTTGAAATAACAATACCGATCTATGCTAGGAGGCTGCCCGAGAATAGAGAGCCTACTGGCAAGATAAGCGCAGACATCAAAGCCGGAGAAATTGGTCTCAATTCTCCAACTTTTCGCTACGGCTTCTATTCTCGGGCAGCCTCCTAGTGCCCCGTAGACCTTAAAGTTTCGCAAGATTAGAAGTGATTTGGCGTGCCAACAAGGCACGACTGGCGGCGCATAGCAACACTATGTAACATAAGTCGTAACGCCGTTGGTGCGTCAAATGCCAAGTGAGATGCAACACTTTAAGGTTTGCGAGGCACTAGATCGGCATCACCAAAAAGCTCAGTAAGTCTATTTAGCTTCACCTCATCCGAAGTCTAAGCCTACCACGGATGAGCCGCCACAAATCAAGCGGACAAGACAGGATGCCTATGCGGTGGCAGGAACAGTGAATACCCGGCTGCCCAGATCCTGATCGAGAGCAAAAAGCCCGTTGGCATCATTGCCGATCAATTGCAATTTATGGACAATGCCACTGGCGTTAGCCTCCTCTTCAATTTGTTCCGTGACAAACCACTGCAAAAAGATATTGGTGGCGTGATCCCGTTCATCCTGAGCAATATTCACCAAATCGTTAATCAGACCAGTGACCTTTTGCTCATGAGCGTAAACCTGTTCAAAAACGGCCAGGGGCGAATCCCATTCGCCCTGAGGCTGAGCAATACCGTCAAAAATCACCCTACCACCACGCTCCAAAATAAAATCATACATCTTCATACCATGATATAACTCCTCCTGAGTCTGCATCCTCACCCAATTGGCCATGCCAGCCAGGTTAATAGATGCCAGATAGGAGTTCATCGAAAGATACAAATAGGAAGAGTAAAACTCGGCATTTACCTGATCTGCCATAGCCTTCGTCATCTTATCACTAAACATTCTGCGCCCTCCACAGGCCATGTAAATTGCAATACGCCCTAGCCGAGGCCTCAGAGGCACTGATAGAAAAAGAGGCCTGCGGATCATCACCGGGTTTGAGGAATTGCCGATACACCCGGCCTTCGGCGTGCAGTTCAATAAACTCTATATAGTGTTCGTCAGTCATGGGATGGGCCACAGAGCCAATTTTAACCAGAAAACCATCGGCAGTTTTTTCCACGACTGGTACATGCTTCTCGCGAGCAGCATCGACGGTATTTGCAGTTATAAGCCCCATTGGTTTGCCACAACAGACTAACTGGCCTTTACCGCCATGCAGGACTTCAACAATGTTGCCACATACTTCACATTTATAGATTTCCATTCTTTCAGCCATTTGCCATCTCCCTAATCATTTGTTATGCGCCAATATGGCTTACCAATTCTCACCCAACAATTCAAAATAGGCTTGTGGATGCCCGCAGGCTGGACATGCGCCCGGAGCCTCAGCGCCGTTATGGACATAACCGCACTTTTTACAAACCCATGATTTTTCTTCATCCCGCTTAAAGGCCCGGCCAGACTCGATATTAGCAGCCAGAGCCAAATACCTCTTTTCATGCTGCGCTTCAGCCACAGCAATGGCCATAAAAACTGCTGCGATGTGACGAAGATCCTCTTGCTTCGCTACCTCGGCAAATTCAGGGTACATTGTCACATTCTCGTAATGTTCTCCGGCGGCAGCGGCCTTCAAGTTATCAACCGTAGCGCCTATAACCCCAGCCGGAAAGGCGGCGGTAATTTCCAGATCTCCACCCTCCAGAAATTTGAACAAGCGCTTGGCGTGAGCCCTCTCCTGTTCGGCCGTTTCGGCAAAAATCTCCGAAATCTGCACATAACCCTCTTTTTTAGCCACCTTTGAAAAATAGCTGTAACGATTTCTAGCCTGCGACTCACCCGCAAAAGCCTTCAATATATTTTTTTCCGTCTCTGTACCCTTTAATGTAGTCATTTATTTCTCCAATTTAGTTTTTCAATTAACTACTATAATACCGACATTATCCCAAACAAGCTAATTCATAGTCTATAAAAAAATAAACCAGGTGGCCAGATTTTTATGATGCTTTTTTATTAATTTCTTGACAATCAGGGCAGACCCCGCTTATTTCAAGACTGTGAGCGACAACACTATAGCCGCTCAGGCTGGCGGCCTTTTCCTCGACCCCCAAAACAGGAGGCATCTTGAGGTCATCTACCTTACCACATTGCAAGCAACGCAGGTGATAGTGTGTTTCAGTGTTACCATCAAAACGCTTTTTAGAGCCACCAACATTAATTTTTTTAACCACTCCTTCTTCGGACAGTATCTCAAGGTTACGATACACCGTTCCTAGGCTTATACGTGGAAGCCGCTGGCGTACCATTTCGTACATATCGTCAGCTGTTGGATGGCTGGTAACAGACCGCAACTCTTCAAGGATAGTCTGCCGCTGTTTGGTCATTCTGAGCATGGTTTCTGATAGCATAACCTTACCTTTTTAAAAGATGAATAATAACAATTACCTATTACATAATAATAATAATTACCAATAAAGCAATAACTTTATTAATACTAGGAGGATATCCGAGAATAGAAGCCGTAGCGAAGATTTGACAAAATGGGCCAATTTCTCCGGCTTCGATGTCTGCGCTTATCTACAGCATGCTCTCTATTCTCGGACAGCCTCCTAGAAGTAATGCTAACCTGCGAAGATTATATGCATGGTGCATTATGGATGGATTTTTTTGGAGGGGAGTATATGAAACACAAAGGGAATTAGCCTTTAACCATAAGAGGATAGTGGAAACTTAACCCAGACATAATTCATACAATAAATAATTTATTTAAGTTAATTGAACCTCGGTTGCCAGGAAAAACTTGACATACCCCAATTTTATAATGCATCATAGAATAAGGGGGAAATTATGAGTGAAGTTATAAACATACTGATTATTGACGACAATCACGAAACCTGCCAGATAATGCAGGAAAGTTTCAAGCTGCAAGACAATTTTAGATCAACCGTAGTTTACTGCGGTAATGATGCGATTAAGGCCTTGGAACAGGAAAATTTCGACATTGCATTGATAGACATTGATTTACCTGACTATGATGGCCGTCTTCTACTGAAAGTTTTTCTAAAACAAAATCCAGCCTTGCTCTGTGCCATGGTAACCGGACGGGACTCTACCATAAATGCGATAAAGGCCCTAAAAGAAGGGGCCTTCGGCTATTTCGCCAAGCCATTCGCCATTGAAGAGGTAAGCCATGACATTCAAGAAGCAATTGAGAAACGGAACCTAACCCGCAAACTCAAGGCCAGCCAAGCCCAGGTGGTTCAACAAGAAAAGATGGCCATTATCGGCCAGTTAGCCGCCGGGGTTGCCCATGAAGTGAACAATCCCGTCGGCTTTATAAATAGCAATTTGACTACCCTGCGAAAATATTTCAGCCGTCTACAGGAATTCATTACCGCCCAGGATACCGCCTTGCAACAGCACTCTTCTACCGCCAACATTGACGAACTACGTAAAAAACTAAACATTGACTATATACTTGAAGATATAAGCGACCTGATCAATGAATCACAGGATGGAGCTGAACGAATCAAAAAAATTGTCCAGGATCTCAAATTATTTTCCAGGCAAGACTCTGGACAAACTGAAATGGCCGACGTTAATGAAGTAATGGAAAGTGCCTTAAACATTGCGTGGAACGAGTTGAAGTATAAATGTACCGTTAACAAAAATATTGGCAAACTGCCCCTCACTATGTGCTCCCCCCAAAAACTGAGCCAGGTTTTTATCAATGTCTTGGTCAATGGAGCCAATGCCATTGAAAAAAATGGGGAAATAGATATTAGCACCACCCACAACCACAACGAAATTTTGGTTACCATTGCCGACAACGGTTGCGGCATGCCCAAGGAGGTTGCGGCAAAGATCTTTGACCCTTTTTTCACCACCAAAGAACCCGGCAAAGGCACCGGCTTGGGGATGAGCATCGCAGCTGAGATTATCAAAGCCCACGCTGGCCGCATTGAAGTGGACAGTACTCCGGGGCATGGCGCTGTTTTTAAAATAAAAATTCCTGTGCAAGAATAGTTACGCTACGGGCTAATCGTTATGCAGATAAAAAGCATCTCCATAAAGCTGTTCTTGATCTTAGGCACTACAATCTCCGTCTTTGTAGTTTTTTTCATCTTCCACAACTATGAGCAATACCGTACGGAACTGAGGGAAAACATCCAACGGAGCCTGGATCTGGCCCTGGATTTTGACATCACTATCAGAAAATATGTGAGTACCAGAATTAGGCCGGCAATGACAAAATTAACCGGCCCGGACGAGTTTGTGCCGGAAACCATGTCCACCTCCTTTGTAGCCCGCTCAATCTTTGCAGATGTCCAGAAAAAGCATCCTGACTTTATTCTTAAATTCTCCTCAAAGAATCCCAAAAATCCCAAAAACCTGGCAGGGCCGGAGGAAGCAAAGATAATCGATTTCTTTAATGCTCATCCTGATCAAAGCAGATGGAAAGGGCTTCTCTATCTTAACAAACAACAATACATCGCTGTATTAAACGCCAGGCGAACCGATGATTCATGTCTGCACTGCCACGGCGAGCCAGAAGACGCCCCTAGCTCACTTATAAAGCGCTATGGCAATAAGGCTGGATTCCATTACAAGAATGGCCAGGTAATTGCGACAGACACTGTTGCTGCAAATCTTGGCCGGATGAAAGCTAAACTTGCGCGTCATCTTAGATTAAATTTATCTGTTACCCTCATGACCTTTCTGGGACTTTTCGCCACCATCTTCCTGGGCATAAAATTTCTAATCGTTAACCGGATATCACATATATCCCGATATTTTAAAAAGATTGCCGAGGCAGATGATTACAATAAAATTGAGCATATCGCCACAAAAGGTAAAGATGAAATTGATACCATGGCCCAAAATTTTAACATCCTGGCAGATAAAATAACGAGTTACCATCTTTCCCTGAACAAAGAGAAGGCAGAGCGGATCATAACAAACAGCCAACTACAAGCAAGAATATCGGGTCATCACAAAACCAAGGAGGAACTGCAAGAATTATATGACAACCTGGAGACACAAATAAATAAACGGACGGGGGATCTTTCCGAAGCAAATTCACTTTTGCAAAACAAAAGTCGTGATTTGGAGAAATCTAATCACGAGTTGCAAAGAACCAGAGATGCGCTAGAAAAGCAAAATGGAGCAATGCTTGTGGAGCGAGAAAAATTGGCGAACCTCTTTAGCATGGTAGAAAAAGCCAAGCGTGAATGGGAAATGAGCATGGATTGTATTAACGACCTGATAATGCTCACCGACCAAGACAGAATCATTAAACGCTGCAATGGGGCTGTACTTAATTTCACCGGTAAAGGCTATAATGAGGTGATTGGCAAGATTTGGACTAGCCTTTTAGACGATGACACCCTCGCCCAAAAAGCTATTAGTGGTGAGCCCGTTGAGTACTACCATAAACCGTCTAAACGCTGGTTCTATCTTCATCTTTATAATCATGACAATGATAGTGGCCAGGTCGTCACCCTCCATGACTTCACCGATAATCAAAAAGCCGTCCAGGCCCTGAAAGCAAAAAGCAAAGAGGTCGAAGATGCTTACTCCGAGCTGAAACAAGCCCAGAGCCAATTGTTGCAGAACGAGAAGATGGCCTCCATAGGCCAGCTGGCGGCAGGAGTAGCCCATGAGATAAATAATCCGGTAGGCTTTATCTCCAGCAATCTTGGCTCATTAAGCAAATACATTGTGCGCCTGAATGACTTTGTAGAATTTCAAGCCAAGCTCATTCAGGAAAACGCCCAAACGGCAGCCATAGACAAGCAAAGAGAGCAACGCCAAAAATTAAAGTTGGATTTCATCCAGAAAGATATCATAGATTTGATAGATGAGTCTCTGGATGGCTGCGGGCGGGTCAAGAAAATAGTCCAGGATTTAAAAGGCTTTTCCAGGGTTGATGAGACCGAGAAACAACAAGCAGACATCAATGAATGCTTGGAAACTACCTTGAATATCGTCTGGAATGAGTTAAAGTACAAGGCTCAGGTTGAAAAGGACTACGGCGAGCTGGAAACAATTGTTTGTTATCCCCAGCAACTCAACCAGGTATTTATGAATCTACTGGTCAACGCCGCCCACGCCATTGAGAAAAAAGGCGTAATAAAGATAAAAACCTGGCAGGACAGTGATTTTGTGTACACTTCAATATCGGACACCGGAATGGGAATCACAGCGGAAAACCAGAAACGTATTTTCGAGCCATTTTTCACCACCAAAGAGGTTGGCAAGGGCACCGGTTTAGGGCTGAGCATCGTCTACGATATAGTCACCAAAAACCATAACGGCGACATTGAGGTTGCCTCCGAAGAAAGTAAAGGCACCACATTTACGGTAAAGCTGCCAATTAAGTGAGGAGCATTTTGTGGAAATAAATGATCTAATCGAAAAAATAGGCGACCTACCTACCCTGCCAACGGTAGTAGCCAGAATCAACCATGAGATGGAGAATGAGTCTCTAACTTCACACAGGCTTGGGACAATTATCTCTGATGATGCCTCCCTCACCACCAAAGTCCTTCGTCTATCCAACTCCGCCTTTTACGGCATGCCTAGGCAAATATCCAGCGTTGATAAGGCGGTAACAATTTTGGGCTTTGACACGGTCAAAAATCTTGCCCTAAGCCTCTCGGTGTACTCACTATTCAAAAATAGAAAAGAAACTGCCATCGACGTGCTTGGCCTGTGGAACCATAGCCTGGGCTGTGCGGTATGCACCAAAATTATCCTTGGAAAAATTCGCCACCAGCTGGCAGAAGAAGCCTTTCTCTTTGGCATTCTCCATGATATCGGCAAGGTGGTGCTTATTAACAACAACCTGGCTGGTATGGAAAATATTATAAAGATCAGCCAGGAGCGGGGTATCACCCAAAACGAAGCAGAAATTGAGGTTTTCGGTTTCAATCACCAGCGCATCGGAGCCGCTCTACTTAAAAAATGGAAATTCCCGGACAGTATGGTCAACGGCATAAAGCTACACCACGACCTACCACCCGAAACTAAAAATTTACCTCCCGACACTATCTCCTTGGTCAGGGCTCTTTGCGTGGGTAATCAAATGGCCAAGGCCCTGTCTCTTGGCCGCAGCACTAACCCAAATCGCCGCGATATCCCTGAAATAATGTGGAAATTTTTGGATATCAGGCGCAATGAATTAGCAGGATTAAGCTCAAAAATTAAAGATGATTACAACACGATTCAGAAGGACTGGGTTAATGGTTAAAGGTTTTGTATAGCCACCCAAAATTCAAAGGGCTCAATAATGGAAGAAGAAATTAAAATACTATGTGTTGATGATGAAAAGAATGTCTTACGTTCGCTGCAGCGTCTGTTCATAGATGAAGATTACCAGATTTCCACCGCCACTACAGGTGAAGAAGGCTTGGCAATCCTGGAAGATGAGCCTGATGTTCAACTTATTATTTCTGATTACCGGATGCCAGGAATGGATGGGGTTGAGTTTTTAAAACTCGCCAATGAACGCCGTCCGGCAACCATTAGAATTGTACTCTCCGGTTATGCCGATACGGCCTCCGTGGTGGCAGCCATAAATGATGGTCAAATCTATAAATTCATCCCCAAGCCATGGAACGATGAGGAGTTATTGTTAACCATACAAAAAGCCTTGGAGGTCTTTTTCCTACGCAAAAAAAATGAGGATCTAGCCACCCGTTTAATGGAAAGCAATGATGAATTGACCATGCTTAATGAGGGATTGGAAGAGGAGATTAAGAAGAGGACATCAGACCTTATCTTTCAAAATAATGCCATGCGTTTTGTCCATAACGTCATGCATACCCTGCCAGTGGCCGTCATTGGGCTTGCCCCTGACGGTCTTATTGTCCTGGGTAATAAATTATCTAAAGATTTATTTGCCGGTGTAACCAAGAATCTGGTGGGAACCGATAGTGCCCATATCTTCAGCCTGGAGTTAAAAAAATTTCTGGCTAAGGTGAGAGAAATCGGCCAGGAAGAAGATTTACTAAATATTAACAATGCGTCATACACGGTAAAAGGGGTGAAAATTCTAACCGAGCAAAAGCAGGAAGGAGTAGTCATGGCCTTTATCCCGACATAGGGAAATGTCAAAATATAATGGCGTCGTAAAAAGTCCGATCTACTGCGTTGTAGTGATTTTTTAGGCACGAGGCATACCATAATGTATGGCCCCGTACCGGCCCCGCACCTAAAAAATCACTACGCCTCGGAGTCTCACTCCGTTCGCTTACCTGTATATCAAACTTTTCGCAGTCTACGCTTAGCTACTTAGCCATCCCGAGACTTTTTACGAGTGCATCAAAATATAGCAACGAGTAAACAAAACAAATCGGGCGTACATAACCCAGATAAGCGTAGACTTCGAACGAATCAAAGTCCTGGTTAAGTAACTTAACAGTTGGGCTCAAGTAATTAAAGTTAAACGAATGATTCAATTTTTTGTCACCCAGTTCAGTCCCCCTTAGAGGGGGACAAAAAACACGAAAATTACCACTGAGATACTAAATAACATTTTTAACCTTTTTTTAAATTCCCACCATGCGGGGTTTTGTCATGACAATACCAACCATATTATTTGTGGATGATGAGGGGAATATCCTAAAATCCCTGCAACGCCTTTTCATTGACGAAGACTACGACGTACAGACCGCCAATAGCGGCAAAGCGGCCCTAAAGATGATCGAGGCCGGTCTGCAACCCACAGTAATAGTCTCCGACCAAAGAATGCCGGAAATGGGGGGCGCTGAATTCCTCCGCCACGCCAAAGAGGCAGTGCCCGACAGTATCCGCATGGTACTTACCGGTTATGCCGATATAAATGCCGCAGTGAGTGCCATCAACGAAGGCGGTATTTATCGCTATATCTTGAAGCCATGGAGCGGTGAAGATTTAAAATTATCCATTCAGAGCGCTATTCAACAATATAACTTGATCCATGAGAACCGCCAACTCACCAAGGATTTGGCTGACAAGAACCTTGAGCTGGCGCAATTAAATGATCAACTGGAAAAAAAGGTCGAAGAACGCACCTCAGAACTTTGCCAAATGATAAAAGAGCTGGAAGGCCGCGACCGCATTCAGCAATACCTCTTGGCCGTACATCCCCTACCCGAATTATTACGCACAGTCCTTGAGGTTATCGTTGAGATTACAGACAGCAATGGGGCCGCCTTTTATCTATTTGAAAACGGTAGTGAGACTCTTAGCCAAAAGGCAGGCCTGGATTTTGAAGAACTGGAAATTAGCAAGGACAATTCGCCCCTTGCCGCAGCTTTGCTTAAAACCGCCAAAGCCGATGAAGGAAAAGCCATCATCATAAACGACACCGATAGCTACGCAGCAGTACGACCACGATCGTATGCGATTGTTCCAGTCCATAAAGGCCAACAAAAGTTGGGGGCTCTGGTGGTAAAAACCGATGGGGATACATTTACCGAAGACAAATTACGAGCCATTACAAGTTTTGGACAACAAGCCGCCATTGGCATAAATGATAGCCGCTTACAAGAAAATTTTGACGAAATTGAAACCTCACTGGATGATTTACTCGCCGTCATTTAAGAACAATATCAGCAGTATGACTTGTTCATATAGGAGTGGATAAAATTATTATTTTTATAGGCCTTTTTTATAAATAATGAAAAAATCTAAAAAGAAAAAAAATCTCCAATCACTTGATGACGCCTATCTTAACGCCATCATGCCAAAGAGTGCGCCCATTGAGGAGCTGGCCACTCCGCAAACAACTACAGGAGAGGACGTTTTAGGTCAGAAGTTTAAGCCCCAGACGGTAGAAAATCAGACAATACAGGAGTCTCCTGCTGATGATGAAATTGATCCCGTCTGGCATGAGAAGGAACTTATTGTCGCACCAGATGCAATGAGTGTCACTTTGAAAATAGATGGCGGCCCGGCCATTTCCACTTACCAGATCAACCATGCCCTGGCAGATTGTGGCGTAACACACGGCATTGACTGGCAAAAGCTAGCAGAGGCTGAGAGAATATCAAAATATGCGGGTATGGCGGAAATTATAGTCGCTCTAGGAACTCCAGCAGAAACCAAAAGAACCGTAAAGATTTTACCGGTTCAGAAGGTACAGTTTGAATCAGCAACCACTTGGATGGTGGACGGAATGCAAATTGACTTCGACCGTTTGGGCGCCATTTATGAAGAGCAGAATATAGCCAATCTTGACCGAGATGCTCCCACCGTTATAGCAGTGTTTCCGGGCGAGCCCCTGGTTCAGATCAAAGAAAACACACAAGCTAAAAGTGGCAAAAATGTCTTTGGTGTAGAAACTCAGGCCCTGGAAGATCAGGTACCACAAATGGGCAATAATGTGCGTCTAAATAAGGAGAAAAATGTCATTGAGTCCATGATTTTTGGTTACCTGCTAATTGATTCAGAAACGATCTCCGTTCTGCCACCAGTATGGGTGACGGCAGACCACCATAAAGCATATTTCATAGACCTCCCCCAACTCGGCCCTCCCAAACTGCCAACCAGTGTCAACCTGCGAATAATCTTGATAAAGAACAAGTTTGCAGAACAATGTAAGCGCAAACAGGTGATTGACGCCGTATGCGACAAGCTGGCCGAAGGTAAAAAACTGAAAAACAGACATGTATTAATCGCCGAAGCCATCCCGCCAAAACCCGGTAATGATGCCCAGATCGGCCTCTGTTTCGATGAGGTGAAAAAAGCCGGCATAGAACGCAACGACGGCTCCTTTGATCTGCGCGAAAGAAATGTAGTGGTTAGCATTCAGGAAAATGACCTGGTTGCCGTAAAGACAAAAGCCACTGGAGGAATAGACGGCTGCGATATCTTCGGGGGTAAAATAAAAGCCAAGAACGGCAATGATCTGAACATTATAACGGATCAAGGGGTCAGGGTAGAAAAGCAAGACGACAAGACTCTTTATTTCGCCAAAAAAGCCGGCAATGTCAAGTTCAAAAACAACAAGCTGATTATCGCAGATATCTTCAAAATAAACGGTGATGTGGACTATAATACCGGCAATATTGACGTCAATAGCGATCTTTTGGTAAAGGGCTCCGTGCTACCCGGATTCAGTATTAAAGCACAAGGCAATATCTCCATTGAAGGCTGCATCGAAAATGGAGCCACGGTGTTCGCAGAAGGAGACATGATTGTCAGAAAAGGAATTTTAGGCGAAGAAACCAGGGCTATCGTTCTCGGCAACCTGCGTACCGATTTTATTCAAGACGCTGAAGTTATTGTCAGGGGAGAAGTAACTATAGGAAGTTATCTGTACAACACCATACTCCGAGCCAATGGCAGTGTCTCAATTTTAAAAGGCCAAGGCCGTAAAAGTGGCAGGGTGATTGGGGGCATTACCTGCTCATCAGCCGATATTAATCTCAGTACAGCTGGCAATGCCAGTAATCTCCATACAGTTCTAGCCATCCAACCAAATCCAGAGATCTGTCGCCAATTAGCCAAAGTTGCAGAAAGCTGCCAATTATGCGAACAAGGTATATCTAAAATCACCAGAACAATCCCTATTGATAATTTTGAGCCAGATCAAATCAAAGCTAAACTGGCCAAGCTACCACCAACTCAACGTGAAACCGTTATAAAACTCCTAACCAATCTCAACAAACTCATCAAACAGCAAAAGCTCCTAAAGTCAAAGAGCCAAGAGCTAAAGGAAGAGATTGACCAAGCCCTGCAAGAGTCAAAAATACGCATTACTTCTGAAATATTTATGGGTTGTGAGATACAGATTGGGACCAAAAAAGTACTATTAAATGAAGACATGGGTCCAGCAATATTTCAATTGGAGAATGGCAAAATCGACCACTAAGGAGACAAATGAAGCTGAAGCACCCTATTATCTACGAGGACAAAAAGATAGATACAGCTCTGAAACAACGTCTGGGGTGAGGTTCCAGGAGGCTTTCGATTCTCGGACAGTCTCCTAGACAAACAGCTTTTTTTATCTCTGGCAAGCTGCAAAAAAGAGGGGCACCTTTCGGCACCCCTCTTTTTTGATTGTAAAACCTGTCTTATTTATTTTTAAACTGACGGGTCATCTCCTTGGCATCATATTTAATCTCAACCAGATCTTTTTTCATTTCAGCCAATCCGTACCAAGTTACATAATCAGGATTCATATGAAATGCCCCCTGAAAGACACGCATACGATGTTCAAGAAACATCACATAGAGGGTTTGCTCAATAGGGGTAATATTATCATAAAAATTCAAGATATCAGGATAGGCGATTTTATTGGGGCCAGCCTTAATAATACCCTTCTCGTAAAGACCTGCGACAATATTAATGGCCTCAGCCATCAATTTATCGGCGGCCTTAATCATGGCATCAGCATTTTCCAGATTTGTTTTGGCATACTTACGGCTATGGCATTTACTACAGACCTTCAGCATCCGATCACGTTCGTCTTGCCAGGCCTTCTTGGTCAGACGAACCACCTTGCCAGCCTTAACCACATCCAGACGGGCCGTAGCATTACCCTTAGGATCAAGAACCTGCAGGCCCTTCAATATAGTGGCCCGATAGCCCATCCACTCAGCATCATCCTCGGGCAAACGCAAGCCCAGAAAGCCCCAAGCCGTCATCACCTTATGATTTCCATCTTCCATGTGGCAGGTCTGACATTTAGGAGCACGGCCAGTATCACCCTCGGTTTGATAAATCACGCCATGTTTAGAACCTGACCACATCTCCCACTGCGGATGGTCAAAACCCATATGGCAAGTACGACAGGCCTCCGGTTTTTGAGCCTCGGCCTTGGAAAATTTATGGCGGGTGTGGCATGAATCACATGGTGAACCATAACGAGAATCTGAACGATCCCGGATTCCCACCTTATGGCAGCCGCCGCAACCCTTGAGTCCCTGAATAAAGGGATGAGGCTGTAAGCCGTTGGTAGGCATGGATGACATGGCAACCCAGGCCAGAGCGTGTTTGCCTTCAGCATATTGATCATGCTGTTCCTTATGACATTTTGCACAAGTCTTTTCAGTAGGCAGTGTGGCCTTATCGCTATCATCTTTATTAGTATGAGCGGAGCCATGGCAATCGGAACAGTCGACGTCCCCTGATTTTCCCATAACGCCTGACAAAAAGTCCTTAACAATCCCCGGAGTAACTTTCTTATGGCAGCTCACACAAGCACTTTCCGCCGCCAGCAGCGAAGCCGGAATAGCCATAAAAGCTACCACCACTCCAATAATACACCATTTTGAAATTCTCACCATTTCCCCTCCCTTTTTGATTTGAGCATTAATGCCTTCACAATACAACGTGGGGCACAACATTATTTCCGCATTTCATTACAACAAAAATTGTCCATTGTTTCCTTGACCCAGGTCAAGTATTTATTTTTTGTTGGGATAAGCGGCTGAGTGGCGATCCAGCGGTATGTCAAATGGGAGTATTGGACTCTTCATGGAGAAAACTAACACCCCACAATGGGTCTAAGTGCCCTAACGGTAGAGTGTAACATCTTTATTTCAAATCACTTTTTGGTTTTCGTGTTTTTTATAACGCATCAGTACTAAGGGACTCGGATAAAAATAATTATCCCAAGATTACGCCGGATTATTAGTCATATTCGAGGAGCGGAAGCAGTTACATATTGCCCCGGTGGTTAAATATCTAAAAGATACAGCCTGTATGGCAGCAAAAAAA
>CAYTNB010000018.1:0-23258 GCA_964439085.1 uncultured Desulfobulbia bacterium | reverse complement strand
TATTGTCGATACTGCGGCATCCTCACCTAATGATATTTGTGCTGATGAGCGGGGAACAGTCGTGCGGGCGGGAAAAATTACCTTAAGAAGTCGCAGCGCCGTGGTATTGATAGGCTCGTGCTAGCGACAGAAAGAGTTAGGGCCTGTAAGGAAATAACCTGGCTGATATTACGCTTGGATTTGGGCCGGGTTTGTAGGTGGCGATTGAACAAAACCACGGGTGTAGCAGGGCTGCGTTGAGGATTTCGGAGCCTACGCTTATCTGTGATTGAGTCGCATTCAAAGATGACCCGAAGATAAGATGTAAGATTGGCCAGGTAAACAAAGACTCCGAAATAAACGAGGTATGTGAGCATAGAGAGACTTCGATCTAAGGCACTTGTGAACTCTTTCGGTGCGTAGGAAGTATCAATCATGGTGCCCTTGGTGAACTATTACAAGAGTTAATTAAATGAAAATAGGTCAATCTACTTCAACAGCAGTGCCCTCGCAGACGAAGCAGGCAACGGCTAAGGGGGCTGGAGCTGCTCCTGGATCTGTTTTGGGCCGGAACAGTGATAATTCTGCTGTGGGTCAGCTTATTAAGGGGACGGTTATAGGCGAGACCAATGCTGGATATTTGGTGAAAACTGAATCTGGCGTTTTGTTGGCTAATTCCTTGATTCCGCTGGATATTGGCAGGGAGCTATGGTTTGTGCAGCTTGGTGGCTCTGAGTTGGCGCCGGCCAGCCCACAGAAGGCCATGCCGGCGATTTTGCGTTTACTGCTGCCTCTGTTGGGGGCAGGAGGCGGTGGAAATCCATTCACTCTTGGTCGAACCGCTGTCGCTCTTGCTGGGCAGGGGGTGGAGGCCTCAGCAGAAGTCGGTAATCCGCTTACTTCCCTCGCCGATTATGGAGTTGGCGCCAAGTCGGATCCGTTAAGATTATTAGCCTTTATTGCTGCTATCAATAAAAACGGAGCTGGCAAAACCTCTTTTGTTGATACTATTGCCGATCTTGTTGGTCGTGAGTCTGGTACGCATGCCGTTAAAACTTTGGAGGCGGCTGGTTCCGCAATTAAAAGCCTCTTTGAGGCCCACTCGCAGCTAAATGCGCAGGCTCAAACAAATCCACAACCACAAAATATTTTCTTGTTCCCCTGCTTTTTTGCCGGGAACTCCGGGTGGGGTGAGTGGCTTTTCTCATTCGACAAAGGCAAGGAACAAGATTTAAATTCTGAATCTTCGGAATACGGCATTTCTTTCTATCTCACCATGAGTCGTCTGGGTGAGATGCATCTGCAATTAACTGGCAAGGGGAAGGCGTTACATGGCCGGTTTTCTTTGAGTAGCCGTGAAGCGGCGGCCCACGTCAATGCGAACTTATCACAATTATTACCTGCTTTGGAACAATTATATAAGCCGGTAACTCTATCTTGCCGATACGAGACCACAAATAACTTACAAAGGATTAAGGACGATCTGATCCGTAAGTCCGGAACGTCAGAGGACCTTTTTGCTCTGGTGGATTTAACGGCTTAGAGGGGCTTTACGTTTGATGTTTATCTTTTCCCACGAGATCATGTTCTTCTTTTCCCACGCAGCAGTGAAATTATCGTCCCCACAAAACTTGCTCCGGCGGCGGCTAGGTAGACCGCTTGCAGGGCACTCATAAAGGCTCTGGTGTGGATTGGTGTAAAATCTTTCATATCCAGGCCATGGGTTAATTGACTAAAGGTATGGGAGAATGAGATGCTGGCCAGACCGATGCCCAGAACCATGCCTAGATTTCGGGCCGTGGCCAGCAAAGCCGCAGCCTTACCGGCATTGTTACGCTCAATCCAGCGCAGAACCGAGGCGCTGTTGGGGCTCAAAAACATGGCTAAACCACCGCCGGTAAGGGCCAGCTCTGCCATAATTTGGGGGTTGGAAATATGGGGGGATATTCTGCTCAACATGATTGCCGAGCCAGTAGTCATAATTAACCCCAGGGTGGAGAGCTGGCGGGCCGAATAATATTCGTAGAGCCAGCCCGCCAGAGGGGCCAGGATAAGAGTGGCAAGGGGTACGGCCATCATAACCATACCAATACGGATTTTACTCATGTTTTGAACACGGTCGAGAAAAAAAGGCGTAATCACCAGAATGGCGAATAGAACCATAAAAGCTGAAATAGCGCAGAGCAGGGCGCTAAAGATATGACGCTGTCGCAAGAGGCCATTACTGATTAGTGGAAAAGGGGCCTTTTTTTCTATAAATACAAAAAATATTAGTAACAGGAAAACGGCGCTGGACATTGCTGCTAAGTTGACCTTCGACCAGGTAGGTGACGAAGCGTAGGTAATGGTAAGTGAAGTAGTGGTGAGTAGCACAATCCAGGTCAGGGCTGCCGGCCAATACAATGTTGAAGCACCGGAGGGCTGGCATCTGGGAATCAGCCGTCTGGCGATGATAAAAAAGATTAAACCGAGCGGGACGGTGAATAAAAATAAGGTACGCCAGGGCAGGAACTGCAGAGTAAATCCGGCAACGATGGGGCCGGTCATCAACCCCAAGGATACAGCAACACCAATTAAGCCGAGGGCTCGGCCCAGTTGTTCTGGCGGGAAGGTTTCTTTGATAATTGCCGGGCCGGTTGACATCATCATGGCGGCACCAAGACCTTGTATAAAACGGGCGGCAAGGAGGAAGTAAAGGCTCGGGGCACTGGTGCAGGCCAGGGAGCCAACGGCAAAAATAAATAATCCGGCTGGATAAATTTTATGGCGTCCCAATCGGTCTGATAAATTACCCCAGGTCAGTAAAGTAGAGGTTATGGTCAAAAGATATATCATGGCGACCCACTGGGTTGATTTTAGTGGGCTGCCAAAATCTTTCATAATGGAGGGCAGGGCAAGATTTACCATGGAGCTATCCATGGTGGCCATGAATACGCCGCCTGCCACGATGCCAAAGATAGGCCATTTGGCGGCGGGCTGGTTGTTTAGAGCTTCATCCTGCTGATTTATGTTGGATGGCATTTCTATGCTTAGTATCGCATTTGTGAGTTGATTGTGGTAAATTGCGTCTTCGTGTTTATATTTTAAAATGGGTTGATTGTATTTATGTGGGTCAATCTGTTAAACATCGTATAACAGTGATAATACTCCTGACAATCGATAGTATACTGTTATACCTAAATTTAGCCAATGAGGATTACGATGAAGTTGCTTGGAAAAATGACAATTTTAATGATATTAATGGCTGGTATGCTGGTTGTTGGACCCTCTCCGCTCCAGGCTGCCACCAAGGTTCCCGATTTTTCATTATCTGCGATAAGTGGTAAAAACAAAGTGATTGATATCCGGGAGTACCGGGGGAAAGTTGTGTTGGTAGTGTTTTGGGCTACCTGGTGTCAACCATGTATGCAGGAGGTTCCCTCTCTAATAAGTTTGCAGAAAGAGTTTGGTGCGCAGGGTTTTTCGGTAATAGGACTTTCGCTTGACGAGGGAGGCTCTTCTGCCGTTACCAGGGTAGTCGAAAAGCAGGGAATTAACTATCCGGTAGCTATTGCCTCATCTAAAGTTAGTAGGGATTTTGGTGGAATTGTCGGTATCCCCACGGCGTTTATGGTTGATCGAACTGGTAATGTGGTGAAACGTTATAGCGGTTTGACTAGTCATAAAATTATTGCTGATGATTTGAAGCGAGTTCTGAAATAGCAGTATAGGGGATTCCCGATCTTGTTTACCTGGTAGTATGCGGATGCGCTCATTTTTGATGGAATTATCTTTTTGTTGACAAAGGAGATGTTCGTGTACTACATTGGCCCCTTGAATTATCCTCGCATATGATCAAGTCATACCGCTGATGTTGGTTCGGATGTTATTTCGTTATGCGGCCAGTTGGGTTACAGGGTGATAGTTTGCGGCTAAACACTTGCGAACATGGGAGACTTAAATGAAGTTTATAGTTTTGCTGATTGTGTTTTCGTCGGGTTTTTTTATAAGTGCTCAACCTGTTTTTTCTGCTACTGTGACTTGTGAGGTGCAGGCGGTTCAGGGTGATAAGATTATTTTGATTAACTGTAATGAACAAAGAGCAAAGGGGTTTAAGCCTGGTGATAAGGTTAAACTTAAGCTTAAAAAGAAGTAAGTTAAAACTGATTAAGGGCTTGGTTAAGTAACTAGCCCTGGTTTATTATTATTCTGGCTCAGTAAATTTCAATAATTAGAAAAAGGAGAAAATGATGCAAAAGAAATTTTTGGCTCTGGCAATGGCAATGGCATTCACTGTAGCTTCCTCAGTTGTTGCGTATTCATTTACCTGTGAAGTTAGTGCTATTGACGGCAGCTCTGTGACGCTTAAGTGTAAAGAAAAATATGCCAAGAAACTGGAAGTTGGCAAGAAGGTTAAAGTACGTATCAAGAGGGCTAGAAAAGCTGTCGAAGGTTGCTAAAAAGCATCTTTTCGTTCAGCTAACTTGCTGATTTAAAAAAGCTGTTCAATCGATTGGGATTGAACAGCTTTTTTTGTTTAGAAGCAATAATTTAATAAGAATATTTGACAGGAATTAGCCATGAATATTGATTTGCCCGAAAAAGCGGCAAAACTATTACGAAAAATTCGTCGAAATTACACGGTTGACTTTGAGCCGCTGGTGATACGGGATGTAAATCTGCAATTATTGCAGGTGCAGGATTTGGAAGACATTTTGCAAGGCAAGGATCCATTTGCCAATATCTCCGAATTTCCTTTTTGGATTAAGCTTTGGGAAGCGGCAATAATTTTGGCAGAGGTGACGGCCTCTTTGAATCTCACTACAGCTGGCCCAAGATTGCTTGAGCTGGGGGCAGGTCTTGGGGCTCCGGGACTAACCGCTGCCGCCCGTGGCTTTGACGTGACTCTGACAGATTATGAGCAGGTAATTATGAATTTTCAGAGAGTTAGCGCCGCCGCTAGTGGCTTGAATCCTGAGTTTGCCTTTCTGGATTGGACTAAAAGCACGGATATGGAGCCTTTTGATACCATAATAGGAGCAGAAATCCTGTTTCGGGAGGATTTGCTTGATCCGCTGTTGCGGGTATTTAAAAAATTATTAAAACCGGGTGGGAAAATATACCTGGCCCATGATCTACGCCGCCAGACTCTTTATAAGTTTTTAGAGAAGGCCAAAGATGATTATAAAGTAATGGTTAAAAAAATTGATTTAACCTCCGACGAGGGAAAGACTACAGTCATGTTGAATTGTTTGCAGGCAAAATAGCTTGTAGTAAAACTGCAACAACATCTTTCTGTGTGTATCTGTGGCTAAAATAAAAATTATGGTGAGATTATGCCGGTTTATGAGTATGAGCATAAGGGTGATGGCTGTGCCCTTGGCAAGGTATTTGAGTTGGCTCAATCTATGTACAGTGCCAAATTTAAGGTTTGCCCGGATTGTGGTGCTCCGGTCAAGCGTTTGATCTCACTTGTTGGCATCAATACCCCCAAGGGAAATAGTGAGTTGAAAAATCTTGGCTTTACTAAATTGGTTAAGCGTGACACTGGCATCTATGAGAACGTTACGGCGACTGGTAATGAGAGTAAGATCTGGGATGCCAGTAAGCCGGAAACCATGCCCAATCT
Source organism: uncultured Desulfobulbia bacterium (assembly GCA_964439085.1). GTDB lineage: Bacteria > Desulfobacterota > Desulfobulbia > Desulfobulbales > VMSU01 > JAADIV01. The sequence continues at coordinate 17,671 of CAYTNB010000018.1, read as the reverse complement.
AAAGGGAAAAATTAGTGATTGATTGGAACCAATTATGGCGTCAGGCCAGAGCAGAAAAGATTTGGCAGGGTAAAACCAGGAAGGACTGGAATGAACGGGCGGCGGGTTTTGCCAAGCGCCATGTCGATTCTGATTATGTTCGTGAATTTGTTGATCGTCTGAGCCTTGATTCTGGTATGACTGTGCTGGATGTGGGGGCGGGGCCTGGTTCATTGGCCATTCCTGTTGCCAAACTGGTAAAGAGTGTTAGTGCAGTGGATTTTGCCCCGCAGATGCTGGCAATTTTACGTAAGCGTGCGGTTGAAGAGGGTTTAAGTAATATCACAACGATTGAAGGCGCCTGGGAAGATGATTGGCAGGCTTTGGGAATCGGGCCTCATGATCTGGTTATTGCTTCCCGCTCCATGGGGGTGGATAATTTGCGGGGTGCTTTGGAAAAATTACAGGCCTTCGCTCGCCAGCGGGTAGTTATCGGCGACCGTGTAGGTAGCGGGCCATTTGATCCTGCTATTTTTGATGCTGTAGGGCGAAAATTCAAACCGGGGCCGGATTATATTTATACGGTAAACATCCTTTATCAAATGGGGATTCATGCCCAGATTGATTTTATTGATCTCTCGCCTGGCCGAACTTACGAGACCAGACAGGAAGCAATAGACTCTTGTAGTTGGATGCTGGGCGACTTGACTCCGGAAGAAGACTTGAGATTACAGAGTCATTTAGAAGGCCGATTGCGTCAGGATATAGATGGCCGCTGGACGTTAATGAATGAAGTCTGCCCTAAATGGGCAATTATTAGCTGGTCTGGCGGTATGACTTGATCATATGCGAAAGGTAGGCCTAAAATATGCGTATTGTAATTGTGGGAGCGGGTGCTGTTGGTTATCACCTGAGCTCAAAATTTTCCGAAGAAGGCCATGATGTGGTGCTGGTGGATCGTGAGGCCAGCAAATTAAGCCGTCTGGAACGCGAATTAAATGTCCTGCCCATCTGTGGCAGCGGGGCATCCATCAGGGTGCTTGAAGAGGCAGGAATAGAGCGTACCGATCTATTGTTGGCAGTTACCGATAGTGACGAGGTGAATTTGGTCGCCTGCATTATCTCAAAAAATTATAATGTCAAAACACGAATTGCCAGGGTTCGTAACGAAGATTTTTATTCACAGAACACCTCCCTGCACGAAAAAACACTGGGTATTGATCTGCTGATCAGCCCTGACCGAGCCATTGGCGATGAAATTTTACGCCTCTCCACATTGTCCGGAGCATTTGAATCTGCTGAGTTTGCCAATGGTAAGGTTATGGTACTCGGACATACCATTCAGGCCGATAATCCAAATGCGGGTAAAACATTATTCGAGTTGAAGGGGATACTTGGGGTGATTGTGGCAATCATCCGCAATGAAAACACCATTATACCCAGAGGCCAGGATGTTATTCAGGTCCACGACCGGGTATATTTTGTGACCAGAAAGAGTGACCTGGAGTCGTCGAAGGGACAAATTCAGCTTTTGGCTAAGGCTCCTAAACGGGTATTTATTATTGGCGGCGGTAGTATTGGTTTCCTGGTTGCTCAGCAGATGGAGAAAAAAAATGCTGAAATTTGCTTGGTGGAGCATGATACCGAGCGTTGTCACTTTTTGGCGGAGAATCTGCAGAAGACAAGAGTCCTGAATCTTGACGGCCTGGATGCTCATGATTTGCTGGATGAGGGTATTGATCTAGCCGATTTGGTAATAGCTGTTGCTGATAGTGATGAGACGAATATGCTTTCTAGTCTGTTGGCAAAACATCATGGTGCCAAAAAATGTATTACCCGTATTTCCAGACCTGATTTTATTCCTCTGCTTGCCAAGTTAGGGATCGATGTAGCCCTGAGTCCCCGGCTGGTGGCGGCAAATATGATTCTTCGTTTTGTCCGAACCGGGGGATCAATTGTTTCCGCCGCTTCTCTCTTGGGCAGTGACGCTGAGGTTGTGGAACTGACGATACCCGATACGGACAAATTTAAAAAGGTAACGCTACAGTCGATTAATTTCCCAAAGGGCTCTGTTCTGGGGGCCGTGGTGCGGAAGAAAAACCACAAGGTACTGATCCCCACGGGCACCACTAGGTTGCGATCGGGTGATAATCTGGTGATTTTTGCCACCCGTGAGGCAGTGCAGGGCGTGACTGATTTTTTTGCGTCGGAGTAGGTTGAGCTAATTATGCGAACCGATGGTGTTTTAAATATCCTGGGGAAATTGCTACTGCTCATTTCCTTCTTCATCTTATTGCCCATACCCATAAGTCTATATTATCATGATGGAGCGGCACCGGCCTTTGTGTATAGTGCCGTGATTGGGGCATTAATAGGCGGTTTGTTGACCGTGGTTTTTATGCCCAATGATGATTTAGGTTATCGGGATGGTTTCGCCGTGGCGACCTTGAGCTGGCTTGGTCTGGCTTTTCTGGGGGCTTTACCCTTTTATTTTTGCGGTAAGATGCCGTCCTTTGTCGACTGCTATTTTGAGTCGATGTCAGGTTTCACTACCACCGGTTCCACCATTTTGAGCCAGGTGGAGATTCTACCTAAAAGTATTCTGTTTTGGCGGGCTTTGACCCACTGGATTGGCGGTATGGGGATTATTGTCCTCTCCCTGGCGGTTCTTCCACTCTTGGGAGTTGGCGGCATGCAGCTCTTTCAGGCGGAAATGCCTGGCCCCACCAAGGAGCGTCTGGCGCCAAGAATGCAAGATACCGCTCGTATCCTCTGGGGGGTCTATGTCCTGATTACCTTTGTGGAAATTGTCCTACTGTTGCTGGGTGGTATGGATCTTTTCGATGCCACCTGCCACGCCTTTGCCACCTTGGCTACCGGTGGATTCTCAACATACACGTCCAGTGTCAGCCAATTTGATTCAGCCTATATTGAAGTAGTTATCATTATTTTTATGTTTGTGGCTGGAATTAATTTTACCCTCCATTATCATGCTCTGCATGGTCGTTTTTCGGCATATTGGCAAAGCGAGGAATTTCGTTTTTATCTAAGTCTGGTCGTCGTCTCAACTCTGATTATCTTTCTTGCCAATTGGAAGAGTACTGTCTATAACGGCGTGGGTGAGACTTTGCGTACCGCAGCTTTTCAAGTGGTTTCCATTATCACCACCACCGGTTTTGGGACAGCAGATTTTGACAAATGGCCATCTCTATGTAAGATTCTACTTGTTTCTTTGATGTTTATAGGTGGTTGTGCCGGTTCTACTGGTGGCGGAATTAAAGTAGTGCGTCTGTTACTTTTTTTTAAATACGCCAGATTACAGCTTCGTAAGCTTGTTCATCCTCATGAGATTAGTACCATTAAGATGGGCAGGGTAAAGGTGCCTGAGGAAGTTATGGTCGGCATTCTGGGCTTTTTGGCCCTATATATAGCTTTTTGTGTGTTGGCGAGTTTTTTGGTGACGGCCTTGGGTGTTGATATGATTACCGGAGTAACCGCTGTCGTTGCCACCTTGAATAATATTGGTCCTGGCCTAAATGGGGTTGGCCCGTCCCAACATTTTGGCAACTTGCCCAGCTTGGCCAAGGTAGTGCTGATTTTTTGTATGTTGGCTGGACGCCTGGAGTTGTACACGGTAGTAGTGCTTTTGACTCCGGGCTTCTGGAAGATGGCCAGAAAACCTAAATTTAGAAAACTTACCTACATCCGGGGATAAGTGCCCTAATGGTCGGTGCAAGTGGGGGTATCGGAGTCTATGCTTACCTATGTACCTTATAATTCTTTTCTAAAAAACAGGTAAGCGGAGCGAAGCGTAGACTCCGAGAAAACAATCTGTAGGGTACTAAATGAATTCTCCTAGTTATGAATATGATGTAATTGTGGTTGGAGCTGGGCATGCGGGCTGTGAAGCCGCCCTGGCGGCGGCTCGCATGGGTTGCAAGACCATGATGGCTACCATTAATGTGGATAGCATTGGCGCTATGTCCTGTAACCCTGCCGTTGGTGGTTTGGCCAAGGGGCATTTGGTTAAGGAGATAGATGCACTGGGCGGCGAAATGGCCAAAAACATAGATGCCACCGCCATTCAGTTCCGGCAGCTCAATACCCGCAAAGGCCCGGCGGTATGGTCTTCCAGGGCCCAGGCTGATCGACTGCTTTATCGATTGCGCATGAAAAGGGTGGTGGAAAATCAGGCCGGTCTTGAAATACGCCAGTCGGTGGTTGACCGTCTATTGCTTAACGATAAGTGTATCGCCGGGGTAATCACCTCTTTAGGTGAGGAAATTACGGCCCGGACGGTGGTGATTGTCACCGGCACCTTTTTAAACGGCCTCATTCATATCGGCCTGAAGAACTTCCCGGCTGGCCGCTTGGGAGATGCGCCTTCTCTACAGTTGCCGGAACATTTGCGGGAACTGGGGTTTCATATGGGCCGCATGAAGACCGGCACCACTCCAAGGCTTGACGGTACTACCATTGATTATAGCGACTTGGAAGCTCAGCACAGCGATGAGCCGCCCAAGCTGTTTTCGTTCTCTAGTTCCGGCTCCCCCAGGCTCCCGCAGCGGCCCTGCTATATCACCTATACCAACGAAAAAACGCATGAGATTATTCGGGCAGGTCTGGATCGTTCACCCATGTTTAGCGGCATCATTGAAGGGGTTGGGGCTCGGTATTGCCCGTCTATTGAGGACAAAGTGGCCCGTTTCCCAGAGAAGACACGCCATCACATTTTTTTAGAGCCGGAGGGCTTGGATACGGTGGAGGTCTATCCTAACGGGGTGCCCACCAGTCTGCCGCTGGATGTCCAGATGGGGATGCTGCACAGCATTAAGGGACTGGAGAATGTTAAGGTCATCCGCCCCGGCTATGCCATTGAGTATGATTATGTTGATCCCCTTGAGTTGTTGCCCTCTCTGCAAACCAAGAGGATTGCCGGCTTATTTCTGGCCGGCCAGATAAATGGTACTTCCGGTTATGAGGAGGCAGCGGCCCAGGGCCTGATTGCCGGGATTAATGCGGTGCAATATTGCCGCGAGAAAGAGCCGCTTGTCTTGACTCGCTCAGAGGCCTATACCGGTGTGCTAATTGATGATCTGGTAACCCTCGGAACTAAAGAACCCTACCGACTTTTTACCTCCAGGGCAGAATATCGTTTGCTGTTGCGGGAAGATAATGCCGATCTGCGTCTGCGGGATATTGGTCATGATTTGGGCCTTGTGGATGATGATACCTATGCCGCTTTTTGCCGCAAACGTCAGGCTCTTACCAAGGCGATGGGATGGTTGAAAAAAACGATGATTAAGCCAACGATTGAGGTGAATAAGGCCTTGGTTGACCTGAAAAGCTCCCCCTTGCGAGAGCCTGCGGCCATGGTCGATCTTTTGCGGCGTCCGGAAGTTACGGTTCAGTGGTTGATGGAGATTAGCGAAGAGGGTGTGGAAATACCTCTGGATGTGGCTCGAGAGGTGCAGTTGCAGGTCAAATACAAGGGCTATATTCAACGCCAGCAGGAGCAGGTTGATCGTTTCAAAAAGTTTGAAAATGTGCGGCTGCCAGATGATCTGGATTATACTTGTTTTGATGGTTTATCAAATGAGGTTATAGAAAAAATGACTGCGATCCGACCCCGCTCCCTGGGCCAGGCCTCCCGGATATCCGGCGTGACTCCTGCCGCCATCTCTATCTTGCAAATTTATCTGAAAAAGGCAAACTTACTATAAGTGATGGAGTCTGCTAGATGAAAAATGACAAAATTGCCCATATACTAACAACCGCAAGTCGTATTGCTGTAGTTGGTCTGTCGCCTAAAACTGCTAGGCCAAGCTATCAAGTGGCTGCCTATCTTATTGCCGCAGGCTATGAGGTTATCCCAGTTAATCCTGGGCATAGCGAAATCCTGGGGGCTAAATGCTACCCGGATTTGGAGTCCATACCTGTGTCGGTGGATATTGTGGATATTTTTCGTAAGGCAGTTGATGTGCCGCCTGTCGTGGTCAGTGCTATTGCCATTGGCGCCAAGGTAATTTGGATGCAGAGCGGTATTGTTAATGCGGAGGCGGCAGAATTGGCTGAGGATGCGGGGCTTAAGGTCGTGATGGATTACTGCATAAAAATTGCTCACTCGGAGCTGCATTAAACAGCAAATATTGCTCACTGAGCCAGTCTAATTGTACATCTGATGTTGCCTTTTAAGCAATATTTTTGCGCAGTATATCAAGGGCAGTCTGGGTGGCGATGGTTTGAATTTTGGTGCGGCTGCCTGAAAAGTGGTGCAGATAATGGCGGCAAATATCCTGCGTAGCCAGACCAAAATAAACTGTTCCCACCGGCTTTTCCCCGGAGCCGCCGTCAGGCCCGGCAATTCCAGTAGTGGCCACGGCTATATCCGCCCCGCTGATCCGCCTCATACCGCTGGCCATGGCTATGGCGGTTTCAGCACTCACCGCACCATGACTGCTCAGAACTCCTTGATCAACGCCCAGTATATCCCTCTTTAATTGATTACTGTAAGCTGTGACCCCCCCCAGAAAATAATTTGAACTACCCGGCACCGTGGTAATGGTATGAGAAATCAAGCCGCCGGTGCATGATTCGGCAACTGCCAGCGTGAAATTTTTTTGGTTCAAAAGTTCACCAATCTTCATGGTCATAGTCTCATCACCCAAGCCGTATATATAGTTGCCCAGCACCCTTCTGATCCGCTGGTCGAAGACCTGGAAAAGGGAGGAACTCTCCTCCTCGGTGGCCCCCAGGGCGGTGAGGCTGAGATGAACCTCCGGGAAAACGGGATAATAGCCCAGACGCACCAGGGAATTGTCACCTTCCAGGTGCCGGATTTTTTCGTTTACCTCGGTCTCCGGCAGACCAAATATGCGATAGAGCTGTTGTTTGACTTTGCGGTGTTCACGGCCCGGCCATTTACGCAGGCGTGGCAGGACGCAGTCCGTCAGTAATTCCTGCATTTCCTGGGGGACGCCAGGGAGGAAAAATATGGGTTTTCCGGCATGTATTAAGAAAAAACCGGCCATGTTGCCGCCAGGGTTTAATACCTCGGCTCCTTCTGGCAACCAGGCAAGTTTATCAAGATTGATATTCTCCGCTATCTTATTGGGATCGGGGTGAGATGCTAAAAAGTGTTTAATCTGTGCTTGTATTTCCGGGTGGAATGTTACTGGTCTCTCAAGCACCTTGGCTACCGCCTCAGTGGTAAGGTCGTCGGTAGTTGGGCCAAGGCCACCGGTGACAATAACGAAATCGGCACGGGCCAGAGCTTTTTTCAGGGCCTGACCGATGAGTTCTGGAGAATCACCAATAGTGGCCATTGCGACAATTTCATGGCCCATGGCAAAGAGGTGGTAGGCTGCAAAATTGCTGGTTAAATTAAGGATTCTTCCGGAGGTTAGCTCATCTCCTATGGCAATAATTTCTCCGATCATGGCTCGGTATGTCCAAATACGTTTTTATCCATTGTGCGCTCAACCTTCACATTTACAATGGTATTGGCTGCAGATGGGGGGGCCTGGAAGTAAATCGGCACATAATTTTCACTAAAACCACTCATCATTTTAAAGCTGTTTTTTTTATTTTCAGCCAAAACTCTGTGGGTCACGCCAATCTGGCGGTTGTAGAAGGAGGTGCGTTTCTTGTGGTCCAGCTCACGGAGGCGGGCTACCCGCTCTTTTTTAATTGGTTCTGGAACCTGGTTTGCCATTTGGGCGGCAGGGGTACCTGGTCTTTTGGAATACGGGAAGACGTGCAGATAACTTATAGGCAGCGATTCAATAAGTTCATAGGTATTTTGAAACATTTTCTCGTCTTCGCCGGGAAAGCCGACCACTGTATCCAAGCCAATTGCTGCCTGTGGCATGACTTCGACAATATTGTTTACCACCTGGGTAAATTCTTTTACCGTGTAACGCCGATTCATTTTCTTTAAAATATGCGGATCGCCGCTTTGTAGAGGCAGGTGAAAATGCGGCATAAATTTATCGGCTTGGGCTAAATAATTAAGCAGGTTATCATTCAACTCAGCTGGTTCAAGGGAACTAATGCGGTAACGCAGATCGTAGGGCACTTCGTTTAATAGTTTTACCAGCTCAAGCAAAGAACTAGAGTCAGTCAGGTCTGAACCGTACATACCAACATGAATGCCGGTAAGGACAAGTTCCTTATATCCCTCACTGGCGAACACCTTTACCTGCTCCAAAGCCTGCGGCGTTGGTAAACTGCGAACCCTGCCTCTGGTGTATGGGACAATACAATAGGAACAGAAATTATTGCAGCCATCCTGCACCTTTAAATAGGCCCTGGTGCGACCATTGAAACGTTGCACCGGCAGCTCGCTGATCTCGCTGGTTTTGGCAATGTCACCAACCATTAGCGGGTCAGGCGGGGTGTCTAACAGGGCAATGTCCACCAAGCAGTCTTTCTTGTCGTTGCCGATGATATGGATGGGCTGTTCGGCAAGCCCCTGCACCTCTTGAGGGGCAATTTGGGTATAACAACCGGTGGCGATAACTTTAGCGGCGGGATTGGTGCGCAGGGCACGGCGGATCATCTGCCGGGACTGGGCGCCTGCTTTACCGGTGACCGCACAACTATTAATTATATATATATCGGCCGATTGAGAAAAAGGGACAATCTTCGCCCCAAGTTCTTGGAAACGGCTGATAAATGAGGCGGACTCGTATTGATTCACCTTGCAGCCTAAGGTGGTTATGGCCACTGTTTTTTGTTTGTTGTTAGACACGTTTAGACTTTATTTAAATTGAAATTATTGTAACTGTTCAGCTGCACATCTGAGGTAAGCGCTCAATAAACTACACTCTTAACTTTAATAAAGGGCTTCAGGGTGTTCATGGAGCGCTTACCTGTGGTCATTAACGGCTTTTAACAAATCTCGCCGCTGCCGATAATCTCGTTATTGTGATATAAAACAGCGAATTGCCCCGGGGTAATTGCTCTCTGCGGCTCCTTAAACTCAATGATTAATTTATCGCATACGATCGTTGTCGTACCGCTTTCGTTTGCGTATGATTGTTGGCGTGCCGCTGCCCGGACTTGTGCCAGAGCGCCATTATGGCGGTAACGAATTTTAACTATAAAATCTGCCGGAAGTTGTGGCTCCTGCCCCGAGAGCCAATTAATCTCTTTTATTTGTAATGATTTATGCCATAGGTCACAATCTTTGCCGATGATAACCTGATTTTTTGCGGCATCCAGCTTCGTTACATAATAAGGGGTGGCGTCAGGTATGCCAAGCCCCCGGCGTTGGCCTACGGTGTAATGTCTAATCCCCGCATGGCGGCCTTTGAGATCGCCGCTAGTGGTAATAAAATCACCTGGTGCGGCCGCTGGCAGAGAGGCTGCAAAATATTCTTTCAGGGATAGGTCATTCATAAAACAGATATCTTGACTTTCGGAACTGTGCTGCCCGCTAAGGCCTAATTCATTGGCTAATTCGTATACCTTTTTTTTGGTTGTTTGGGCGAGTGGAAATAAAATTTTGCTTAATTGCGCTTGGTTTAAACGGCATAAAAAATAAGCCTGATCTTTTTTCGGGTCGCTGCCGCAAAGCAATCGGGTTATACCGTCTTCTCCGGTGCCTGATTTGGCATAATGGCCGGTAGCCAGGTAGTCCATGCCCTGAGCCATGGCGTAGTCCAATAATTTACCAAATTTTATGGTTTGGTTGCAGACGATGCATGGGTTTGGAGTTCTGCCCTGTAAATAACTCTTGGAGAAATAGCTTAGCACCTGTAAATTGAATGCGGGCTCCAAATTAACGGTGGTGAAAGGGATTTTCAGGAAATTGGCAATTTTTTGAACCCTGGCGGTCTGCTCTGCGGCATCTGGTTGGCCCAGTAGCATAAAGACGCCGAAAATTCTCAGCCCTTTTTGCTTTAAAAGGGCCGCAGTGACCGACGAATCAACGCCTCCACTCATAGCCACCATAACCTGGGCCGATTTTGCTATTTTATCTAATTGCATTAGTTTTGATAGCCTGGATGATCGTGATAAATGGCCACCATTCAGGTCCAAATCCCCGAATGGTGCTTAGATGCTGTGGGATGTGCTGAGGCCTTTAGTACCTTACAGATTGTTTTCTCGGAGTCTACGCTTCGCTTACCTGTTTTTTAGGAAAGAATTTACAAGGTACGTAGGTAAGCGTAGACTCCGATACCCCCTCGTGGGGTGTTAGAACATCGTTCCACTTGAAAACACTATACATATAACGCCAACAAATGTCATCATTCCAGAACCGTGTTTGTTGGTCTAATTTATCAGATGAGCCATACATACAATGATACAAAACAATATTAATTCCATTAAAAAGATTATGCCGGAGCTTCTTGTGCCGGCTGGCAGTCTGGAAAAATTAAAGATTGCTATTCGCTATGGGGCGGATGCTGTCTATATGGGTGGCGGCCCGTACAGCTTACGGGCGCATGCCGTTTTTGGCGAAGAAGATCTGGCGGAGGCGGTGGCTTATGCTCATGCCCATCATGTTAAGGTTTTTATCACCATCAATATCATGGCTCATAATCGAGATTTACTGGATTTAAAGAAATATCTCTTGTTTCTGCGGGAAATTGAGGTGGATGGTCTGATTATTTCCGATCCCGGTATTTTTTCAATCGCCAAAGAGAGCGTACCGGAGATAAATATTCATATCAGTACCCAGGCAAATATTACCAATCAGGCCAGCGCCATGTTCTGGCAGCGCCAGGGAGCGACTCGGGTGAACCTGGCGCGGGAAATGTCTCGGGAGGAAATTGAGGAGATCCGGCGAGCCGTATCCTTGAAGTTAGAGGTCTTTGTGCACGGGGCGTTATGTATTTCCTATTCTGGTCGCTGCTCGTTAAGTTTGTATATGACGGGGCGGGATGCTAACCATGGTAATTGTGCGCATCCTTGCCGTTATCGTTATGCCTTGCAGGAGGAAAAGCGGCCTGGGCAGTATTTCCCGGTGGAGGAGGATTCGAATGGCACTTATATTTTTAATAGTAAAGATCTCTGTCTGCTGAACCGGCTGCCGCAGCTTATGGCGACTGGGGTGGATAGTTTAAAGATTGAGGGTCGGATGAAGAGTATTTATTATGTCGGGGCGGTGACACGTCTATATCGAGCTGCCTTGGACTATATTGCAGATAAAATGATTACCCCCGAAATTAACCTTGCTGATCTGCGACTGCCCGATGTCTTTGGGGCAGAACTTTTTAAAATTGGTTCACGTGGTTACACCGAGAATTTTTTTGACGGGCCGCCATCTCCGGAAGATATGTTGTATTCTGGAATCAAGTATGAGCAGACTCATGCTCCGGTTGGTGTGGTTAGAAAGTTGGGCCCAGACAAATTTTTCGAGGTCAGGAATCAGCTTTTTGTTGGTGATGTAATTGAGCATTTAGGTTCTGGACTCACGCAGCGAGAAGTTAAAATACTTGCCATGTTCAATCAAGAAGGCGATGGCCTGGCCAAGGCCAATCCCGGGCATTTAATTAGTCTCCAAACTGAGCCTGCTCTTGAGAAGCTGCAAGATAACGATTTGTTTAGGCGGCAAATTTCTGGCTAGCTTAAATACAAAAAGAGCAGCCTTTACGGGGCTGCTCTTTTTATTTGGCTACAACTATTTTTCCTGGTTCTCTCATTCATAACGGTTGAGATTTGCAGACGATTGTATTATTTTGATTGTTCATGCGAACCATTACAGTTGGTATCCTGTCAGATACCCATCTCACACAAATTACCCCCGAATTTAAAAAGGCGGTGGCGGCCTGTTTTGCCGATGCTTCTGTAATTATACATGCCGGGGATTTAACCTCTCCTGGTATCGTCGCCGCCTTTGCTGATAAAAAGGTGTATGCCGTCCACGGGAATATGTGCGAGACGGCCAGCCGCCAAGCATTGCCCCGCAAAATGACCATTTCTCTTGGGGATTTTGAAATCGGCATTATTCATAATTCTGGTTATGCCTATGATTTTGAGGCACAGTTGCCGGATGAATTTGGGGCCGTGGATTGTATTGTTTATGGCCATACCCACCGGCCTGTTTGTCACAATATCGGCGGAACCCTATTTCTCAATCCCGGCAGCTTCAAGTCTACCGGGCGTTTCGGGGCACCCGGTACCTACGCTATTATGAAGGTGAGTGATACTCTGAGTGCTGCGATTCATGAGGTTCCGACAGAATGAAGACCCTTTGGGCTCCCTGGCGTATGTCATATATTCTTGGTCATGCCGGTTGTCATGATGGCTGCATCTTCGATTTTCCTGACGATACAACCTGGGACAAAGAGGCGCTGCTTCTTTATATGGATCAATACACCGAGGTGTTACTTAATCGTTTCCCCTACGCCAATGGTCATCTTCTGGTGGCTCCAATTCGGCATGTCGCTGATCTCACCGATCTTGCTCCGAATGAGGCGGCGGCCTTAATGACCACCTTGCAATCGGCAATTGCCATTCTACGCCATTATCTGCATCCAGGTGGTCTGAATGTGGGCTTGAACCTGGGAGCTGTTGCCGGAGCGGGCCAAGCCGATCATCTTCACTTCCATATTGTGCCACGCTGGGAGGGTGATCACAACTTCATGACTGTTACCGCCGATATTCGCAGTATTCCACAGCATATTGAACAGACCTTTGATGACCTGTTACCTGAGTTTCAGGCTCTACTGGCAGGTCAGATTTTGACAAAAAAATCGGAGTGTGATTGATGACGGCTCAACAAAAACTCACCCCCATGCTCATACAATATCTGGCAATTAAGGAACAATACCAGGATGCAATTTTGTTCTATCGCATGGGCGATTTTTACGAGATGTTCTTTGAAGATGCCGTCACCGCCTCCAAGGTTCTTGGCATTACCTTAACTTCCAGAAGCAGCAAGGCCGACAAGGACAGGGTACCGCTTTGCGGCATTCCCTACCACGCCGCTACAACTTATCTGGCCAAGCTGGTCAGGGGTGGGTTCAAGGTGGCAATCTGCGAGCAGGTAGAAAATCCCAAAGAGGCGAAAGGGATAGTACAACGTGAGGTTATCCGGGTTATCACTCCTGGTTTGGTCACAGATGAGCAGTTGCTGGACGACAAAAGCAACCTCTATATTGCCGCCATTGCGGTGCCAAAAAATAAGGATACCCTCTGGGGGCTTAGTATTATTGACATGTCAACGGGTGAGTTCCTGGTCGGGGAATTTGCCGATATTCAGGATCTAAATGATGACTTGATCCGTCGCCATCCCTCTGAAATTATCTTTTCCGATGAACCACCGGAGCGGCATGCCGAGGAGCAGAAAGGGGTGGTTGCCCTATTGCGGCAGGTATTACCGGAAATATTTCCAAGTCCGAGGCCCGATGGTGATTTTCAAATTCAGACCGCAAGGGAACAACTCCTTGAACATTTTAAAACCACCAGCCTCAGCGGCTTTGGCTGCGAGCATTTAAACGCCGCTTTGGGTGCGGCAGGAGCCCTGTTCAGCTATATTGCAGAGACTCAGAAGACCGATCTTTCCCATATCTCTAAAATTACCGCCATTGATTTGAGCGAGACCCTGATTATTGATGAATCATCCCGCCGTAATCTAGAGATTACTCAAAGCATTGCGGGCGGTAAACGGCAAGGCTCGCTCCTGGCGGTTCTTGACTTTACCTGTACTCCTATGGGTGCCAGATTGCTCAAAAAAAACATTCTCTCACCCCTCCAAAATCCGGATGATATAAGCCTGCGCCTTGATACTGTCGCCTTTCTATATAAAGATGCCAGCCTGCGTGACGATCTGCGGGAGTTGCTGGTTAAGGTCTATGATCTTGAACGCCTGAACAGTCGGATTGTTTTGGGGCATGGTAATGGCCGCGATTTAAATGCCTTGCAACATTCATTGGCCCAATTGCCCCAGGTAAAAGCTCGTTTAGCGAAGGTTGATGACAAGCGTCTTGAGGCAATTTGTGCCGAGCTTGATCTCTTGGAAGATTTGACTGACTTGCTGGGCAGGGCCATTCGTGACGATGCCCCCATTACCCTGCGGGACGGCAAATTAATTAAGCCAGGTTTTAATGAACAATTGGACGAATTGGTGAGCATCTCCACGGACGGTAAACGTTTGATTTTGGAGTTGGAGCAGCAGGAGAGGGAACGCTCAGGTATCGGTAAGTTGAAAATCGGTTTTAACAAGGTTTTTGGCTATTATTTGGAGGTTAGCAGGGCGCAGAGCGCTAATGCTCCGGATTATTTTATTCGTAAACAGACCTTGGTAAACGCAGAACGTTTTATCACTCCTGAGCTGAAAGAATTTGAGAGCAAGGTGATAGGGGCTGAGGACAAGAGGGTTGAACTGGAGTATCAATTGTTCTCGGAAGTCAGGGGGGAGGCAGCAGCACAAAGCAACCGGATTTTGGCTGCCGCCAATCATCTGGCCTGGCTTGATTTTTTTACTTGTTTGGCCGAGGCGGCTCGGCGTCATAAATATGTCAAGCCACAGGTGAATGACGGTGAAAAAATTATTATCGAAGAGGGTCGCCACCCGGTTATCGAGCAGTCACTGCCGCCGGGGCGTTTTGTGCCCAATGATCTGCATCTGGATCAGGAAAAAAATGAGGTGCTGATTATCACCGGCCCCAATATGGCTGGAAAATCAACCGTCCTGCGGCAGACCGCCTTAATCGTTCTTATGGCGCAGATGGGCAGCTTTGTGCCAGCAGCTAGAGCCCGAATAGGCGTGGTTGATAGGATATTCACCAGAGTAGGGGCCATGGACAATCTGCGGCAGGGGCAGTCAACTTTTATGGTTGAGATGAACGAAACTGCCAATATCCTAAATAATGCCACCCCTAAGAGTTTAGTTATTTTGGACGAGATAGGCCGTGGCACTAGTACTTACGACGGCTTGGCTATTGCCTGGGCCGTGACCGAGGACTTGATGAATAAGGATGGTAAGGGGGTGAAAACAATTTTTGCCACTCATTATCACGAATTAATTGAGTTGGCCAGGACAAGTGAGCGGGTAAAAAATTTCAATATTGCGGTGCGGGAGTGGAACGACACCATAATTTTTCTGCATAAACTTTTGGCAGGGGGGACTAACAAAAGTTACGGTATTCAAGTGGCGGCTTTGGCAGGGGTGCCGGATACGGTGATCAGTAGGGCCAATGAACTGCTATTTAATATTGAACAGGGCGAGTTGAACCAATACGGCAATCCCTGTATCGCCAAAAGCGATCGAGACGAGGCCCACCCAAAACGTCCAGCTCAATTGGAATTGTTCGCTCCGGCAACCGATCCAATGCACATGAAGCTTGTGGGAGTTGATCCGAATCTCCTGAGCCCCATGGATGCCCTTACCCTGGTTTATGAACTGAAAAGTCTGGCAAATACAGTAAATGACTAAACTTAAATCATACTCTCTGATATTAGCAGTTATGCTTCTGGTTGCCTTGGGGCAGGCCTTGCCCGTTTGGGCTGCTGGCAGGCATTCTAACAAATATTCCAAAATACATATATCGATAAAACAGTATAATTTGGCCAGAGCACGCTATAACGCCATCAAATTTAGTGCCAAACTGGCCAAATCTGTAAATGCCTGGCGGGAAGCTGCCCGGGCCTTTATTCGTTCCTATAAGACGGATATGTACTCAAGCCGTGCTCCCGCCAGCCTTCTCACCCTTGGGCATATCTATTATAAGATGTACAAACGTTTTGGTAAGGCCAATGATTTGCACGAGGCTCTCTCTTATTATGACGATGTGGTCAGCCTCTTTCCCAAACATCCTTATGCCGATGATGCACTTTATCACACGGCGAGGATATATGCGTTGGAGCAGGGTAATTACAAAAAGGCCGCTTTGGTGCTGGCTCGTTTGCTGGCTATCTACCCGGATGGTGATATGTTGAAGAAAGCGGCTGGGGATTTACATAAATGGAAGATTGCTCAGGCCAAAAAAAAGGCGGCGTCCGTTGTTCCCTCCAGGAAAGTGGTTGTTGCTAAACCCCTCCATGATAAGGCAGCGGTTCCTGTCTCATCCTTGGCCCGCATTATTGATTTGCGGCATTGGTCAACCAAAACCTATACTCGCGTGGTTATAGAGGTCTCTCGGCCTGTAAAATATAAGGACTTTCTCCTAAAAGAGGATGGCAATCAGCCCCGCCGACTTTATATAAATCTTGATAATTGCCAGGTTCCCAGAAAGATGCAAAAGAGAATTTCTGTGAAGGACGGTCTGTTAAAGCGGGTACGTAGTGCTCAGTATAAACCCACGGTGGGCCGGGTTGTTCTGGATACGCAGTCTATATCTGATTACAAAATTTTCAACCTGGTTAAGCCCTTTCGTATTGTTATTGACGTTAGGGGGGGCACTAGTAGCAGCAAACCTCAAGGCAAGACAATATGTATTCCCAATGCTCCAACTTTGGCGCAACAGCTGGGTCTGGGAATCAAAAGGGTAATCCTGGATCCAGGCCATGGCGGTAAAGACCCAGGAGCTATTGGTGTGGGGGGCTTACGAGAAAAGGACGTGGTCTTGAAGGTGGCTAAGAAGGTGGCGCGTAGATTGACCCGTGATCTGGGCTGTGAGGTAATTTTGACCAGGACACGTGATGTTTTTATTCCCCTGGAGGAGAGAACTGCTATTGCCAATACCAAGGAAGGCGATCTTTTTGTCTCCATTCACGCTAATGCTGCTCATTCCGCAAAGGCTAGGGGAATGGAGATCTATTACCTGGATTTGACGAATAACAAGCAGGATATGCAGTTGGCTGCCAGTGAAAATGCTACTTCTGCAAACAATATCAGCGATTTGCAAAAAATTCTCAGCAGTTTGATGAAAAACTGCAAAAAGGAGGAGTCTGCTCGCTTGGCCAGGATAGTTAACAAAAACCTTCTGCTGGAGATGAGTAAGAAATATGCTGGAATAAAGAGTCATGGTGTAAAAAAAGCACCCTTTATTGTCTTGATTGGCGCTCAAATGCCCTCTATACTTGCCGAAATTGCTTTTGTCAGCAACCCAATTGATGCCAAGCACCTTCGTGATGATCAATACCTGGACGCCCTGGCTGACAGCTTGGCTGAGGGGATCGTTAAATACGCCATGGATTTGAGTATGGCCAAGATCTGAGAGAATTATCAGACCTGATTTTGTGCGATCTCTAGAAACAGCTTGACAACTGGCAGCAGCTTAAATATATTAGCGACTTCATTTCCGCCGGGATAGCTCAGTCGGTAGAGCAACGGACTGAAAATCCGTGTGTCCTTGGTTCAAATCCTAGTCCCGGCACCAGTATTTAAAGGCCTTACAGCGTTTTCGTTGTAAGGCCTTTTTTCATGTATCCTGCATTCGTACAATAAGTGCATAACCCATCAAATTTCTAACATTTATACCTGTAAGTTTTTTAAACACCTCATATGGCGTTTTAAACTTAAGGATTTTGACGTGGTCAGGTAAAAGTGGACATTTTTCTAAGCAGCTTTTTCCATAGTCCACTTAGTTTCAAATTCCATTGGATTCATATATCCCAGATAGGAGTGTAGCCGTTTGCAGTTATAAAACATTTCGATATAATCAACGATGTCTGCCTTGGCCTGTTGACGAGTTATGTATCTTGCCCCGTGAACTTGCTCTGTCTTGAGGGTACCGAAAAAGCGGAGTGGTCTAATAAAGATGGACACTAAAAGTTTGCGGATTATGTTCCGTAAAAC